>DATCDS010000020.1:0-23557 GCA_036510515.1 Vulcanimicrobiaceae bacterium
TACTGGGCGCGGCTCCGGAACCGCCTCGATTTCGGACTCAAGATCTTCGAGGCTATCCCAATCCACCTGTATCGCTGCGTGCAGAAAAATCCGGCCGCGAAAAGCCGTAGGCCACGTTCTGTTCTCAACACGCTTTCCCGCATAGAGGATCGCCCAGGCCCAGGGCTGCCTTATAGAAATGGCGTGGGTCGGAATGCCTTGCAAAGCAGTTGATCGAACAAGTGTTCGGTGGGATAACATAACTGTAATTAGTATACATGTAAATTCAATACATGTATATACATTACGGACATTGGGAAAGTACGCAGTAGATCCGCCTCTGGTGGCGGAGTGGCTTCGTCATTCGAAGCATCGAAGTAAGCAACAGTATGCATCCGAGCTTCGCAATTTCCTGAGGCATCGGGAGTCGACCGACTGCGCCTCGGTATCGCCGCCTGAACTGCGCGATTACGTTGCAGGGTTGCGCACGTCAAGGCGACCGCGGGCGATCGCAGCTCTGCGCTCTTTTTTCGAATTCCTCGCGGAGAAAACGCCCTCGAGTCGTAATCCCACGACCCGCCTCTGGGAAAATGTTCAGGCAGCGGTAGAAGAGCGTCAGATCAGGCTAGATCTTCGCGACGCCGGCCTCGAAGATCCAAACGCGTTAAGGTGGCGCGACGTTGGCGTTATGGGACTACTGGGTGCCAACGACTATACTGACATCAAGCGCTTCTTGCCGCGAGATGCGGCGATCATGAAAGCGCTTTTTTCGAGGCTGATAGCTAGTATCCAAGAAACGCCGCCAGCGGATCTAGAAGCGTATCTAGATAGTCATGTCGTCTCGCAAAAATAGGATTCAGCGAGTTGTTGGACCACCCGCCCGCCGCCGGCGTAGTTGTTGGACCAAAAACCACTTATTGGACCTGAACCCCCGCAACCTGTACAGGTCCAAGAACTCTTTAGTTCTTGGACCTGTTTCAATTCAGCGCGGTAGTTCTTGGACCACTTTGAGGGCCTAGGCTCAGCAAATCCCGGACCAGAACCTAGCACGAAGACCGCGATGGCAGCCAAATCCAAGCAATCGCGGGAAAGCTAGAAGGGGTGAAGGCAAAAGTCGGCTCGCGTCTTACCAGCCGTTGGCCGCGTAAACAGCAAGCTGATCGCAAGCGCCGATCGTAACGCTACGCTCACTTGACCTCGACGTCGCAGCCTTCGCGGACCACGACATGCTCGTCGATCGGAACCTCGCGTATCACTGCCCTGTTGCATCCCTTGATCGAGGAAATCCTTACGGTCGCCGGCAGGTTGGGCAGCGTAAACGACTTTTGATCGAACTTCCCAACCGTACCCTCCGCAATTGCCCTCCCGCTGTTCCCTTGGGTGAGTTACTCTCGACCTCCGCCGCGGCGAACTCGCGTCATTTTCGGCGACGATTCGCCACTTCGGCATCGCTGAGTCTAGATCTGCGAGGACATCCCGCAGTAAATCGAACGTCGAAGGCCCCCGGCCGCATCGGCGGCCTCGAAGATCGTGCGGAATCGATTTGGGTTCAGCAGTTCGTCTCGAACACGCGAGTTGAACGATTCGATGAACGATAAGCGGCATAACGCACAATTTGGGCTTCGCGCCCAGGCTATCAGCCTGATGGGAAGTCCACATATACGAACGGAGAAGGATTCGCGAAGTGCGAGAAACGTATGCTTGTGGCGTGGACGAGGGAGCCAAGACGGTGCCGCCGCCGCAGATCCCGCTCGCATTCGTCGGCACGGCATTGCTGATGTTGGGCGCAACGTTGCTTTGGATACTGCTGGGCAACCCCGCCCCGCTGGCCCTCTTGCATGCTTTGATCGTCGGCGTCTTCCTGATGGTGGCGATGGGGCTAATCTACCAATTCGTTCCGGTCGTCGCGATGGCGCCGTTGCGCTGGCCGCGGGCCGCATTCGTCCATCTCGCCCTAGCCGTAGTGGGCACCGCGTGTATCGTCGGCGGATTCCAAATGGTGAATTTTACGCTCGTGCGGTTAGGCGGATCGTTCCTGGCGGCCGGGGTGTTGCTGCAAGCGATCGTCCTCGGAGTTACGGTGCGCGGTCGCAAGCCGCCCGCCCCGGCGCTCGGCGCGGTGCTGTCGCTGCTGTGGCTTCTCCTTACGATCGGAATCGGCGTCTGGTTAGCGGATCGTTTCGCGCGCGGGTATGGCGTGGGCGACGTCGCGCGATATCACGCGCTGGTCGGGCTTGCCGGCTTCTTCGGAACGCTCGTCACGGCCGTGACCTTTCGATTGATGCGGATGTTCGAGCGTGTGAACGTCGAGCCCCGCATATCCGTGCTCGCGATCGCCGTAACCATCGCGACGCTCGTTGCCCTCGCAAGTGGAGCGCTCGGTGGGTACGCCTTGCTGGCGCTAGCGATCGCCGTCGGCGCCGGCGTGTTTGCGGTCGCCCGCGCCCGTAATCCCGCCTACCAACGCGAAACGTTCGCGTACGGCGTGACGAGCGCCGCCGGAGCGCTGGCAGCTTCCGCGGCCTATACCGCGGGGGCTTTCGAAATGGCCGCCGCCTTCGCGGTGTGGTACTACATCGGAACGGCCGTGGTGGGATATCTGCAACGGATCGTCCCGTTCGTTTGGTGGATTCGGCGTTCGCATCGCGAAGGCGTAAAGAATATTCCGACTCTTTCAGAGATGAACGATAGCCGTTTGGGTTACGTCATCCTCGGACTGTGGGTCGCCGCCGGAATGCTGTGGTTAGCCCAACCAGAGAAGCGCTTTGCTGCGGCAGTCGCGTTGGCGGCCTGGGCGGTGCTGATCGTGCAGTTGCAGCGCCCGTTTACGGCGCACAAGGCGCTCCGCGATTGAGGGGAGTCCGTGCTGACCTACGTACGCTCGTCTTGGGGCAACAAGGCCGGCGCGATAACCGAAGCCGACGCGAGCGCCGTCAGCCAATAGACCATCAGCGCAGCGTTTCGATATAGCCCGCGACGTCCGTAACGTCTTGGGACGAAAGCGTTCCGGGATAGAGTTTTGGCATCGGAGGACTGGGATTCTCGATCCATTGCTCCGCCTGCGCGAGCGACTTGCGGGAGCGTTCGTTCTGGAGTTTCGGCCCTTCGCCGCCGGCGCCGGTCGCGCCGTGACACACGGCGCAATTCTGCGCGAAGAGCGCCGATCCGTGCGCGAGGTTGGGCGCTCGTAAGGCACCGGTCGCGGGCTGCGCGGATGGTGTTTGCGTTGCGACGGTTGGAGCCACACCATAGCCGCCGATCGCGAGCAGGGCCATTGCCGTGATGCCGATTCCGGAGGCCCAGCCGATACCCGCGGCGTAGCGCTGGCCGCCGTAACCCGTGAGCAAACCTAGCACAACCAGACCGAGGTGTTCGACGACGTGCCCGTAAGGGTGCGTCTCGAGGTACGAATATGCCGAAGGCCACATCAAGAGCATTGCGAACACCGGCGACAGTATCGCAACGACCAGCCAAACCGTGCCATTGCGTCGCTCGCGCGGCATCCTCCCCGCCAGGAGGATGCCGGAAAGCGCTCCGCCGGCGATCATCATAGCATGCAACAGATGGTGCAGCGGAATGGGAAGTTCGGCCACGCTCGGGCGAACCAGCGGCGCGAGCGCGAACGCGACGGTTGCGAGCAGGACGAGCGTTGCGGCGATCTTCCCCTTAGTCATGCGCTACCTCCATCGCGCCCAGACGCGCGAGACGTATCCCCTCGATGACACAGATCGCGAAACCGATCAGGAAAACGATCGCGCCGGTCGTCGCAAACCCCGCCCAGAAGGGTCCAGGAACGGGTTCGACCGCATATCGGCGCGGCACGCCGGACGCGCCGGCGACGTAAAACGCCAGTAGGAAGAGACTGCCCCCGCCGAACATGCCGATGGCTACGAGCCAGCGCGTCGCTAGCCCGGATAGTGCGCCGGATCGCTGCTCGAGATTCACAAACACCCATCCAAGGACGAACAGCAGCACGCCTTCGAGCAAATAGGTATGAAAATGCCCGGGCACCCAGAGCGTATTGTGCAGATCGACGTTGGCCGGAATCGTGGCATCGAGCACGGCACCGATGCCGCCGACAACCCAGCCGATCATGCCCGCGTAGAGAAACATCGAGCCGAGCGACCAGCGCATCCCCGAACGGTGAACGAGCATGACGCCGCCGTATACGGTTACCACGACGACCGGAATCGCCGCGAGATACGATGCGATCTCTCCGACGAACTGCATCCACTGCATCTGTGCGAAATCCATGTAGAGATGATGGAAGTAGGCGATGATAACGAAGACCAACGTCGCCCACCACGCGATCGCCAACTGCGGCGAGGTGTGATACTCGCGCTTGGTGCAGAGAGGCAACCCAACGTAGACCGCAGCTACCGCCATATACATCGTGAGATTGGCAATAGAGTGGCCGAAAAGGTACGTGAGATTTTTTGCCCAGAGCGGATCGATGGCGACCGTCGGATCGATCCAGTGCACGATCAGCGCCGTACCGATTGCCAGGCCAACCGTTCCGGTAACGAATCCATCGAAGGCCGTGATCGCCGCAGCGAACATAGCCGGCGGCGGCGGCTTGCCGCCGCGCTCCGTAAACGCTCGATTGCGGAAGACGTAGTCGATCGCGAGCATCCCGCGTATGCCGCCGTATTTTGCGAGCAGCGCGCCCAGCACTTGAGCGCACCACAGCATGAACCCGATCATCACCAGCGCGTTGCCGATAAGCCACGCACCCGTCGCCCAACTCGGCCAGTACGTCCCAACGAACGGCAGCGGATAGAGCATCGTCCAGAGCGATCCATACCTTCCGGGGATGACGCTGACGATCACGCAAAGCACGCCGGCTATGAAAAAGCCATGGGCGAGAAAGGCGATCCGTTCGTCGAGATCCATTTCTCGGCGGACGAGATACCAAAGAATTCCCAGTCCGGCCACCGCCATCGCGACGATCATGCCTACGCCGTGGAGGCTCAACAGCGAGTAGAACGTCCCCGGGTCGACCGGAATCCAACCGGCCTGGGCAGCCCGTAGCCCGATCCCGGTCAGCAGCATCAGAAAGAAAATCGCCAGCCCGGTGGCGAGGTAGGTCCACATGACGCGTACGCCGGCGCCAGTTTTCACGTTGTCGCGGCTCATCGAACGTCGAACCCCGCTTGCATGGCGGCGTGCGCTATCCCGCAAAACTCTAGGCATCGGATCACGTAATGTCCCTTCACTGCGAACGTCACCGGCAAGTGATTGATATATCCAGGCATGGCCTGCACTTGGCTGACGATCGCACCGTTGGGTCCATAAATACCGAAACCGTGATTGACATCGACGGAAGTCACATCGAAGACGACCGGCTGATCGAACGGGACGACCGCCGGAACCGCAAAGCTATATTGCCGGGCGACGACCTTGAAATGCCTGGCATTCGCCGAAGCGCTCGCTCTTGGGTATGGGAAAAACGGTATCGTGGTCATAAAAGTGGCGACCGCGACGACGAGGACGAGCCAGAACCAATAGCGCCGTAAGGCGTATCCGCGCGATGTAACGACGTTCTGCGGCAACGGTTCGCGCGATCGATAGTTGGCCAGCAGGAGCATGACAACAACTGCCAGGGTTGCCACCGCGATAAAAATTCGCAAGATGAGGTCGGCATTCCCCATAACGTAAGCCCTCCGCTGCCGCAGGGTACCCGGCGAACCGAATATCTCCTTTGATGCGCGCCGCACCGGCCCGGCGAGCAACTTCCACTTGGGTCAACTTGAGGGCGACCCGCCGCGCACGAATATCGCCAAAAATAGGCGAAATAGTGCCTTTTCATGATCCGAATATTTTTCGGCCGACAAAGTCCGCGACTATCCACGCCGTCGCGGCGATCGCGAGCGTCTCCGCACTTTCGGACCAGTTCGAAAAGCTACGTGGATCGGCAACGAGCGCCGGCAGCCATACCAGCAGTCCGAAACCCACGATCATCGCCGTGGTCAATGCAGACGCAAGCCAGGCCAAGAAGCCCGTGAGTAGAGCGATGGCGGCAAGAGCAAGCGCGGCGGTCGTTGCGATCGCCCAGAACATTTGCCCGGGCGGAATCCATTTCGGAACAAGACTTGCCGTCGCGGAGAGATAGAATAGCTGTTCTAGTGCGAACGAGACAACACAAATGCCGAACGCGTAAGATGAAGTAGATTGTACCCAGCGCGACAGCTCCGGCTCGGGCCGTTCTCGGCCACAGAAATACCAAAACCAATCGCCGCCAAGCCATAGACGTAACGTCCTAGAGAATGTTCCATCTCGGCACCTTAGCCGAGAAACTTCGACGGTGACTTGGCGAATAGTGCGATCGCTTTTAGAACCAGAGGTTATATCTGCTGCCGTTGGGATAGAGGCCGGCGGTGATGTTGTACTGATTGAGGCCCTTGCGCTCGTCGTAGGTGTCGACGAGGTTATTGCCGGTGCAATTCGGACCCGACTTGACCTCTGCACGCACCTTGATTTCGCGCTTTGGTTTGGCCAAGCCCACATGCTGCCAGACGCCGGGCCGCAGGCAGAACGCCATTCCCGTTATTTCCCACGACTCAAAAAGGTTATTGGCCGTGTAGATGGTGATCCACGCGCTCTTGTCGGTGTGGTTCTTGATCATCACTTCCTGGAGATCGGCGCGCGCCGCCAGCGGAAATGCGATCGACGCCACAAGAAGGGCGCTCACGAGATACTTCAGCACGGATAGTCCCTTTCGGCCGGACGGCCAGTCCACTACCTAACGCAAGAGGGCGCCAGTTCGTTCCAAGGGTATAAGGGTGCCATGAGCGTCCACGTGTACGGAATTAACCACATCGCGATCGAGGTTGACGACATTGAGAAAGCCGTGGCCTTCTACCAAGACGTCTTCGGGCTCGAGAAGCTCGACGAGGGTGAAGGCGACGCGTTCTTCAAGATCGGCGAGCACCAGTTCCTCGCGATCTTCGAGGTCGAAGAAGTTCGACCGGACCGCACGCGCCACTTCGGCCTCATGGTCCGCGACGAAGCGCAGATCGCCGAAGTTCGCGAGAAATTGACCTCGAAATATCACCTGCCGTTGGGCAAGCATTTCCGCTGCGATTTCCGCGACCCGTGGGGCAACCACATCCAAGTCGTCGATCTTCACGACGAATCGCTCGTGTGGCTACTGCCCTACCAAGAAATCCAAAAAGCCGGAATCAAGTTCAACTAACGCGGCATATTTTGTTCGCGGATCGCGTCTAACTCGTCTCGGCCGAAGGCGGCGGCTTCTAGGATGCTGGCGATGAACGTCGTCTTGCCGCTTCCGTAGGCGTCGATGTCGTCGGGGAAGCGCATGGCCAGATCGCGTTTGAGGGCGCCGTAGGCTTCAACGGTGTCGGAATGCGTGCGCAGATATTCGCGCAGCGCGAGATGATTGCGGACGGCCGTGCCACCTTTCACGCACACGTAGAGGTGATGGGGCGGCAGCCCCTCGGGCGCGGTAAAGGCCTCGCGTCCCGGAATCCCGAGATCGCCCAGATGCTTGTAACCGATCGCCTCGACCGCATCGATCGCACGCGCGACATCGTCTTTCTTCACAATGACGTCAATGTCGATGATCGGCTTGGCGGCGAGCCCGCGAACTGCCGTGCCGCCGACGTGCTCGACACCCGCGGCGAAATCACCGACCGCAGGTCGAAGGCGTTCGCGCAGTTGCGAAAAGACCGCCGTCCACCGCGGATCGTAATCGACCACACGGATCGTGAAGCGTTGGGAGGAATCCATCTCGCGCAATTCCGTTTTTCCGAGCCGGGGACCTTGAAGGGTTCGCGGAAGAATCCGGCAACCCAAGGCCGCGTGCGCGAGCTGTTGCGGGACCGGGAATACCTTGCCTATTTCGTCGCGCGACAGAGCGCACGCTTCGGCTACAGCATCGAGTCGGTCGCGATCGGATGGCAGATCTATACGCTGCGCCATAACGCGTTCGACCTCGGCCTGGCCGGGCTGATGCTCTTCCTCCCGCAGCTCGTACTCGCGATTCCCGCGGGAATGATGGCGGATCGTTTCGATCGCCGGATGGTCTGCATGCTCTGCGCGTGCGGCGAGGTCGTTGCCGAGCTCGGCTTCGTCGCGCTGATCCTGACCGGGTCGCGATCGCTCGCGCTCAATTTTTGCGCGATCGCGGTCATCGGCATCGCGCATAGCCTGGGCGATCCTGCCGAACGGGCGCTGTTGGCCAGCGTCGTTAAAGCCCATCGCTTCGTTCGAGCGCAAGCGCTGTCGACATCGGTCAGCGAGGTCATCACGATCGGCGGTCCGGCCGTCGGCGGCCTGTTGCTCGCCGCAAGCGTCCCGCTCGCCTTTGCGGTCGCCGCCGTGTCCTACGCGTGCGGCGCGATTGCGTTTTCGTTCCTGACGCCGCGCGAACAACCAGACGGCGATCTCGAGCCGCAGGCCGCAATGGACGGCATCCGTTTCATCTTCAAGCATCCGGTGGTGCTGGGCGCGATCTCGCTCGATCTGTTTGCGGTACTCTTCGGCGGCGCGACCGCGCTGCTGCCGATCTTTGCCACCGCGGTCTTGCATATCGGGCCGATCGGCTTCGGCGCGCTGCGCAGCGCGCCGGCGGTTGGCGCGACCGCGGTTGCCGCCTATATCGCGCGCCATCCGCTGACACGTCACGCGGGACCGCTGATGCTGTGGTGCGTGGCCGGCTTCGGGATCGCGACGATCGTCTTTGGCATCTCGCACAATCTGGTCGTATCGCTGATCGCCTTGGCGCTCACCGGCGGCTTCGATATCGTCAGCGTCGTGATCCGCGCGACGCTCGTACAGTTGGGCACGTCCAACGCGATGCGCGGGCGGGTCAGCGCGATCGAAAACATCTTTATCGGTGCCTCCAACCAATTGGGCGCGTTCGAATCGGGGACGCTTGCGGGATTCATCGGCCCCGTCGAATCGGTGGTCGTGGGCGGGTGCGCGACGCTGGTCGTCATCGCGATCTGGGCCTGGCGCTTCCCGGCGCTGCGCACCTACGACCGTTTCGGCGACGGCGATGCATAAAAAGAAAAGACGCGTCCATGCGGAACCCTTCCCGCAGGGATACGTCCCGCGCTTTCGTCTTGGAGGAAGAGTGATGATCGTTCGGCGCCTGATGGCCATGGCATTGACGGCCGGCTTGGCCGCAAGCTTCTTCGTGGGATCGGCGCGCGCCGATTCGTGTTCGCAGGCGCGAGCCGGCGCCAACGGCTGCACCGCCTACGACGGCGGCTTCCCCAATCTGGGCGTGCTCGAAAATCAGATTTTGGCCTACTTCACGTCGGGTCGCTACGAAGGCGACGCGAGCAAGGTCGACAATCGCGTCGAGGCCTACGTCACCCAGCGCCTACGCCAGCACATACGCAGGCCGGCGGTCGTGTTCGACATCGACGACACGTCGCTCTCCGACTTCCCCTACGAGCAGCAGCACAGCTTCGGCTTCGACCAGAAATCCTACGACGCCGCCTTGGCGATGGGGTTTCCCGCCATCGTCCCGACCATGCACCTGGTCCAGCGTCTGCGCGGTCAAGGCGTTGCAATTTTTTTCATCACCGGACGTCGCACGACGCTGCGCGCCGCCACCCTCGCCAATCTCTCGAAGGTCGGATATCCGGCGCCGGTGGGAATCTACTTTCGGCCCGTCGGCGATCACGCCAAGTCGGTGATTCCGTTTAAGTCCGGCGCGCGTGCGGCCATCGCCAAACGCGGCTACACGATCCTGGCGTCGGTCGGGGATCAATGGAGCGACTTGCACGGCGGCTTCGCCGAGCAACTCTTCAAACTCCCCAATCCCATGTACTTTATCCCCTAGCGGGGCGTTAGTCGAACTTGGTGTAGAAGCAGCGGCCGCACATTTGGCGGTAGACGACGGGGCCTTCGATGGCGATCTGGCTGCCGGCGGTGATACGCTTGCCATCGGCATCGAAGCGCGGATTCATCGTGGCCTTGCGACCGCAGGAACAGATGTTCTTGATCTCTTCCAAGCTGTCGGCCAGCGTCAGCAAGTAGACCGAGCCTGGAAAGGGTTCGCCCTGGAAATCGCTGCGCAGGCCGTAGCAGATCACCGGCAGGTTGAGGACGTGCGCCACGCGGTGGAGCTGGCGGACCTGCTCGGGCAGCAGAAACTGAGATTCGTCGACGAGGACGCACGAAAGATCTTGCGGGACTTCGAGCTCGGCGTAGAAATCGGTCGTTCGATCGTACGTCGTCGAATGACGCTGCGGGCCCAACCGCGACGTGATATAGCCCACGTCGAAGCGATCGTCGACCGTGGCCGTGTACAAACGCACCGAACGATCGTTTTCCTCGTAGTTGTGCGCGACTTGAATCAGCGCGGTCGATTTTCCGGCGTTCATCGCGGAGTACCGGAAGTAAAGCTTTGCCACTTACTTCAATAACCCAATTTCTTTGCCGACGGATTCGAAGGCCGCGAGCGCCGTGTCCATTTCGTCGCGGGTCAGCGCGGCGCTCAACTGCGTGCGGATGCGGGCCGTGCCTTCGGGCACGACCGGGAAGCCGAACCCGGTCACGAAGACGCCCTTTGCGAGCAGCTTGTCGCTGATCGCGATGGCGAACGCGGTCTCGCCGACGATGATCGGAACGATCGCGCTCTCACCTTCCAGCGGTTTGTAGCCGATCTTCTTGAGCCCCGCGCGGAAGTATGCGACGTTGTCGCGCAGTTTGGCAACCAGTTCGGGGTGCGCGTCGAGATAGTCGATGGCTTGCAAGGAACTGCAGGCGACCGTTGCGGGCAGGGCGTTGGAAAACAACTGCGGGCGCGAGCGTTGGATCAGCGTTTCGATCAACGCGCGGCTGCCCGCCACAAACCCGCCGGCGGCGCCGCCCAGCGCCTTGCCCAGCGTTCCGGTGATGATATCGACCTGGCCTTCCAGCCCGAAATGCTCGATCGTGCCGCGTCCGGTCTTTCCGGTGACGCCGGTGCCGTGGGAATCGTCGACCACGGTGACGGCGCCATAGGTGCGTGCCAGCGCGACGATCTCGGGCAGTTTGGCGACGCTGCCCTCCATCGAAAAGACGCCGTCGGTCACGATCAGAATCGGCGCGCAGCCTTGCAGGGCTTGCAGCTTGGCTTGCAGATCGGCCATGTCGCCGTGCTTGTAGCGTTCGCGTTTAGCCTTGCCGGCCAAACGGCAGCCGTCGATGATCGAGGCGTGGTTAAGCTCGTCGGAGATAATCGCCGAGCCTTCTTCGCAGATCGTTGGAAACAAGCCCGTGTTGGCATTCCAGCACGAGACGTAGGTAAGCGACGCCTGCGTTCCCAGAAACGCCGCGATGCGATCCTCCAAGGTGCGATGGATATCGTACGTTCCGCAGATGAAACGCACCGACGCGGTACCCGCGCCGTATCGATCCAACCCGCGCTTCCCGGCCTCGACGACGCTGGGCTCGTCGGAAAGCCCGAGATAGTTATTGGACGAGAGCACGATCACGTCGCCGGCTTCTTCCATATGCACTTCGGCGGCCATCGGCGTGGTCAGGTGCCGCAGGTGCTTGTACGTGCCGGCGCGTTCGAGCGCGTCCAGATCGCTTTGCAGTTTGCGTTCGAACGTATCGTTCACGGAGCGTTTCCTTTGACATCGAGGACGATCTTGGCGGCTTCGCCGCTCTTCATCAGCGCGAAGGCGTGGTCGAAATCTTCAAACGGCAGCACGTGCGTGATGATCGGGCGCAGGTCGACGCGGCCGCTCTTGACCAACGCTTGAGTCTGATACCAGGTTTCGAACATCGTGCGTCCGTTGATCCCCAGCACGGTCAGGCCTTTGAAGATGATGCGCTCGGCCAGGTTGATGCTGATGTTATCCGAGGGAATGCCCAGCAGCGCCGCGCGGCCGCCGTTGCGCACCATTTGCAAGCCGGTGTCGATCGCCGAGCCGCTGCCCGACATCTCCAGCAAGACGTCGACGCCATCGCCGTTGGTCAGATGGTGGACCTTCGCGACGATGTCGGCATCGGCGGCCGAAAAGACCTCGTCGGCACCCAAGCGTTTGGCCAGTTCGAGCTTGGCGGGATTCACGTCGACGGCGTACACCGCCGCCGCGCCCGCGGCGCGCGCGACCGGAATGGCCATCAATCCGATCGAACCGACGCCCGTGATCACGACGCTCTTGGTCGAAACGCCGGCGGCCATCACCGTGTGCACGGCGTTGCCGAGCGGATCGAAGATGGCGGCGTATTCGTCGGGAATCGCCGGATCGAGCTTCCAGACGTTGTATTCGGGCATCGCGATGTAGTCGGCAAACGAACCGTCGCGATCGACGCCGATGATCTTCACGCGTTCGCAGATATGCGCTTGGCCGGTTCGGCACAACAGGCAGGTGAGATCCGCGATGTGCCCTTCGGCCGAGACGCGATCGCCGACCGACACGCTATGCACCGCATCGCCGACGGCCGCAACCCGCCCCATAAACTCGTGACCGATGACCAGCGGCGGGTGCACGCGTGCCTGCGCCCACTTGTCCCACGCGTAGATGTGAAAGTCCGTCCCGCACAGTCCGACTCTTTCGACGCGGATCAAGACTTCGGTCGGGCCGATCGAGGGAATCGGAACGTCGTGGAGCGTAAAGCCCGGCTCGGGTTTGAGCTTGCTCAGGGCGCGCATCGTCGAGGCCATGCCCGCGGGTTCTCTCCGTCTCACGACCAGCCCTAGCCGTAGCGGCCGGTGATGTAGTCTTCGGTCCGCTTGTCGCGCGGGTTGGTGAAAATCGTACGCGTCGGCGCGTGCTCGATCAGCTCGCCCATCAGAAAGAACGCCGTAAAATCGGAGATGCGCGCGGCTTGCTGCATCGAGTGGGTGACGATGACGACGGTGTAGTCCTTCTGCAGCTCGGAAATCAGGTCTTCGATCTTGCTGGTCGCGATCGGATCCAGCGCGGAGGCCGGCTCGTCCATCAGCAAGACGTCGGGGTCGACGGCTAGACACCGCGCGATGCACAGGCGCTGCTGCTGACCGCCGGAAAGCACCAGCGCGGATTTCTCCAGACGGTCCTTGACCTCGTCCCAGAGCGCCGCGTGGCGCAAGCTGCGTTCGGCGATCTCCATCAGCGTCGAGCGCCGGTTCTCGCCGTGGATACGCAGGCCGTACACGACGTTCTCGAAGATCGACTTGGGAAACGGGTTGGGGCGCTGAAACACCATGCCGATTCGATGGCGGATGGCGACCGGGTCGACGCCCGGCGCGTAGATGTCCTCGCCGTCGAGGATCACTCGGCCGTCCACCTTGACGTCGGGCTGAAGGTCGTGCATGCGATTGAGCGCGCGAATGAAGGTCGACTTGCCGCAGCCCGAGGGGCCGATCAGCGCCGTAACGCGATTTTGCGGAACGTCGAGCGAGGCGTTCTTGATCGCTTGAAAGGGCCCATAGAACACGTCGAGATCTTCGACTTGAAGTTTGATCATGAGGTCCTTATGCGGCCGTGAAACGTTTGGACAGCGCGCGCCCGATGAAGCGCGCCGAGAGATTAAAGATCAGCACCATCGCCAGGAGCACCAGCGCCGAACCGTTGCCCACCTTCGCGGCGTCGGGAATTAAACTTTCCGAGTGCGTGTACCACAGATGGACCGAGAGCGTTTCGGCCGTGTGAAAGGGGCTCAAGTCGTAGGCCGAGCGCCCGACCGAGACGCTGGTTCCGGCGGTGAAGATCAGGGCCGCGGTTTCGCCCAGAATACGCCCGGAAATCAGGACGATTCCGGTGGTCAAGGAGGCGATCGCGCTGGGAAGGACGACGCGGCGAATCGTTTGCCACTTGGTCGCACCCAACGCCATCGATGCTTCGCGGTACGATTCCGGGACGACCGTAAGCGCCTCTTGAGTCATGCGCATCAGCGCCGGCAGGTTCAGGATCGTTAGCGTCAGCGCGCCGCCCAACGCGGTGAACTTCCAGCCCAACACGTTGACGAACAAAATCATGCCGAACAGTCCGAGCACGATCGAGGGGATCGTCGACAGCGATTCGGCGCAGAACTGCACCGCGGTCGTAAAGGGCCCCGGCCGCGCGTACTCTTGCAGGAAGATCCCGCCGGCCAACGCGATCGGGGTCGTAAACACCAGCGTGAGGATCAAAATGTAAAACGAGTTGTAGATTTCCGGACCGATGCCGCCGCCGGCCTTGGCTTCGTTAGGCGGCGCGGTCAGGAAATGCCACGAGATCGCGCCCGCGCCCAGGTAGACGATGTAGCCGATGAAAAACGCGAGCAGCACCAGCACGCCGATCGCCGCCGTCCACAACAGCACGGTGGCGATCCGATCGACCGCGCGACGCTGTAAAAGCGTATCGCGTCGGAATCGATGCGGCGAGGCCGGCTGCAACGTCGTCATCTATGCGGGGCGCCGAACCGCAACGCGCACGGCCAGGATCAATCCCATCGCCACGAGCAGCAGCAAGAATGCCATCGCGAACAGCGAGTGATAGAGTACCGAGCCCGTCGGCGCGCTGGCCATGTCGGTGATGATCTCGGTCGTCAGCGAGGCCGTCGGGCTCGCTAAGCCTTTGGGCAAGATGGCCGCGTTGCCGATGACCATCTGTACGGCCAGCGTTTCGCCGATCGCGCGAGCGATGCCCAAAATGATCGCGACCGTGATGCCGCTGCGCGCGGACGGCAGGATCACGCGATAGATCGTCTGCCAGCGCGTCGCGCCCAGTGCCAGCGAGCCCTCGCGCATCGCCACGGGAACCGACCGCAGCGCGTCCTCGGAGAGCGAGATGACCGTCGGAAGTATCATCACCGCCAGCACGACGCCGGCGGTCAGCAAGCCAAATCCCGTGAGGCTCCCCAAGTGCGTGCGCACGAACGGAACCAGCAGCGTCAGGCCCAACCAGCCGTAGACGACCGATGGAATGCCGACCAGAATCTCGATGGCCGGGCGCATGACTTCCGCCAAACGTTTGGGCGCGAGTTGGGAAAGAAAGACGCCGACCGCGACGCCGAACGGACCGCCGATTCCCACGGCAAACAGCGTGATCGCCAACGAGCCGACGATGAAGACCGCCGCGCCCGGACGTCGCAGGTCCGGCGAAAAATCCGTCGAGAATAGAAAGGTGAACGGCGAGACGTGGTCGGCAAAAAAGAGTCGCGTTCCCTCGACGGCAAGGTAGCCGACGATCGCAACCATAGCCACGATGACCACGGCGCTGGCGGCAAAGAGCAACGCCTTGGCGACGGCCTCTTGGGCGTTTGCGCGGCTCGGGGACGCGGGCTTCAAAACCTCACCATCGTAGGCGAAGCAACCTAAGCCATGTTTAAGCCGATATTAAGGACTATTAAGAAGGCCGCACGGGCAGACGAACCGTGAACGTCGCGCCGCTGCCCAGCATCGATTCGACGGTCATGCTGCCGCCGTGGGCGTCGACGATCTGCTTGGCGATCGAGAGCCCCAGCCCCGCGCCGGAAATGTCGCGAGCCCGCGAACGGTCGACCACGTAAAAGCGCTCGAAGATATGCGGGAGATCCTTAAACGGAATGCCCATGCCGTTGTCGCGAATGCGAACGATCGCATCGCTCGCATCGGCGTCGAGCTCCACGCCAACCGTGCCGCCGCCGGGCGTATGTCGCAGCGCGTTGTCGATGAGGTTGACAAAAACTTGGGCGAGCCGATCGGGATCCGCCTCCATCGCAACCGGGCGCGATCGCACCAGCCGCAACGCAACGCCCTTGGCCGTCGCCTGGGGCTCGAACGACGCCACGATCGGGCGCAGCGCTTCTTCCAAGTCGATCTTCCGCAGGTGCAATTGGATTTGCCCCGACTGGACGCGGGCCTGATCGAGCAGTTGCGCGACCAGGGTCACCAGACGATCGACCTGGGCCAGGGCTTGCGGCAAGAATAGCGTCGCGGTCTGCGCGTCCGGCGACGCGGCCACCGTTTCGAGCATCAATTTAATCGACGACAACGGGGTGCGCAGCTCGTGCGACACGTTGGAAAGAAAATCTTGGCGCGCGCGTTCGAGCGCGAGGAACTCGGTTTGATCGTCGGCCAATACCAGCGCGCCCACGATGCGGCTTTCGCCGTCGACTAAGGGATAGGCCGAAATTGCGTAGGTGCGATTGCCGGCTTTCCCCGAGACGATCAGCGGGGCCAGGGATGCTTCGCCCTCGAGCGCCTCGTCGACGCGCCGTTCGAGTTCGAGATTCGGAACGATCGCGATCACGTGCAAACCCGCCGCGCGCGTCGGGTCGAACCCGAAGACCGCCCCCGCGGCGCGATTGGCGACCACGACCCGAGCGCTGGGATCGAGCACGAGCACGCCCAACGGCAGGGCGCGAATCAGCCGCTCGAACGCACCGTCGGGCGCGTGCGGCAGCACGCGCTCCTCAACGCGCGCGGGCGGGGGCGCGCGCCGCCGGCGCAATGCGACGCTGCCGCCGACGCCCGCCGCAACGCCGATCAGCAACGCCAGGATCGCGACGGCGTCGATAGCGTTTCCTCAGCCTTTGAACATGTAGCCGCGGCTACGCACGGTCACGATGTGGTGCGGGTTGCTCGAGTCCGCCTCGATCTTCTCGCGCAGCCAGCGAATGTGTACCGAGACGGTCTGCTGTTCGCCGTCGAAATCGTAGCCCCAGACCTTGTCCAGCAACGTCTGGCGCGTCACGACCCGTCCGTGATTCTCCATGAGCACACGCAGCAACGCGAACTCTTTGGGCGCGAGCGCAGTGTCCTTGCCGCGCACCACGAGGGACTGGCGCGACGGATCCAAGACGATGTCGCCGATGGCCACGGCGGCATCGTGATCGACCGTCGAGGGGATCGGTCGGCGCAGTCGCGCTTTCACGCGTGCGAGAAACTCGTGCAGGGCAAACGGTTTGGTCACGTAATCGTCGGCGCCCAGTTCCAGCGCGAGCACTTTATCGATCTCGCGATCCTTGGCCGTCAGCATGATGATCGGCACGGACGAAAACTTACGAATCTCTTTGCACGTTTCGATTCCGTCCAGGACGGGCAGCATGATGTCCAACACGACGAGGTCGGGCTGTTCGCGTTGCGCGAGGGCGACCGCGGTGCGTCCGTCGGTTGCGGTCACGACCGCGTAGCCGCTGCGTTCGAGATTGAACCGCAGGGTTTGAAGGATTGCGGATTCATCGTCGACGACGAGGATCTTCTTGTTAAAATCGGCATTCTTCGTGAAAGAGCCGCGCTTAATCTGCGGCGAGTCGCTCATAGAACTTCGCAATCGCGCTGTAGTCCGACGCACCGTCTCCGCGGGCCGATTGGTCGGTGTAGCGTTCGTAGGCAACCGAGGTTGCGGGCATGGGAAACTCCATCGCGCGCGCCGCATCGAGCGCCGCGCGCAGATCCTTGCGCAACAGATCGAGCGCGAATCCGCCGTCGAGGTTTCCGGCCAGCCACATCTTAGGAAGCCATTGCTCCAACAGGTAGTTCGAACCTGTCGCCGTCGAAATGACCCTGCGCACCGCGTCGAGATCGGCTCCGGCCGCGCGCGCGAACGACAGCGCTTCGACGTCGGCAATCATGATCGAGGCGCATAAGATTTGATTGACGAGCTTCACCGTCTCGCCCATGCCGACCGCACCGACGTGATGCGGCGTCCCCATCGCCCGCAGGACCGGTTCGGCACGCGCGAAGTCTTGGTCGGAGGCTCCCGCCATGATCGCCAGCGTGCCGGACACCGCTCGAACCGGGCCGCCGCTGACGGGAGCGTCGACCAGCGAGCAACCCATCTCGTTCAGTCGCTCCGCGAAAGCGCGCGTAGCAACCGGAGAGATGGTGGACATATCGATGAAGAGCGTGCCGGCGGGGGCGCCCGACGCGGCCCCGCGTTCACCAAACAGCGCCTCCTCGACATCAGGCGCGTCGGGAACGCAGGTGATCACCACGTTGCTCGACGCCGCCACGGTCGCGGGGTCGGCAGCCTCGATCACGCCATCGGCCAGTAAACGCTCCAATGGCGCTCGCTTGCGATGCACGCACGCGGTAACGGGGAAGCCCGCCGTCCGCAGCGCGCGCGCCATCGGCTCGCCCATCGCCCCGATCCCAATAAATCCGACTTGCTCGTTCACGCGCGGCCCTTTGACCAGCGCGTCCAACCGCTCCTTCGAAACGAGGGGCCCGTCGGGACCTAACCGAAGCCGGATATACCCCCCTTTACCGCGAGGAGTTCCCAACCGCATGGCCACGAGCGTTCGTCGTCCGACCTTTGACGACTTGAATCTCTCCACCGGAAAGCGCGTACGATTGCACCGCTTGATGTACGAACACGGACCGGCCAATGGTTCGTTGATGATCTTGCCGATCGATCAAGGCCTGGAACACGGCCCGGTCGATTTCTTCGACAACCCGGATTCGCTGGACACCGATTGGATCTACCGCTTGGCCGTCGCGGGAAACTTTTCGGCGATCGCGCTGCACGTCGGCCTGGCAGAAAAATATCACAAGCAGTATGCGGGCAAAGTTCCCTTGGTGCTCAAGATCAACGGTAAGACGAACATTCCGCCCGACGACGAGGCGTTCTCATCGCTGACGTCGTCGGTCGAAGATGCCGTGCGGCTGGGCGCCGATGCGGTCGGCTATACGCTCTACGTGGGAAGCCCCGCACAAGACGTCGACATCGCGCAATGCAACGACGTGCGCCGCGAGTGCGAGCGCTACGGCATGCCGCTGATCGTTTGGGCCTATCCGCGCGGCTCGGCGGTCAAAGCCAAAGGCGGCGTCGAGTCACTCTACGCGGTCGACTATGCGGCGCGCGTCGCTTGCGAAATGGGATGCGATGTCGTCAAGCTCAACGAGCCCAAGTGGGACGCCGCGACGGCTGCCGCCTCGCCCAAGCCGTTCGACAAACTGCAGTTCACCGATCTGGAAGGCTTGCAGCGCGTCGTGAAATCGGCGGGACGGACGCTGGTGCTGGTGTCGGGCGGCAGCAAGATGGGCGACGATGCGACGATTCATAAAGCCAAGGTCGCGATGGAAGCCGGCTGCGTCGGGTTGATCTTCGGACGCAACATGTGGCAGCGCAAGTGGGACGACGCGCTGGCGATGACCAAGCGCATGCACGAACTGATGACGGGATACGGTCAGTAGCTCCCAATGACGGTTGCAGAACGCGTCAACGCCGCGCTCGATAAGGTCCGCCCCGGCATCCAGGCCGATGGCGGCGAAGTGTGGCTGATACGCGTCGAAGGGCAAACCGCGTTCGTGCAGATGCTGGGCGCCTGCGGCGGCTGTTCGGCCGCCAACATCACGCTCAAAGGCGCGATCGAAGCCATCGTGACCGCCGACGTCCCCGAAATCCGCGAGGTCTTACAAGTCTGATCTCACCCGTGCCGCCAGAGCAGCGCGAGGATCGCCACGGCCACGATAACGGCGGCCGCCAGCGTTGCGACGTTGCTGCGAGCGAATAATCTCTCCATCCGTGCCAACGCCTCGTCCAAACCATCGGTCTTTACCCAGACGCGCATGCGGCCGGCTTCGATGTCGGCCAGCAAACGGTTCATGCGCAACGGCATTTCGAACGCCAGGTCGGCGGCGTCGAGGGAACCTTCGAGCGCACGATCTTTCACGTTTTCGGGTGCCAGCCGAGCACGTATGAGCTTGCGCGCCATCGGACGCACAAACTCGGCTATATCGGACTGCGGATCGCAAAGAACCATGCTGGACTCGGCCAGCATAACCGCACGCAGCGCCATCGCCGCGCTCGAGGGCAGGTGCAAGCGATGATGCCGCGCGATCGCGAACAGTTCGAGGACCATCGGCGTCAACGGCGCACGTTCGCTCGACTCGTCGTAGAATCGACGCGTCATGCGCTCCAGTTCGCCGCGAATCTGCATGCGGTCGACGGGCTCGGCCGACTCGGTCAGCCCAAGAAGTGCGTCGGTTAGGCGCTCCCCGTCGGCCCGTTCGAGCGCGATACACAGATTGCCCAACGAACGCCGCAGCGCCGCTGGTAGACGCCCCATCATACCGAAATCCATGATGTCGACGACGCCGTCGGGTTCCAGCGCGAGATTGCCGGGATGCGGATCGGCGTGGAAGAATCCGTGCAGAAAAATTCCTTCGAGCGTGAATCGCGCGATCGTTCGCGCACTCTTGCTTCGAGCCGCGGCCGAAAGCGACGCGAGGCCGGCCTCGTCGGGTTTGACGCCGTTCAGGCGCGCCATCGTGAGAACGCCCGGCCCGCAACACTCCCAAAAGATTTCCGGGAAGCGCAAGCTCGGGGACTTCGCGAACGTGCGCGCCATGCGATCGACGTTGTGCCCCTCGCGCGTGTAGTCCAACTCCGACACGAGGGTTTCGCAAAATTCTTCGGCCAACTCGGCCACGCCGAACGCGCGCGCGAGTTCCCAATGCTGCTCCAGCGCCTTGGCGACGCGACGGATGATTTCAACGTCGTCGACAACACGCCGCTCGACATCGGGCTTTCGCACTTTGACGATGACAGGCGTGCCGTCGTGAAGGACCGCGGTGTGAATTTGCCCGATGGAGGCCGACGCAATCGGCTCCAAGTCGAACGCCGAGTAGAATTGATCGACGGGGGCGCCCAGGTGCGCTTCCAGTGCCGCCACGATCGCGGAGCCATCGATAGGAACGACGTCATCCTGCAGTTTGGAAAGCTCCAGGCGCAGATCGTCGCTCGCCAAATCCGGCCGGGTGGAAAGCAGCTGGCCGAACTTGATGGCCGCCGGTCCCAGTTCTTCAAGGGCCTCGCGCACGTGGGAAGCTTGCACCGAACCGCCGTCCGGACCGCGCGAACCAACCAGCGCTCCTAGGCCATGACGTGCGAGAACGCCGAGGATCTCGGCGTATCGATGGGAATGCGGAACGCTTTCTACCTCGGCCACGCACCATTCGTGCCCAAGCCGAGTCGGGCGGAAACGCTAGCTAGTCTGTGCGCAGCGCGAGCAATACCAGCTGATGGCGCCTTCGTGCGTCGCGGGCACCATGTGGTCCCGCGCGCCGCGGCGTCCACATCCGGCGCAAGCATACGTCTGCCCGATCGGCGAGCGCTTCCCCAAGCTGCCCCGCGACATGACGTAGACGACCAGCAAGATCCCGATTCCGACGATCCACGGCAGGGTCGCGAACAGACGATCGAACAGGTCTTGCGAGATAACCGGAGCGTTCATATCGCCCGCCTATTTCGCAAAACCGCTACCCAAGCCCTCGCGTAGAAGGGGAAGCGAGGCCCGACGGTTCCCTGCGGCCGCCCTCGCGTTCAATGCCCTTTCGAGAATGATGCGCAAGAGGCGCCTACCTCGCGGCCAACCCAGCCAAGCCGTCAGCCCCAGTGACGTATGCTTTGCATGTTTCGTTATGCCGGCATCTCGCTGTGAATGCCTCGCGTGTCAGCAGACCCGCGTAATTCTGGGTCAAATTTCCGGGAAGGGCAGGCGTAGTTTCAAGCCCTGCCCCAGGCGTTCTGGATGGCCTGCGCGGGATTGCCCGCCACCGCCGCTGTCTCTAATGGCGCGCCGTGCTGCAGAAATGGGGATATGTCCCAGACGAACGCTGTATCCCCATAGCGGCTGTCATACATGCAAGCAAAACTCTCGTCGCTGCAACTGACCCCGTGATGTCGCGATACCTACGGCGAGCAAGTGAATGCCCCTACTCAAGTTCGCAAAACGCAGTACCATTGTTGGTGAAATCTTTGCTGAGGTGAAAGCTAGGTAGGTTAAATCGCGTCTATCCATTGAATAGAACAGCGTAATGCCCGGTTTATGGGGGGACGCAGAGTGCGACCACGCCTCCCCGAGCAGGTCAACGCTCACCTGTAAGACCAGGTCGCGCCCATCCATGCGCAAACTTGCATATACCTGGGAGACATCGCTCCTCGCAATGTCGGTAGCCACACAGGCCGGGCGCGAAGGGCTCGCGTCGATTGCCGCAGCAGCACACGAGCTTCCACAAATCATCACTGCGCATAGCGGAAAGCTAAGCATGCGGTAATTGACTGTCGATTTGGTGTTGAACTTTGTAAGCAGGTTTTTCAAATTCATTTCCTTCCTCACATGTGCATTTGGTATCCATTTGGTGTAAGGGTCCGGTTGGGCCGATTCTCCACGGCCCACGCTGGGTAACAGTCAAGACGGTGGTCGCGGGGATTTTCCATTTGCCTCAGGGATTGGCGTCGTCATGCCATATGGCGGGATATATGCACCGCATTTAACCGGTGTCAGGTAGAATAGAATGGAGTCCCGACCCATGGGTAATGCTTTCACGCGTCCCTCGCGGAAGTGGAAAGAAGTAATTGCATGCCGCAACGGGACTACGTAAGAGAGCGTTCGCCAGCCGTTCTTTACGGAGGAGGAAACGCTAATGGATCCCTCTACTGCACTTCCAAGAGTACTTGTCGGAAGAAATGTCCCCATAACCATGACGGTAGCGCTAGCGCCATTCTGCACCAATATGTCTATGTCGACGCTGCAATAATTGGAGGTGTCGAAAATGCGCGTGAATTCCGTTGGCGAGTTGGGGCCATCGTCGAATGACGCGGCCAAGAATGCAGGGCCCTTAAAGGCCTGGCTATCAGTAGAGGCGGGGTCATAAAAGGTCGCTGCGGGCGGGATATCGCCGCGCGCAGCCGTACACAGGACAAGGAACGTCAGCGCACTCGCCGTGAAGACTGCCAGAAGCACTCGCCTTGCTTGTTTCAATTAGAGGTGGGCCTCGGATAACCGGACAGCCCGTTATGTGATGAATCTGCCCGCTGCGGGGCGAAGAATCCCCGCAAAAGGAGCACCTCATCGTGAACCGTTCCCGTCGCAACCACACACCGGCGTTCAAGGCTAAGGTGGCGATCGCTGCCATCAAAGGCGATCAAACCGTCGCCGACTTGGCGAAGCGTTTCGACGTTCATCCAAACTCCATCGTTCAATGGAAATCCCAGTTACTTGAGCGGGCTGCAGAAGCCTTTGGCAGCGACGCTCCCAAGAATGCCGGCCTGGATGTGCGAGATCTGCATGCCAAGATTGGCCAGCTGGCGTTGGAGAACGATTTTTTAGAACGCGCGCTCGGACGTATCGACGGGTCGAGCGCAAAGCGATGATCGATCGCGACCATCCTTTGCCGCTTGCGCATCAGGCGCAACTGCTCGAACTCTCCCGAGGATCGCTCTACTACGTCCCCGTCCCCATCTCGGCCGCCGATCTGGAGTTGATGCGGGGGATTGACCCGCTGCATACCGACTATCCCTTCGCCGGCGCACGGATGCTGCGACGACATGCTGCGGCTGCGCGGTTATCGTGTTGGCCGTCGGCATGTCGGGCGGCTGATGAACCTGATGGGCGTTGAAGCGTTGTACCGCAAGAAAAAAGGCACCAAGACCAACCCTGCGCATTCGGTCTTTCCCTATCTTCTGAGAAACCTCGTCATCGATCGCCCGAATCAGGTTTGGTGCGCAGATATCACGTACATTCCGATGCGTCGCGGGTTTCTGTATCTGTTCGCCATCCTCGATTGGGCGACCCGACGGGTGCTGGCCTGGCGGCTTTCTAACAGCCTGACCACCGATTTCTGCATCGACGCCGTCGAGGAGGCGATCGCCAGGTTCGGCTGCCCAGAAATCTTCAACACCGACCAGGGTTGCCAGTTCACCGACAGAGACTT
>DATCDS010000021.1:0-25565 GCA_036510515.1 Vulcanimicrobiaceae bacterium
TCTTCTGGCAGGTCGGCAGCTCGGCGGTTATCGGCGGCGGCTCGACGTTCAACGGAACGATTCTGGCCCTAGCATCGGTAACGCTCGATACGGCCGCCAGGGTCAACGGCAGAACGCTGGCCCGCAACGGCGCGGTGACGATGGATACCAACATCGTGACGGATACCGGCCCTTAGTCGCGGCAAACAGGGGCGGGGGGCCCCTGTGGTCAACTGCTGGGCTGGGGATCCCATCGCGGGAGACGCCATGATAGCCAGCGAGATCAAGCCGTTCGACTCCAAGACGTTCTTGGGAGTGGTGGGCGCCGGACGGACCATTCGAAAGTATCCCAAAGACGCCACGGTTTTTGCCCAGGGCGATGCCGCCGATTCGGTATTTTACCTCCAGCGAGGAAAAATCAAGATTGCGGTGGTGTCACCGCGCGGCAAGGAAGCGGTCGTCGCGATTCTCAATCCCGGCTTTTTCTTCGGCGAGGGCTGCTTGGCCGGGCAGTCGCTGCGCATGGCCAGTGCCGTGGCGATCGTCGATTGTTCGATCGTCCAAGTGAAGAAGCCCGTGATGGTTCAGGTCCTTCACGACGAACCCGAGTTCTCCGAACTCTTTATCGCGCATTTGCTCACGCGCAATATCCGCATCGAAGAAGATCTGATCGATCAGCTCTTCAACTCCAGCGAGAAACGCTTAGCGCGTATCCTCTTGCTGCTGGCGAACTTCGGCAAGGAGCCGCGCCCCGAGGAAGTGATCCCGAGTATCAGCCAGGAGACGCTGGCGGAGATGATCGGCACGACCCGATCCCGCGTTAGCTTCTTCCTCAATCGCTTCCGCAAGATGGGCTTCATCGAGTACGAAGCCGGGGCGCTACGTGGCGGAATGCACGTGCACACCTCGCTGCTCAACGTCATCCTGCACGATTAGCAGTTTAAGCCGCAGCCCACGTCCCCAACTGGGTGCAAACCCGAATCACATTGCCGGGCCGCACCCCGAAAACGGGGCAGCCGGCATTCTGGTCACGCACCCGAGAGGAACTCTTTAGGAGCAAGCATACGTTCCCTTGGGTGAGTGCCCAACGCTAGCCGCTTTCTGAAGAGGAGTATCCCATGGTTCGCCCATCTCGATTGCTTTTCGTGCTGGCCGCCGCCGCCGTTCTCGTGCCACTTCCCGGCCAAGCCATCAACCGACTGTACCTCCCGACGCGCAATGCGTCGGATCACAAAGCATGGATTACGATTCAGAACGATATCAAGACCCGAAATCTCGATTCCGGTTGGGTCGCCGCGGGCGCAGTTCGTGAATGGTATGCTGGCACGTACCTGACGGGCAGTTACTATTACGTGCGATTCGAGTTCGTCGATAAGGACGACAAAGTGGTCTGCGACACGAAAGCGCGTCTGTTTGCGGACTACACAAATGGAAATCGAACGGAAACCGTGACGGGGTACTACAAGGACGGGCACTGTTATATCAAGGCGTTTGACAAAATCTTCCCCTACTAGCACACACGATCGGCATCAAAACGCCTCGCAGAATGCGGGGCGTTTTTCGCTTTCTGCTTAGATGATGGGCTTGCTCGCCTTGTGATTTGTTCAGCTCGAGGCGCGTCGGCACTAAGCGGCCGCGCCCAGGCGCTCTAGGCTGCGGTATTGGATCGCTTCGGCGACGTGTTCGCAACGGATGTTGGGCAGGGCAGCTAGATCGGCGATCGTGCGAGCGACGCGCGCGATGCGATCGAGCGCACGGGCCGAGAACTGGCGTTTGGCGGCGGCGTGAGCCAACAGCCGCATCGCGGCGTCGTCGAGGGTGCAGAACCGGCGGGTGAGACTGGCGGGGATTTCGGCGTTGCTCGCTATCGAAAGCCCGACGAAACGTTCGCGCTGGAGCTCGCGAGCCGCCAGCACGCGTGCGCGAATCGTGACCGACGACTCCGCACCGTCGTGGCGCACCATGTCGTCGAACGGTACCCGTGCGATTTCGATTTGAATGTCGATGCGGTCCAGCAGCGGGCCCGAAAGCTTACCGACGTATTTGGAGATCGCGTTATCGTCGCAGCGGCACTCGTTGCTGCGTGCGCCGCGATAGCCGCACGGGCACGGATTCATCGAGGCGACCAGTTGGAAGCGCGCCGGATAGCAAAACGTCCCCGCCGCCCGCGCGATCGTAACGGTGCCTTCCTCGATCGGCTGACGCATCACCTCGATCGCGCTGCGTGAGAACTCGGGCAGTTCGTCGAGAAAGAGCACGCCGTGATGTGCGAGGCTGATCCCCCGGGCTTGACCGCCGAACCGCCGCCGCCAACCAGAGCGACTTGCGAGATCGTGTGATGCGGGAAGCGAAACGGGCGCGATTTAACGATCGCGGCTTGACTGCCGAGCAATCCGGCCACGCTGTAGATTTTGGTAACGTCGAGCGCCTCGCCGAGCGTCAGCGGCGGGAGGATAGAAGGCAAACGTCGTGCGAGCATCGTCTTGCCGCACCCGGGCGGCCCGACGAAGAGCAGATTGTGCGCGCCGGCAGCGGCGATTTCAAGCGCGCGCTTGGCACCGTGCTGACCGCGAACATCGGCCAAATCGCCGTGCACCAAGTCGTCGAGCGGTTCGACGGTGGGTGCGACGGTGCGGCATCGCCAACGGCCTCCGTTTCCAAGGACGACGGCAACCGCGGCATGCAGAGAATCGACCGCGTAGAGTTCGATGCCGTCGACGAGTGCGGCCTCTTCTCGATTGCGTTCGGGCACGATCAGTTTGGCAAAACCCGCATTGCGCGCGCCCAGGACCATCGGCAGGATGCCGTTGACGGGTTGCAAGCGACCGTCGAGCGCCAATTCGCCCAGCGCGATATATTCTTGGAGCGCCGACCGGTCGACGTGTTCGTCGATTGCCAAGAGCGCCAGCGCGATCGGAAGATCGAACGCGGGCCCCTCCTTTCGGATGTCCGCCGGGGAAAGGTTGACGAGCAGACGCCCCGGCGGATACGGGAAACCCGAGTTCACGATCGCGGCGCGAACGCGCTCGCGCGCTTCATTGAGCGCTCGGTCCGGCAACCCGATGATCGCCAGCCCCGGCGTGCCGGGCGCGCTGTCGGCCTCAACGCGCACGACGTACCCTTCGATCCCCAACATCGCCGCAGCAAACGAAAGCGAAAGCATTGCCGCCCCTACTGCGCATAGGACGCAGCGCGACTAGGGGGCACACTTCGGCGTGACGAGGCGTAGAGGGTCTTGGGGTGGTGTCGGGTAACGCGGCGGCGATGAAGAGCGCGGGGTTTTGGTTGGTGGCTTGGGCGTTTTTGGTGAATATGCTGGGGACGACGCTGCCGACGCCGTTGTATCCGTTGTACGAACGCGCGTATGGATTCGACGCCTTGCTCGTGACGATCGTGTTTGCGATCTACGCGTTCGGCGTGCTGGCGGGATTGCTGTTCTTTGGATATCTTTCCGACGAGATCGGCCGCCGGCGCGTGATGCTCGGCGGGCTCGTCCTGGCGGCGGGAAGTGCGCTGGCGTTCCTGCTCGCGCACGGGTTGCCGGCCATTATCGTCGGGCGCGTGCTTTCGGGGCTGTCGGCGGGCGTGTTCACTGGCACCGGAACCGCGGCGTTGGTCGATCTGGTAGCGCCGGAGAAACGCGCGAAGGCGGCGAGCGTTGCGGTTGCCGTCAATATCGGCGGCCTGGGCGTCGGGACGCTACTCTCGGGATTGCTGGCCCAATACGCGCCCGATCCGTTGCGCTTGCCATTTGCGGTCGACTTGGCGCTCACGCTGCTGGCGATCGTCGCGGTCTTGCTCGCCCGCGAAACGGTGACCGAGCTCAAGCCTCTCGCGCTGCGCGTGCAACGGTTACGCATCCCCACGGAAATTCGCGGGGTGTTCGTGCAGGCGACGGTGACGGGGATGTGCGGGTTTGCCGTGGCGGGACTCTTTAGCGCGGTCGCGCCGTCCTTCTTGGGGCAGATTCTCGACTTGCCGAACCATGCGCTAGCGGGACTGCTCGTGTTTGCGATGATGGGCATGACGGCGTTGGGACAGATCGTCGTGCGACGTTTCGATCGCGATCGCGCGTTGGTCGGAAGCTGCGTCGTCCTGCTGATCGGCATCCTCTTGTTGGCGGCATCGCTGATCGGGCACTCGGCGTCCCTGCTTTTTGCATCGGCGATACTCGAAGGCTTGGGCATGGGCTTGGGCATCGGGTCGGGCTTGTCGGAGATTAACGAACGGATCCAGCACGGGCGGGGCGAGGTCAGCTCGGCGTACTTTGTGCTGCTCTACCTCGGGCTGGCGTTTCCGGTCATCGGCGTAGGTCTGCTGGCGACGAAAATTGGATTGAGCGATGCAGGCCTCGCGTTTTGCGCGCTGATCTGCGTCGCGCTCCTGGGCGTACTGGCCTACGCGCGGTCGCAGGCACCGAGCGCGTCGGGTCGAAGGCCTGCCTGACCGCCCATCCGCTGCAGGAGAATCCCGTGAAGAACGTGCGCTCGCTCTTGGTTATCGCCGTCGTGGCCGCGCTGGCTGCCGGCTGTTCGAACTCGTCGCAATCCTCGTCGTCGGTGAGCGGAGGCAAAGCGATAAGCAAGACGATCGGCGTCTCGATACAGAATCGAGAAGCGCAGTTCTACCAGGACATGGAGAGCGGCATGAAATCCGAAGCCGCAAAATACGGTTACGCGGTCGACGTCGTTGACGCCAATCGCGACAACGCCAAACAGCAAGCGCAAGTCGAAGACTTTATCTCGCAAAAGGTCGATGCGATCGTCTTGACGCCATACGATTCGCAAGCCATCGGCAGCGCTATCGCCGAGGCCAATAAAGCCGGCATTCCGGTCTTTACCGCCGATATCGCCTCGACCAGCAAGCTCGGGACGGTCGTATCGCACGTCGCCTCGGATAACGTGCAGGGCGGCCAACAGGCGGGATTGCTGATCTGCGCTGCGGTCAAATCGGGGGCGGTGGCGATCGTCGACGAGCCAGAAGTTACGTCGGTGCAGGATCGCGTCAAAGGCTTTCGCCAAGCGCTCGCGCAGCACTGCCCGGGCGTGACGGTCGTGGCCGACGTCGATGCGGGCGGCCAGCGCGACACGGCGGCGAACGACGTGAGCGACACGTTGCAGTCCCATCCCGACCTCAAGGGCATCTTCGGCATCAACGACGATTCTGCGCTGGGCGCGGTTACGGCGCTCAAGTCGGCGGGCATGAACGGCAAAGTTGCCGTCGTGGGCTACGACGCGACGCCCGAAGCCCGCACCGCGATCGCCGCGGGCGACATGTACGGCGACGCGATTCAGTCGCCCCAAACGATCGGCGCGACGACCATCGACGGCATCCACGCCTATTTTAGCGGAAAGAAGCCTCCGGCGGTCGTGCACATTCCCGTCGGTTCGTTCACGAAGGCCGACGTCGCCAAAACGCATTGAGCCAAGACCACGCGCCCTTGCTCGAGATGCGCGGCATCGGGAAGTCGTTTCCCGGCGTCCGCGCGCTCGATAACGTTTCCCTCACGCTGGACGCCGGCGAAGTCTTGGCGCTGGTCGGCGAAAACGGCGCGGGCAAGTCCACATTGATGAAGATCTTGGCCGGGGCGTACGTTGCCGACACGGGGTCGATTCTCATCGACGGACGCGAGGTCGCCATCTCCGGTCCGGCCGTCGCCGAAGCGCTGGGCATCGGTATGATCTATCAAGAATTTAATCTGGTACCGCAACTCAACGCGATCGACAACATCGCGTTGGGCCAAGAGCCGACGCGCGGCCCGCTGATCGACGAAAATGCCGCCGCGCAGCGCGCGCGTGCCGCGTTTACCGATCTGGGGATCGACGTGCCGCTCACGATTCCAACCGCGACGCTTTCGGTCGCGCAGCAGCAACTCGTCGAGATCGCCAAGGTGCTTTCGCGTAAGGCGCGGATCATCGTCATGGACGAGCCGAGCGCGGCGCTGACCGATCGCGAGGTCGACCGCCTGTTCGGGATCATCAGACGCTTGCGCGAGGCCGGCGTCGGGATCATCTACATCTCTCATCGCATGGAAGAGCTGCCCAAGATCGCCGATCGCATCACGGTCCTGCGCGACGGAACCGCCATCGAGACGCGCTCGCAAGCGGACTTCCCGGCAAACGATATCGTGCGCGCGATGGTCGGGCGCGACGTCGATGCGCACTTCCCCGAATTGCCGCCCGTCGCCGCGGGCGCGCCGATCGCGTTGGACGTGCGCTCCGCGCGCCGGGCACCGCTGGTCAACGACGTGAGCTTTTCCGTGCGCGCCGGCGAGATCGTCGGGATGGCCGGATTGGTCGGCGCGGGCCGCACCGAAATCGTGCGCGCGATTGCCGGCGCGGATCGCATGCAGGCCGGCGCGGTGCTGGTCGATGGGAAGGTCGAACGCATCCGCGAGCCGTCGGACGCGATCGCCGCCGGCATCGCGTTCATCACCGAGGATCGAAAAGCGCAGGGCCTCGTTCTGGGCATGACCGTTCGCGAGAACGTGACGCTGGCGCACCTCGAGCGATTCGTCGATCGCGACGGCTTGATCGACCGCAAACGCGAAGATGCCGCCGCGCGGGGTTCGATCGAAGAGTTGAGCATCCGCACGCCCGGACCGGAGCAGTTGGTGCGTAATCTCTCCGGGGGAACTCAGCAGAAGGTCGTCTTGGCCAAGTGGCTGCTTGGCAAAGCACGCGTCTTTCTGTTCGACGAACCGACGCGCGGGATCGACGTCGGCGCGAAAGCCGAAATCTACGGCCTCATGATCGAGCTTGCCAAGAACGGAGCCGCTATTTTGATGGTTTCCAGCGAGCTTCCCGAAGTCTTGGGAATGTCTCATCGCGTGCTGGTCGTGCGCGCGGGGCGCATCGTCGCCGAGTTCGCCCGAGCCGACGCCACACCCACGGCGGTCATCGCCGCGGCGACCGGAGCGGCCGCGTGACGCCCGAACTCGCGGCCAAAGCCAAAGCGGCCGAACTGCGCGCGTATTGGATGCGCATCGGCGGCGCGATCCTGGTCTTCGTCGCCCTGGTCGTGATTATTAACATCGCGGCGCACGGCGCATTCCTTCGCAGCGGCAACATCGTTTCGGTGCTGCGTCAGATTACCTATAACTGCATTCTTGGAATCGGACAGACATTCGTTATCATCACCGCGGGCATCGATCTGTCGGTCGGGTCGCTCGCATCGTTGTGCGGCGTGGTGATGGCAATTGTTGCGAACTCCCTCCACTTACACGGTTTCCTGCTGCTAGCGGTGACGTTGGCGGCCGGCTTAGCCGTTGGCGGGCTCGCCGGATACATCAACGCGATTCCGGTCGTGCGTTTGAACCTGCCTCCATTTATTACGACGCTGGCGATGATGCAGGTAGCGCTGGGATTGTCGTACATTATTTCTGGCGGCCGCCCGATCTCGCTGAACTCCACCGATTTCCAAAATACTGGCTTTGGCCCATTTTTGCATGGGCTTACCAGCGCGCTTCATATGCCGTCGATTCCGATTCCGGTCATCTGGATGATCGTGATCGCCGTCGCCTGTTCGGTTCTGCTGATGCGTACGCGCTTCGGGCGCTACGTCTTTGCGATCGGCGGGAACGAAGAAGCGGCGCGCCTGGCCGGCGTCCGGGTTAAGAAAATCAAGACGCTGGTGTACGTAATCTCGGGGCTGTGCGCGGCGGTCGTCGGGTTCCTGTATATGTCGGGGTTCTCGTCGGGTTCCCCGCAAACGGCAACCGGCGACGAAATGCTCAACGCGATCGCCGCGGTCGTCGTCGGCGGAACATCGTTGATGGGCGGGCGCGGCACGATCGTCGGCACTTTTTTCGGTGCCCTACTCATCGGCGTGCTCGACAATGCAATGAACCTCCTCGGTATCAACTCCTATTTGCAAAAAGTCGTGCTCGGCGCCGTCATCCTGCTCGCCGTCGTCCTCGACGAACTCCGCAAACGCTACCTCGCAAAGGCCTAACCGCGCAATGTCTGGCGAGCGCCACGCCTATGACGCAATCGTAACGGCTAGAAATCGGCAACGGTTAGGTTGGGGTTGAGTTTGAGATCGGCGATGGATTCGTCGACTAGGAGCGTGTTGCGGACGTAGAGGGTAATGCGGATCGGCAGTGCGGTGGCGTGTGAGAAGGCGATGACGTCGCGCGTGGCGCCGTGGTCTTGCGCGGCGGGGTTGGATGGGTGTAGGGTGACGATATCGGCGAGTCGGCCGTCGACAACGGCAGCGGTCTGCGTGCGCGTACCGGGAACGTCGGTGAATCGCGCCACGATGTTCTGCAGAAGGCCGTCGGGCAGCGTGTAGCCGAGCATCGAGGTTGCGCGTGCGTCGCGCACGCCCATCGTGACGTGGACGATCGAGAAGAGGCCTCCCTCGTGCGCTTTGAGGGTGTCGCCGCCATTCCAGATGGCTGCAGAACCGCGATGGTCCCCGGCGACGATCGTCGTCTTGGCAAGGGCCGGCTTCAAGAACGCGTAGGAATAGACGCGATCCTGCATGCGAGATCCCGTCACCTCGTGCGTATGCAGCGAATACGTGCAGCTCGAGATGCCTGCATATGCGTGGGCAAACGCGAGCAGCGCGGCGAGGGTGTGGAGCATCAATCCGGCAGCGTGAGCGTTTCGTCGACGAGCAGGGTTCCGTGTTTGCCTTCGACGCCGATGAGGACGTCGCATTTGGCCTCGGCGGCGATCGTTTCGATCGCGCGGCCCAGCGGCGCGCCCGTATACTTGCCCTCGCGAAACGATCCCAGGATGATCAGATCGGCCTTCTCGCGCTTGGCGATGTCGAGCACGGCTTGGCTGGTGACGCGGGCCTTGACGACTTCGGTTCGCAGGTCGACGCCGTTGTTGACCGCGATCGTCTCGGCGGCGCCCAAGGCGTCCATTCCCAGGCGTTCTTCGTCGGGCATCTCGGCGTCGGGTGGAAGCGTGTACGGCACCTCGATCACGTACAGGGCGAGCAGTTCGGAGGTCGCGCGACGCGCGAGTTTGGCGGCGAGCGCTAGCATATGCGACGAAGCGATGTCGCCCGAGAAGACGACGATGATGCTGCCGACCATGCGCACCAGTTCGCTCTCGGCTTCCTTGGCGAGCTTTTGGACGAAGGACGCCGGCGGATGGAGCATCCACCAAATGGTCGCGACCGTTGCGACCGCGATAACGATGGCGACGATCGTGCCGATCGCCGTGATGTGAATGGTGGTCATCGCACGCTCCGCCACGCGCGGATGATGAGGCTCATGCGATGGACGCCCAGCGCCACGATCGCGGCCCCTAAGATCAAGCCCGGCAGAATCGCGGGCGTGAGGCCCACGCTGGCGACGCGCACGAACACGACGATCCCCATCGCGATCAATAACACGGCCAGAACGAAGCGCAGGCCGATCATGCGGGCGTCTCCGCGGTCGCGACCTTGCGCGCGTCGCTGGCCTTGAGGTTGGCCAAGTACTCATCCATCAATTCCAACTCACCGGCGTTACGCAGGATATCGACTTGCTCCTTACGCCAGTTGCGCTTCTTCGAGGCAAAGAGCGGAAGCTTATGCTGCCAGCGGTAAACGAGATAGATGACGATTCCCAGCAGCAGCCACGAGGGCCCCGCGATGCGCCCGATGATGTGCGTCTTGAGCGTAAAGAGTAGGATGGCGAAGATGCCGACGAACCCGACCACCGCGACGAGCGGGAAGTGCGCGCGCTCGCCGCGGACCGTCACTGGGATGTTAAACGGAATCTTGAACTTACGCGGACTCAGCGGGTCGAAGAGGCGCAACGCGACCAAGGCGATGAAGACGAACGAGTAACTCGTCGCCGCACCGAACGCGTAAAGGTCGGCCAGAAAATCCAGACCGCCCTCACCGTTAAACCAATGCGCGTAGATCTGCGCGGCGCCGCGATCCAGCGTGGGAATCGCCGCGAAGATCAGTTCGAGCAGCGCCACGGCCGAGAACGTCACGAGCGAGACGACCGGCGTGCGAAACTTGGCGTGAACTTTCTGAAAGATCGACGGCAGCAGGCCTCCGCTAGACATCGCATACGCGATGCGCGAGGAGCCGAAGACGCCGGAGTTTGAGGAGATCAGCAGCAAGATCGCGCCCAGAACCGGAACGTAGAAGGCCGCTAGCGCGCCGAAGTACGGAATCTGCGCGGCCAGCAGCGCGACGGCCTTACCGTTGTTGTCGTCGTTGCCAAGCCACTGCCAGAGCATCTGCGCGTGCCCGTGCGCGTCGTGAGGAATCGCATGCCACGTATGCATGCCAAGCGCCAAATTGGAATACGATAACGCGAAGATCAGGATCGTGAGAATTAGCGCGATCGACGTTCGCGGGATGATCGAGGCGGGGCGCTGGGTTTCTTGTGCGGCTTGGGAGATCGATTCTAGCCCGACGAACGAGACGATCGCCAGCGAAATGCCCTTCATAAACATGTCGGACGACGGCCAACTGACCTGCATCGTGTGGACGAGCAGATGCGGGTCGAAGGCGAAGAGGAAGCCCAACGTGAGGATCGCGGTTTCGCTGCAGATGTCCAGCGCGCTGACGACGCCGTTGAAGGCCGTCGATTCGCGGATGCCGATGACGTTGAGCCCGCACAAGCCGACGATCAGCAGCGCGCAGACGATAAAGTGCATCCACGGATGCACGGACGAACTCAAGCCCGGAGCGAGCTGGCTCAGGTAATCGACGCACGTCCAAGTGAACAGCGAGATGTCGATCGTGAAATCGAGCAGCACGGCCCAGCCGGCGATGAAGCCGAAGATGTCGCCCAGCCCGCGCAGCACGAAATATTGGCCGCCTCCGGCCACCGGATAGGTCGCGGCTAGCTCGGTATACGCCAAGCCGATGCAAACGTAGACGATGCCCGCAAAGAGAAACGCGACGTTGGAAGCGCCGGCGGCGGCGCCCAAGACCAAGCCCAACCCGACAAAGATGTCGGCGCCGACGTCGGAGTAGCCCCAAGAAAAGGATCCCCACGGCGTGACCGATCGGCGCAGTTCGGGCTTCTTGCGTTCCATCTAAAAGGCGTTCCGATGCAAGACGATGCGTTCTCCGTCGAGGGCCACGATGTCGAATCGGAAGCGCGCAGAGGGTGCGACGATCTGCGCGTAATCCGCCGCGATGCGCCGCAGCACGGCGCGCTTGCGGGCATCGACGGCGCGCAGGGCCGGTCCGAAGCCTGCCGCGCCGCGACTCTTCACTTCCACGAAGACCAGCGTCGCCCCGTCGAGGCAGACCAAGTCGATTTCGCCGCCCGGAAGCCGGACGTTGCGCTCGAGCACCCGGTACCCCCGGGCGCGCAGGAGTGCGGCGGCAGCATCTTCTCCGGCGCCGCCTTTTTCACCGGTACTGTGCGGTGTCATCGAAGCGAAAGTCCAACTGCGCGAGGCGGACGGGATTGAAAGCGGCGCGATGGTGGGCGCAGGGGCCGAACTCGGCCAGGGCCGCGAGATGTTGCGGGGTCGCATAGCCTTTGTGCTCGCCGAACCCGTAGCGCGGGTCCTGGCGATCCAGTTCCAGCAGGAGCGCGTCGCGGTGGACCTTGGCCAGAATCGACGCGGCGGCAACCACCGCGCAGCGTTCGTCGCCCTTGATCAACGGCTCTTGCGGCGGCACGAACGATTTGATGCGAACGGCGTCGGTGATCAGATACTCGGGCGGCGCCGGCAAAGCGGCCAAGGCTCGTTCCATCGCCAGGACGGACGCCCAATAGATGTTGATGCGATCGATCTCTTCTACCGAGGCTTCGCCGATCGCCCAGGAGACGACGCGCGCGCGAATTTGTGCGGCCAATTCGACTCGGTGGGCCGGGGTGACTTTCTTAGAATCGTTGAGCCCGTCGAGCATCAAGGGTTCGGCGGTCACGACGCATGCCGCGACCACCGGACCGGCCAGCGGTCCGCGCCCGACCTCGTCGACGCCGCCGATGAACAGGAAGCCGCGCGCGCGGGCGGCGTTCTCGAAGAGGTGCAATCGCTGCAAGCGCCGGCGTTCGCGCCGATACGCGTTGCGTACGCGGCGTTCCCGGTCTGCGGCGTTCATGTGGGTTCCTCAAGAGAGATGCGGCCAAATACCCCGTCGTTAAAGGCCGAAACGTACGACTGCGCGGCATTGTGCAGGTCGAACTCGCCGCCCTTGCGCGAAAAACCGCGCTCGCGTGCGAACGTTTCGAGGTCGGGAACGCGCGTACGGCCAGCTCGATGCTCGATCAGCCAGCGGTGAAAATGTCCGACGATTTCCTGCGGATCGTAGCGGTCGCGCGGTACGGCGCCCACCATCGCCAGTTTCCACTGCGCCTCGGGCGTGGCGATCTTGGGAACCAGGATACCGGGCGTATCCATCAGCTCGACGTTCCCGGCCATGCGAAACCATTGCAGTTGGCGCGTGACCCCGGCGCGGTCTTCGGTGCGCGCGGCGGCGCGGCGCAAGAGGCCGTTAATGATCGACGATTTGCCGGAGTTGGGCAATCCGAGGACGATGGCGCGCGACATGCCCGGAACGTCGCTCGCGAGCTTGGCGATCGTCTGACCGGCGCGACGCACGCTGGGTTGTTCGCGGCCGTTGACGGCGATGGCCGGCAGCGACTGCGACGCGAAGCGTTCCACCCAGGCCTTGGTCGTGGCCGCATCGGCGAGGTCCTCGCGGTCGAGCACGATCAACCGTTTGCGCGATCCGATCAGCGCGTCGAGCAGCGGATTGCGCCCGCTGGCCGGGACGCGCGCGTCGACGACCTCGACCACGACGTCGATCATCTTGAGATATTCGCCGATGCGACGCATCGCGCGCACCATGTGCCCGGGATACCATTGGACCGCGCGCTGCAGATCGGCGTTCACAGAACGCCCAACCGATCGAGCGGCCAGACGCCGGCCAAGGCTTTGCCGATCACTTGGTCGTCGCGCACGAATCCCCAAAAGCGCGAGTCTTCCGAGACCACGCGATTGTCGCCCAGAACGTAGAGCGAGTCTGCCGGCACGACGACCTGCGCGAACGACCGTCCGTCGGAATAGCGTACGTACGGCTCGGCCAGCGCCTTGTCGTTGACCAAGACCTCGCCGCGCACGATCCGGATTCGGTCGCCCGGCAGGCCGACGATGCGTTTGATATAGACCTCGGGCGTCATGCCGTCGTGATGGAAGGCGACGATGTCGTTGTGGTCGGGCGCGTGCAGGCGATAGGCGCCGATGTTGATGAGTACGTACTCGTCCGAGTCGATATTGGGTTCCATCGAGAGCCCCGAAACCTGCTCGGCACGGAGAAGGAATGCCGCAACCAAGACCACGAGGACGGCAACCTGCAAGACCAAGCTTGCGACGGTTCGCAACGTGCGCACGTCTGGAGTATTAGCGAACTCGTTGCGAAGTCCCGGTGCGCGCTACGTACGGCGGAGAATCGTCGCCCGGTTGAGCGGCCAGAAGATGACGAAGGCGCGTCCGGTAAACCCGGCTTTCGCGCCGGCGCGCGGCCCCGTGGCAAATGTCCCGGCATCTTGCGCGAAGCCCCAGAAGTGCGAATCCTCGGAGTCCTGGCGATTGTCGCCCATCATGAAGTAGGAGTGCGGTGGAATGCGATCGGGCGCGGTCCACTGAGATTTCGGAGGGATGTTGGCTTGCGTGGGATCCAGCGGCTGCCAGTTCGCTTCGCCGACGTCTTCGACGTAGATCTGGTAGTTCTCGATCTTGAGGTTGTACGTGGGCCTATTGTTGATATAGGGCTCGATCAGCGCGACGCCGTTGCGGTAGACGACGCCGCTTTGGATGCGGAGCTTATCGCCGGGCTGGCCCATAACGCGCTTGATGAAGTCGTCGTCGGTGACGACCGGTGGTGGGAACACGGCGATGTCGCCATCGTGCGGAGGGTGCACGCGGTAGCTGATCTTGTCGACGAGCAGCACGTCGTGAACCAACAGCGTCGGCACCATCGATTCCGATGGAATGTAGTAGGTGCGTGCCACGAACGTGATGAGCAGCCACGCCGTCAACCCCGCGACGATGAAGGGGTCGAGATATTCCTTGGCAACGGTCATGCTGCGGCCGGTGGAGGCCGCGCGTCGGGCGCGCACCGTCACGACGACGCGAACTAGGAAGATGATGGCGACTAGGACCAGGAGGTACTCGGGTTTCATCTCGACTGTCGTCTCTTTTCGTTATCGGAGGATGTGAAGGCGGCCCGGCGGCCAAAAAATGAGGAACGCCCGACCGGCAAACGCCGCCGCGACGGGTTTGTGGGCCAGCGGACCGGCGACGAACCCGCCGTGGAGCTGGGCGAAACCCCAGACGTGTGAGTCTTCGGAATTGTTGCGGTTGTCACCCATCATAAAGTAGAAACCCGCCGGAATTTTGTTCGACGCTTGCCACATCGAGCGCGGCGGGACGTCGGCCGTTGCGGCGCGCAAGGCCGCGAACGTCCCGGTGCCGTCGTCGACGTAGATACCGTAGTTGCGAATCTGCAAATTATAGGCAGGCGGCTGGTTCTCGTAAGGTTCGATCATCGCTTTGCCATTGCGATAGACGATCCCATCGGCGATCCGTATGGTGTCGCCGGGTACGCCGATCACGCGTTTGATAAAGGGGCTGCCCGCGCTGGGGACCGGCGGCGTGAAGACCGCGATATCGCCGGGTCGCGGCGCGTGCAGGTGATAGGTCAGTTCGTCGACGAGCACGTCGTCGCCGACCTGGAGCGTCTGCATCATCGAGATCGACGGAATGTAGAACGTGCGGATCACGAAGGTGATCAGGAAGAGTGCGACCAGGCCCGCGATCACGAAGGCGTCCAAGTATTCGCGCACAATTGCAACGGCCGGCAACTTGGCAGCGCCGGCCGCGAACGGCTTGAACGAGAGTGCGAAGCGGGCGATCGCGAAGACCGCGATGAGCCCGAGCAGTGCGAGCGGGCTCAAGAGGCCGGCTAGCGGACGACTTTCTTTTCCTTGATGCGCGCCGCTTTACCGATCTTCTCGGTCAGATAATACAGCCGGCTACGGCGGACGCGCCCGCGCTTGCTGACTTCGATCTTTTCGACTCGCGGGCTGTGGATCAGGAAACTCTTTTCGACGCCGACGCCGTGGGCGACGCGGCGGACCGTGATCGATGCCGTGGAGCCGCCGCCCGTGAAAACGGTGACGACGCCTTCAAACATTTGAACGCGTTCCTTGCCGCCTTCGACGACCTTGGAATAGACCTTGACGGTATCGCCGGAACGAAAATCCGGGACGTCGGCCTTGAGCTGCTCGCGGTTAAGGACATCGATGACGTTCATGGCACTTCTCTAAAAAAGGGGAAGAATGCGCGTGAGCGCACGCCGGCGACGGCGCAACCTCGGGATAATACCACGCGGGGGTCGCTATCGCAACCGACTAACCGGGCTCCTCGGGACCCAGGTCGGGGCGGCGGGCGGCGGTTCGGGCCCGGGACTGCTCGCGGCGCCAGGCGGCGATTTTGGCATGATCGCCCGAGAGCAGGACCTCGGGCACGTCGACCCCCCGGAAGGTCGCCGGGCGCGTGTAGGCCGGGTGATCCAGCAGGTTGTCCGAGAACGAGTCGGCCGCCGCCGATTCGGCGCGGATCGCCCCGGCCAACAGGCGCACGCTGGCGTCCATCATGGCCAGGGCCGGCAGCTCGCCGCCGGTCAGCACGAAATCCCCAAAGGAGTACTCCTCGATGGGATACAGGGCTCCCAGGCGCTCGTCGATGCCCTCGTAGTGCCCGCAGACCAAGATCAGCCGGTCGAGCTGCGCGAAGCGCCGCGCGTCTGCCTGGCGGAACGGTGCGCCGCTCGGGCTGGGAACCGCGATCGTGCGCCGTTCGTCCCGGGGCGCGGTTGCCAGGATCGCATCGAGAGCCCGGGCGATCGGCTCGACGCGCATGACCAGGCCGGGGCCGCCGCCAAACGGCGTGTCGTCTGCGCGCTCGGGGCCGACGAGGTGGTCCAGGAGGTAATGATAGCGCACGTCGACGAGGCCGGCCTCGACCGCGCGCCCCACGATCGAGAGGCCGACGAAGGGCGCGAAGACCTCCGGGAAGAGCGTGACGACGTCGATCGTGAACATAGGGCTACCGATGTTCAACTTTCTCCAGCGAATCGCTTGGTTTACGCCGGATCCAAGCCCGCGGGCCCGCGGGCTCGCGGCCCTGCGCCGCAACGACTGTGACACGGCGGAGGCGCTGCTGGGCGAGGCCATTGCGGCCGCCGCGACCTCGGCCGACTGTGCCTTTTTGTTCAACAAGCGCGGCGTCGCGCGGGTTCGGCTCGGGCGCCGGGACGACGCGCGTCTGGATTTCGAGGCGGCGCTCGCGCTGGTCGACAAGTTCGCACCTGCGCTGACCAACATCGGCAACTTGCTTTTCGAAGAAGGCGCGGTCGACGAAGCGATCGTTTATTACGAGATGGCGATTCGCTCGGATGACGGGTATGCGGTCGCGCATTTGAACCTGGGCGTCGCGTACAAGAAATTGGGACGTTACGCCGACAGCGTGCGCGAACTGCGTCGCGCCAATCGCATCGAGGGAGGCGCTCTTACCGGCGGCCGATGGTTTGCGCCGTGGCGTCGGCGGTCGTAATCTCTTCGAGATATTCGAAGAGTTCGGGCAGCGTGATCTTCTCCAGGGCGGTTTGATCGCGCAGCGTGTCTTCGTCGGGACCCTCGTCGCGAATGTAGCAACGCGACTCGACCCCGCCGTCGCTTTCGCTGATAAACGAAACCGCAAAGCCCTTGCCGCGCGTCTCGTCGTAGATACGCATCGTTTGCGGGTTGAGGATTTCCAGCGAGTGCTGCTGGCTGTTGGCGTCGAAGATCAAGATGGTGAGGTAGTCGCGATTGGTGACCTCGATCGAGCCAACCACGAAGACGTTCTTGGCGGAAAAGAACTCGTGGCCGCGTTGGCTGCGGCTTGAGACTTCGTAGAAGACGCGGTGGCCGAGGAAGCGGTTGAGGATCTTCCGCAGCGTCGCGAGCGAGGCAAGCGTTTCCGTACGATTGCCGCGCGTGTAGATAATCTTCACGGCGGGACAAACGGTCTTGCACGGGGCCGCAGGCCTGCCCTGCCGAACAAGGCCCGCGCATGTCCATCCCCGATATCGGCATCATCTCGATCCTGGCGCTGCTGCTCTTTGGGCCGGACCGGCTGCCGGGGATATTGCGTCAGGCCGGCCGCATCATGCGCGAGGTGCAGAACACGTCGCATTCGTTCGTGGCCGAGATGGAGCGAGCGGCCGACATCAACGAACGGCCGACGCAGCCCACGTTCGTGGAATCGCCTCCCGAAACGCTCCTTGAGGTCGAAGGGCCCACCCGGCCCGATCCAGCTCCCTAGGGCCTAAATGTTGAAGTTCGCACGAACCTCGGCGATGCGGCTTTGGATTTGCGCGCGGACCTGCTCGTGCAGGCGCTCTTTCTGTTCGTCGGGGAGCCGGCGATAGATCAGGTAACCGGCCGCGGAGAGCAAGCCGCCAAGGACGCCGACGATCAGCGCTCGGCCGGCTTCGTTTTCCGTATCGTCGCTCTTCTTGGCGCTGGGTGAAAACTGCCGCTTGAAGCCGTTTCCGCCCGACCACTGCGGCTCGGACGACGTGGACTTGAACCCCTCAGACATACTGCCTCCTTAGAACGTACGACCATGATACCCGAAAAGCGGCTCGCGGTTACGCTTCGATCGCGTCGCGAACGCGGACGTGTTGGGGGAACTGCGTGGCGATCTGCCGTGTGGCCAGCTCGGCGGTGTGGATGATGGCGTCGACCCGCGGGTTGTCGCGGTCGCTCTCCGGCCATCGCAACGAGAGCTCGCCGCGGCGTTGCAGCGCCTCGACCTCGATGCCCGCGTGCTCGCTGACGCCCAGGCGCGCGGCCTGCAGGATGGCCGAGATCGCGGCGCAGACCAAGGAATATTCGTCCGAGCTGCTCTCGGGGATCTCGACGTGCCCCGTGGAAAAAACAGAGGACAGCCGGTTAAGGCTGTCCCTGCGAAACGTGATGTCGACCATCGACTACAGGCTGATCTTGGTGATCTTGACCTCGGCGAAGGGTTGGCGGTGCCCGTTGAGCTTGCGGACGCGCTTCTTGGACTTGTAGCGGAAGACTAGAATCTTCTTGCCCTTGCCGTGGCGGACGACCGTCCCACTCACGCTGACGCCCTTGACGGCATCGGCCACCTTGGTGTCTTTGCCATCGCTGGCCAAGAGGACGGAGTCAAAGGTAACGTCCGTGCCGACTTCCGTTTCGTGGAGGTCGCACGAGATAACGTCGCCCTCGGCGACACGATATTGCTTGCCGCCGGTTTCGATGATCGCGTACATAACCGCGTAACGATAGCAAAGCGCTCCTTGGGTGTCAACGCGATAGGGCGGCGAGGCGTCCCGCGCCGCTTGACATTAGGGGCGCCATTGGGTATATTTTAGATAAGTCTGTTTTATAGAGTAGTCTGAAGGAGAAGTCGCCATGCAGCCAACGGAAGCTCGGGAACACCTGGATCTGGTCGAGCGGATCATCGCCGGGAACGAGCGCGGCCTGTGCGTTGTCGGCGATTTCTTCCTGGTGTGGGGAATCGTCGGAGCGCTGCTGGACGGGCTCGCACAGCTCGTGGTCGATGCGAGGTTGGGACCGCAATGGCTCTGGTTGGCTGTCGTGTTTCTGGCCTTCGGCATCGTCTACAGCATCGTTCGCGCTCGCGCCTTGCGTCGCCGTACCGATCGCATGTCCGTTTTGCAGCACGAATATCTCAACATTATCTGGCTGTCGATCGGGATCACCGTGGTCGCCCAAATCGGGGGCTTCGCGATCTTCTCGCAGTGGGCGTCGGCGGCGCTGTGGACGCTGTCGGCGACGATCGTTTCGCTGTACGTCGGGCTGCACGGCAATCGCGCCGGCGTGATCGGCGGCGTCATCCTGATGGTATCGCTGGTCTGCGCGAATTTCATGCACGACGTCGCCGGCTTCGTGCTGGCCGCGGGGATGTTGTTTGGGTACGCCGGCTTCGGTTTGATCGCGATGCTCTCGCGCGATTGATATGGACGACCTCCTGCTTTCCAAGGTTCGGCTTGCCGTTATCGCCGAGCTGCTCGGCGCGCAGTGGGTTGCGTTTAGCGCGATCGCGCGCGCGGCGCAGGTCACCAGCGGCAACCTGGGCGCCCACTTAGCCAAACTCGTCGATGCCGGGTACGTCGATGAGGAGAAGACCTTCGTGGATCGGCGTCCGCAATCGCTCTATCGCTTGAACGCGCGCGGACGCGATGCGTTCGTTTCGCACGTTCGTGAAATGCAAGCCCTGCTTGCTGAAAAGGTTGAATCGTGACCTATCTCGAGCTGCGCGACGTGCGCAAGAACTTCGGCAAGGTGGAAGCCTTGCGCGGCGTTTCGCTGACGATCGGCGGCGGCGAAATCGTCGCGCTGCTCGGTCCCAATGGTGCCGGCAAGACCACGTCGCTCGAAATCGGCTTGGGGCTACGCAGCGCCGACGCCGGCAACGCGACGCTCTTTGGCAGTTCGCCGCGCGACGTCGCGACGCGGCGCCGCTTGGGCGTGACGCCGCAGCACAGCGGTTTTCCCGACAACCTGCAAGTACGCGAGGTCGCGCGCTTGGTGGCCGTGCATTACCCGCATCCCGCCGGCATCGATGCGGCGCTGGCTGCCGCCGGTCTGGAAGATCTGGCCAAGCGCCGGATCGGGACGCTGTCCGGCGGGGAGCAGCGCCGCGTTTCGGTCGCGCTGGCCTTCGTCGGGAACCCCGACCTGGTCGTGCTGGACGAGCCGACCACGGGCGTCGACCTCCAAGCGCGGCGTCGCCTGTGGGATCAGATCGCGCGGTACGCTGTCGATGGCCGTTCGATTCTCTTCACGACGCACTATCTCGAAGAAGCCGAAGCGTTGGCGACGCGCATCGTCGTCATCGATCGTGGAATCGTCAAGTTCGACGGCGCGCCCGCGATCCTGCGCGCGCGCTTCGGGATGCGGCGCTTGAGTTACGTCGGCGATCCGCTGCCGCCGATTCCGGCGCTGGTCGCATCGGTGGATCGAGTCGACGGACGCACGATCGTGACGACCGGCGATACCGACGCGTACGTGCGCGCGCTCATTGCGGCTCAAGAGCCGTTCGCGGAGCTGGAGATTGGCGTCTCTTCGCTCGAAGAGGCCTTCCTTACGATGACGGGGGAAACCACATGAACGTTGTAACGCTCGTCGGCGCGCACACGCGCGCGATGCTGACCGATCTCAAGCGAACGCCGGGTTACGTGATTCCGACGCTGGCCTTCCCAACGATGTTCTTCGCGATCTTCGCCTTACCGTACGCGCACACGGCCGCCATCGCCGATAGCGAAATGCTCTCGTATATGGCGTTTGCGATCATCGGCGTCACGCTCTTTCAGTTCGGCGTCGGCATCGCTGCCGAGCGCGGCCGACCGTGGGAGCGCTATTTGCGGACGTTGCCGTGCCCCCCGGCCGTGCGCTTCGTCGCGCGCACCGGGTGCGCGATGGCCTTCGGATTGGCCGCCGCCGCGTTGGTCGCACTGGTCGCGCGAATCTTCACCCCTTTGGATTTTAACGCCTTGCAATGGCTGCAGTTGATCGGCTACGCGTTTGTGGGCGGCATCCCGTTCGTGTTGTTCGGCATCACGATCGGCTATTGGGTGTCGGCGCGCGCCGCCATTCCGGTTGCGAACATCTGCTATCTGCTGCTCTCGTTTGCGGGCGGACTGTGGATTCCGCCGCAGTACTTGCCCGGCTTCGCCGCACGGATCTCACCCTATCTGCCCACGCGCCAGTTCGGCGAGTTGCTCTGGAGTATCAAGGCACCCGGGCACGTCGGCCAGGCGCTGATCGTTCTGGCGGCCTACACGGTCTTCTTTGCCGCGCTCGCGAGCGTCGGGTATCGTCGCGACGAACGAACGAGGTACGCCTAGGCACGTCGCACGAAGATCGTCGCCAACTATCGCGGTGTTGGCGCCGCTTACATGCCGCCGCGGGCGTCGAGGTACGAACAATCCATCAACCGGTACCCTGGCGCAAGGACGACCTCGCGTTTGGGAAGCGGGATGACATAGACCCCCGTCGTCGGGCGCTTGTTCATGCCCACGAAGATGGATGCGAGCGGAGCCGTGGACCGCGTGTCGGTCCATGGTGACCCGTCATCGTCCCACATGACCCAAGCGACGGCCTTGCCCGGATTCTTGATGGATGTGACGGCCGCGGCTGCCATGAGACTTCGAGGTGCCTCCTTGCCGTCATGTCGAATCGCGCCGATCGTCGTTTCGTACGACAAGCCCAGGCCCCCGCAAAACGGCGGGGTTCTCATTGGATAGTTCGACGTAGCGCCGAGGAGTGCGAGGGCGGCCAGAGACGAGATTGCGGCGAGAAGCCGCGGCGGATATTGCATAATAGTCCATTTCCTACGGGCTCCGTCGGCGCCCTGTTTAGAAATCGTCGGGCGGGGTTCGCTCGATGCGGAAGCGCAAAACGACGTAAAGGTTGGGTTGGAGCAGGGGCGTCGCGATCGTCGGGACCAGCGTCCCCCCGACCGCCGTCAGCGGTACCGCAAACTGCGGCGAGGAGAAATCGCCGACGAACGCCCTGCTCGCATTTGCCGCGATGACCGTAAGCGAGGTGACGGGAGACAATTGATGGACGCCGCCGATCGTCACGATCGCGTATCCGGGCAAGTTGTGATCGTTGTTACTGGAGAAGCCCGAAACGTTCGCGAGGATTTCGCTACGATTGCCCAGGTGATAGTCGCCCGACAAACTGTACTGGAGCGTCGGCACCAGCGGTACCTGACGCCCGATCACATACGGCGACAGCGGTGACGCAACCCGCTGGTCCCCCGCTACGAGAATTGCGCGGTGATAGCCAAGCGCGATCTGCGCGTTCAAATGCCGTCCCAAGCTGCGGCTCGCGTTGACGTCGATTCCCGAGTAATCGACGCCGACGCCGACGATATTCTGCTCGATATAGACTTGGGGAAGCGCTCCGCTCAACGGCGAACAGCCGCCGAACGTCGTGAACCCGTTTTGCAGCTCGCCGAGATAGCCGGGCGGGAGAAATCCCGGGGCGGTGGACTGGGCGGCTACCAGCGCCTGGGTAAGCGTCATGCCGCGAAAAGCGTGAAAGTACGCACTCGCCGAGAGAGAGCCGTTGCCCTTCGAAGCGCTGGCGCCCAGCGTCGCGCTGAGTTGATGCGGGGCGCCGGGCTGGTCGTTGGGCGCGACCGCGATCACCGTGCCATCGCTGCAGTTGTATTCGGCCGTGGCCGGCGCGTCAAATTCCTGGACGTCGAGCGGAGGCCCCAACTTGGTTCCGGCTTCAAATGTGCCGTAAAGTTGGGTCGCGCTGTGATTCCAAGTAACGTCGAGCACTTCGTCTAAAGCGTTCTGGATACTTGGAGCCGACTGATGCGAATAGTTGTTGTCCAGCGAATACGTCCACGCCCCTCGAGCCGTGTTGATGTTAACCGCAGCGTCCTGCGTGGTGAGCCGGCTGCTGGATTGCGGAAGGCTCCCGGCAAAGGCGCCGGCCAATTGGTCGGCACTCGTTTGATTGGTCGTCGCGCCGAAGTTCAAATTGAGAATCGTGCTGTGCGGAAAGGTTTTCATCGCCGAGAAACTCAACGCATTGGTCGTCGCCAGGACGCGCGTCAACTGCGGGAAGGGAATCCCGGCGACGATGCTGTCGCGGTAGTCTAACGCGTCGTGCAGCTGCAGGTTGAGATCTGTTGCGTGCAATACCCACTGCCCGGCATATGCGTCTACCGAGAGGGTCGCGATCGAGCTGGTCAGGTCACTGGTATTTCCGGGGCCGAAGCCCTGGGGAAGATCCCCGGAGTCGAACGTCTGGATCGGGCGCTCGTGGGAGTTGCGGAGCATCTCCTCGGCATGAGCGCTCATGTTATCGCTGAACGGAATGTAGATCTTGGCATCCGCGGCCGCATTGAGGTAGCCGCCGGTGTGGTCGTAGTTCAGGCCGCTAGTGTCAAGGTAGGTCGCGTTTGTCAGATCACTCTCTTGGCCGTGCTCGACCACCTCTCCGGCAAATCCGAGTTTGCCCGTCGTTCCTTGCGTCGTCGCAAGAAGTTCGCGACCCGCGAACCCGCTGAGCATCTCCCTCGCATCGTAGATCGGATATGTCGACGGACCGAGGGTCGTGAAGTCGACACTGTCCTTTTGATCGTCGACCGAAGCGCTTTGTAGAAGATCGGGATCCAGGGCCTGCAGCGCCACCGACCCGTTGAGCGTAACGCCGTCAAACGCCGTGGTGGTCAGCGACGGGTCCTCGCCGTGTAGCGAGACGCCCACGATCGAGCCGTCGGGCCCGGTTTGAATCGATATCCCACCCGCCATATTCATGAGCGCAACCAACGAAGTCGAGAGCTTCCCGAGCCCCTCGTCGCGTCTGAGAATGCGGTGCTCGCTGTCGACCTTCGAGTGAACGCGCGCGATAGTTTGAAGCTGCTTTGCCAGGGTTACGCGCAGGGATATTTGCTGATCTTCCTCGCGAACGGTCATCGACTCGTTGAACGCTTCGTAGCCCGTTGCGAAAACCCTCAGCGCGTATAATCCGTCGGACAGACCGCGAAAAACGGCGACACCGCGCGCATCGCAGTGCGCGGGTGGCAGCGCCGATCCGCCCTCCGGCCGCAGATATGCCGTCGCATCGGCGATCGGCTTCCCGTCGGTATCGCTAACCGTGACCTGAACGGTCGCATTTGCGGCCAACGCCGGCGGTGGCGCAGACAGGATCGCCGCAAGAAGGATGACGAGGGCGGCGGCTACTCTGCTCATGGGTCAATGCTTCTACTGCAGGAGCGTCAGGGTTTGCTTGAGGGTGTAGGTTATGCGGTTGCCGTTTGAAAGATCGTGCCCGTTCGGGCCGCCCGAATTAAGGCTCGTCATGATTCCGTTCTTGAACGTGGCCGAGCCGATTATTTTCGCGACATCATGGGACGAATACGAAGGCTCGCCGTGGTCGGCAGGATAGCGAATATGGGCGTCAACATCGTAGGCGAAGGCCAGAACCACAAGCCCTTTCGCCGCGTCGATCGACGCGACTTTAACCTTGATGATGCCGAAGGGTGGTCCGAATGGATTAGGGCCGGTGACACGACTTTGCCACGTCGATCCGAGCGCGAACGAGGCCGGAGGGTCGCCGAACAGTTCGCGATTGTACAGAAACGTCACGTCCGCCGAGGCGGCCTTCAACGTTTGATTGATTGGATTGCCGCTTGAATCTAGTTGGAACGCGAAGGACTCGCCCGACCGATCGCCTCCCGTATAACGTCGCGTCCAGGCCAAAGGCCGACCCGGCTGCACGATCGTCGAGTCCGTGAACGGCATCTCCATCCGGTCCGACATTCCGCCCCGGACATCGAAGGTTAATTGATAGCGGAATTGCTCGCCGTCGTGGAGCTGCGGCTGCAGGATAGGAGGCAGCGCGCGAAGCGGTTGTTGCACCCCGGCTACGCCAAGCAGCAACCACGCGAGCACCGTAACTTTGCCTAACATGGGAATCACCCGTATATCAGAATTGAAGGGTTGGTCCCTCAAGATGATCTTGAGGGACCGTGTGGTTATACCTGGCTTAATGCGGGCAGTTGAGTTCGTAGATGCACTCATAGACGAGGTTGCCGTTGGCATCGAAGCACTTATGCGTGGTGAGGCAACTTGCTTGGACCGCGTCGATGCAGTGTTCTCCATCGAGCCAGAAACCGCCGATGATGGTCGGAGTACAAGGCTGGCCCGGGGGGATGACCATCGCGTGTGCTGTGATCCCGGCCGCGCCGAAGCATCCGATGGCGATGGCAATTGTAAATATCATTTTTCTCATGACTGTTTTTGGAACACCTCTCCGTTTACAGAAATTCGAGAAACGAATGGCCATGAAAGGCTGGAAGCCGCAGGCCAATCAGCATATTCATATATGCATACACAAAACCTATCAGAAAGGCGATGCGTCGTCAACCTCCCGGTCGGGCTAAATCTGGACCAGCGTCATTTCCAATGTCGTGTCGTAGGAAACGCGATGGCCGTCAGGCTCGTCGTGTTCGTTTCTTGCCGACGCCGAAAAAGTGGTCAGAATTCCGCTCTCGAAGGTAACGTTCCCCGTAGCATCGGCGACGTCGTGCGAGGAATAGTCCGGCGTTCCGTGATCCGCTGGATAGTGTACCCTGACGCTGGCGTGATAAGCGAACCGTAGCTTTACGGTCGCCCGCGACGGGTCGACGGTCACGGCTTGGACTTTGATGATGCCCATGGCAACCGCGATCGGATTCGTTCCCTTGATGCGGGTCTGCCATGCGGAGCCGACGGCCAGATCCTGCGGAGGGTCTCCAAAAAGAGCCGTGTTGTAGAGAAAATTCGATTCCGAGGACGGCATGTCTTTATCGTCCTGAAACGACCCGTCGGGCGCGAGGCTAAATATGCGATCCTCTCCCATCGCTGGACCATCCGTGAAGTGCTCGACCCAACGCAACGGCGTTCCGGGTCGATCGGTAACGGTTGTAACGAACGACGTATTTAGCGGCCACGTCGAGTTCGGCGTGCGAACGTTGGTAACCATCGTATATCGAAATTGTTCGCCGTCGTGCAGTTGCGGCTGGAGGATGGCGGGCAACGCTTCCGGCGGC
>DATCDS010000022.1:0-4533 GCA_036510515.1 Vulcanimicrobiaceae bacterium
AACTGCGTCGCGGCGATATGGTCGAAGGCCAAGTACGCCGGCCCAAAGAGAGCGAAAAATATTACGGTCTGATCCGCGTCGACAAGATCAACGACATGGATCCCGAAGCGATCAAAGGTCGCGGCACCTTCGAAAAAGGCACGCCGATCTATCCCAACGAGCGTTACAAGCTCGAGGTCCGCTCGACCCAATTGTCGACGCGCGTCATCGATCTGTTCTGCCCGATCGGCAAGGGACAGCGCGCCCTGATCGTCTCGCCGCCCAAGGCCGGTAAGACGACGCTGCTTAAGAATATCGCCAACGCGATTTCGATCAACCATCCCGAAGCGCACATCATCGCGCTGCTGGTCGACGAGCGCCCCGAAGAAGTCACCGATATGCAGCGGACGGTCGATGGCGAGGTCGTCGCTTCGACGTTCGACGAACATCCCGAGAATCACACGGCGGTCTCGGAGCTCGCGATGGAGCGCGCCAAGCGGCTGGTCGAACTAGGCAAAGACGTCGTCATCCTGCTCGACTCGATCACGCGTCTCGCGCGTGCCTACAATCAGGTTATCCCCAACTCGGGCCGGACGCTTTCGGGCGGTCTGGACACGGCGTCCCTACACAAGCCCAAACGGTTCTTCGGCGCCGCGCGCAAGATCGAAGAAGGCGGATCGCTCACGATCATCGCTACGGCGCTGATCGAAACCGGTTCCAAGATGGACGACATCATCTTCGAAGAGTTCAAGGGTACGGGCAACATGGAACTCAACCTCACGCGCAAACTTGCCGAATCGCGGGTCTTCCCCGCGGTCGACATCAAACGTTCGGGTACGCGCCACGAAGAGCTGCTGCTCTCGCCCGACGAGATGCGCAAGATCTGGATGCTGCGCCGCGTCAGCTCGGCGCTCAATACCGGCGACATCACCGAAATGATCTTGGGCAAGATGGCCCAAACGCGCACCAACGAAGAGTTCTTGCAGTCCGTTACAAAGGAAGCGCTCTCGATGTCGCGCGGCTACGAAGACAACGGCCGGGGCTAGCGCTCCGGCGCGACGCCCATGCGGTTGAACAAGTATCTGGCGCACGCGGGCGTCGCGTCGCGTCGTGCGGCCGAAGCGTTGATCGTCGCGGGAAAGGTGCGCGTCGACGGCGCGATCGTTCGCGAGCTGGCAACGACGGTACCCGTGGGCGGCGTCGTCGAGGTCGCCGGCAAACGAGTCGAACCGCCGACCTCCTTTACCTACGTCGTGCTCAACAAACCCGTCGCGGTGATGACCACGATGCGCGACCCGCAAGGCCGGCGCACGGTCGCCGATCTCTTACCCCCTGCGCTGCCGCGCGTGGTCCCCGTCGGCCGCCTGGACTACGATACGGCGGGCTTGCTGTTATTGACCGACGATGGCGATCTGGCGCACCGCCTGACACATCCGCGTTTCGGCGTTGAAAAGACCTACCGCGCGACCGTGCGGGGCCGCCTGTCGCCAGAGGACGTCAAACGCGTGCTTGTCGGTGTGGCCACGCCCGAGTTTCGCGCGGCCGGCGCGCGTCTGCGCGTGATCGCGACCCGGCGCGAAGGCACCGCGCTGGATCTCACCATCCACGAAGGGCGCAACCGTCAGGTGCGCGTGATGTTCGAAAGTCTGGGCCATCCGGTCGTGACCCTGACGCGCTTACGTTTCGGACCGCTGACCCTGGGGGCGCTGGCTCCCGGCGCGGTTCGCGCGCTGACCCAGCGCGAGGTGCAGGCTCTTCGCACCAGCGGAGAGTAGCAGGGGTGGCGCGGTTCGGGTTTAGCCGGGCGTAACGAACGGAATGAATAGTTTTTCACGAGGTACCAGATGAATCGTCGTTTTCGGCTTTCGGTCGCGCTGGCGGCGCTGGCCTTCCTCGCCCCGCCGGCGTGCGCCTGGGCCGCGCCCGCCGCGCCGGTCAACCTGATCCCAGCCAGGCTGGCTACGCGCGGCACCACCACCACGCCCCCCGCGGGGGCCGGCCGAGTCGTCGTGCAGGTGCTCGTCAATGCGAACGGCTCTCACAAGGCCACCCGCGTGATCCGCACCAGCAACGCGGGCGACAACAAGGCCGCTATGGAGATCGCTCAATCGTCGACCTACCATCCGGCCACTCGCAATGGCAAGCCGATCGTCTGGTTCTACGACTACACGCTGGTCTTTACGGGATCGTCGGTTTCGACATCGGACTTGGGGCCGCCGAACTCTCAGCTCGGTCAGATCGGGCGGATGGTTCGTGCCGGGAACTACGCCGGTGCCAAAGCAATGGCAACCACCTACCTCGCATCCAATCCCGGCAATACGCAGGCTCGGACGCAGTTGGGTGTGGCGGAGTACTTTGCGGGCGACTATACGGACTCCGCGCAAGCGTTCTCGCAAGTGGGAACCGTGAGCGCGCGTTACAAGCAGCTGGCCGCGCATGCGTTCGCATCGGCCGCGGTGGCATTGTCCACGTCGAATCCTGCGACCGCCGTCTCCTACGGAAAGAAGGCCGTCCAACTCGATGGCGGCGCGAACTCACTCTTCGCATTGGGCGTCGCGGAGCTAGGCGCCAAAGATGCGGCCTCGGCCGTCGTTAATCTCAAGAAGGCGCGCTCGCTTGGATTTGCTCAGAAGACCACCGACCTCAAGTCGAAGGTCAATCTGGACACGGCTTTGCTGGAGGCATACTCCCAACAAGGCGACAGCGCCGGGGTGCAAGCCATAGCCGCTGAAATCAAGCAACTGGATCCGACCTCACCCGTTCCTGGGCGTATCCTGGGCAACCAGTATCTCGCAGCGGCCTTTGCGAGCCTCCAGGCCCTCAAGTACGACGACGCCGTCAAGAACTTCGATCTGGCGGCGCAGGCGGGCGATTCGCAAGTTCAGGTCACGGCCTACGCGCAAGCTTCGTTAGCCTTAGCAGAAGAGCAAAAACCGGATTACGACAAGGTAAAGGCGTATGCGGATAAGGCGCTGGCCGTCAAGTCGGACGACGCGCTGGCCAATTTTGCCGAGGGCGTCGCGCTTGCGGGCCAATGGTCGATCAGCAAGAGCGCGAACAAGGCGGATCTCAAGAAACAGGCCATCGCGACCTGCAACAAGGCCGAGCAATATGCGACCGCCGAAGGCAACAACGCACTGCTGCTCAAGATTCAAGCGTTCGTCAAGGCAAGCCTCAGTTAAGAGTTCCCAGCGCACCAGGACTTTCCGCAGAGGGGGCCAATGGTCGGCCTTCACGGTGGGGGGAGTCGCCCCCCAAAGTTTTTTCTTGTCTAGCGCACTTTACGTTCCCGTAAGTGGGAGGGGTCGGAAGAAGAGTGTTCCAGAATTTTCTCGCCTTCATGCACAAAACGGGTCCCGACATGTGGATCCTGCTGCTCCTATCGATCATCGTGATCGCCATCGTGATCGACCGTCTGGTGTTCTTTTCCAGACAGCACGGCGACACCAAGGGTCTGCTCCGCCAGATCGGTCAAAAGATTTCGGCCGACGATCTGCCGGGCGCCATCAAGGTGTGCCAATCCAACAAAGGCATGCTCTCAAGCATCTTGGAGTTCGGTCTCGAACGCGGTGAAAAGAACCGCGCCGATATCACCGATGCCCTGTCGATCGCGCTGATGGAGCATCTCAACGCGCTCGAGCGCAATCTGGGCATCATCGGCACGATCGCCGTCATCGCGCCGTTCGTCGGCTTGGCCGGTACCGTGCTGGGCATCATTCACGCGTTCGAAGAGATCGCGCTCAAGGGCAACGCCTCGCCGGCGGTCGTCTCGCAAGGCGTCTCCGAAGCGCTGTGGACGACGTTGGGCGGTCTGGTCGTCGCGATCGTCGCCGTGATCTTCTTTAACTTCTTTAAGACGCGCATCAAAAAATATAACCAAGAGATGATCGTCGCGGCCAACCAGCTTGCGGAGATGCTGCACTTCCACAATACGGGATCGCCGATCCCGACCGAGCTGTACAAGCCTACCGGTTCCAAGTAACTCCGGAGAGGGCACGCTACCGTGGCAATGCTATCGGCGAAACAAGACGAAGAGGTGATGGCCGAAATCAACATCACGCCGTTCACCGACGTGCTGCTGGTCTTGCTGATCATCTTCATGATCCTGGCGACGCTTACCATTCCGCCCGGGTTCGAAAAAGAACTCCCGAAAAATAATTCGACGGCTCCGTCGCATCCTAACCCCAAAAACGAAATCGACGTTTTCGTGAACAATCGCGGCAGGATCCTGATCGACGGCCAGGTCGCCACCGTCGCGACCATCTATTACGTCATGTACGGGGCGGCAAAGCGCAAGCCCAACAAGCACGTCGCAATCACTGCGGACGCTAAGGCGCCCTACGGCATCATCATCCGCATCCTCGACGCCGCCAAAGACGCCGGTCTTAACGACGTCGGCTTCGTCACCTCATAGCTGGAGGAATTGAAGTAATCCGTGGCTGTTTCAGTAGGACAAGAAGACGATGTGATGTCGACCATCAACATCACGCCCTTCACGGACGTGTTGCTGGTGCTCTTGATCATCTTCATCATTCTCGCGGCGGTCGTTAAGGA
>DATCDS010000023.1:0-32080 GCA_036510515.1 Vulcanimicrobiaceae bacterium
TCTCGTGCCCGAGCATCCACAGCGCGTAGAGAAAGAACATCTCGCGAAAGTCCCAACCGTTCATGGTCGGAAACTGGCGCATCGTGACGTAGAGCGCGCCGATCGCGGTGGCGTGATAGACGATCGTAAAGCCCAGCCACATGAGGAAGTTGGCCCGGTACTCCAGGAACGTCAGCAGGTTGATCCGCCAGTATTGCGCGTAGGCCGCGAGCATGGGGCACGCTTCCACTCCCGACGGGTGCAACCATGTTCCGGGGCGCACGGATTGCATGGGTCGTATGAGCACCCTTGCGCCCGTTTCCCCGACGTTTTCCATCCAGCGCGCCGCCGAGCGCGGCTACGCCGACCACGGCTGGCTCAAAGCCCGTCATTCGTTCAGCTTTGCCGACTACTTCGACCCGGAGTATCAGCAGTGGGGCGCGCTGCGAGTCTTCAACGACGATCGCATCGCGGGCGGCACCGGCTTCCCGCCGCATCCGCATCGCGACATGGAGATCGTCACCTACGTTTTCTCCGGCGAGCTGGCGCATGAGGACACGATGGGCAACCGAGGGGTCGTCAAGGCCGGCGGCATCCAATTCATGAGCGCGGGAACGGGCGTTCGTCACAGCGAGTTCAACGCGTCGCCCGACACCGAACTCCATCTCGTGCAAATGTGGATTCTGCCCGGCAAAGAGGGCGTCGAGCCGTCCTACGGGCAGTTGGACTTCACGGTGGAGGACCGCCGCAATCGATGGTTGACCGCGGTCAGCGGACGCGCCGGCGTCGACGCCCCGATCCGCATCACGCAGGACGCATCGCTGCATCTGTCACGCTTGGAAGCCGGGCGCTTGACGCACACCTTCGATCCCAAACGCTACGGATTTCTGTTCGTCGGCGAGGGAACGGTTCACGTCAACGGCGAGCGGCTCGAAGCCGGCGACGCGGTGCGCCTTTACGACATTCCCACGCTCGATCTCGCCGGCAGCGGCGAGGTCGTACTCTGGGATCTTCCCGCCACACAAGGAGACTAGCGATGGCCACCGATTGTCAACATCTGCGCGACGCCGCGCCCGACCACACCGCCGTTACGCCGGATGGCTGCGAAGAGTGCCTGAAAAGCGGCGAGCACTGGGTCGAACTGCGCTTGTGCCTGACCTGCGGCCACGTCGGCTGCTGCGACTCTTCACCCGGTACGCACGCGACCAAACACTTCGAATCGACCGGCCACCCGGTCATGCGCTCGTACCGCGCCCGCTCGGGCGATTGGCGCTGGTGCTACCTCGACAATCTGATGTCCGGTACCGCGCACGCCGCAGCCCCGCCACAGTAGTAGTTCATCAGAGGACCGGCTGCGGGGTTGCCCCGGCGCACAGCACGCTGGTACCGACGGTCAGCCCAAAATTCACAGGGTCGAACCAGACGTTGCAACGCTCGCCGATGACATGCCCACCCCGATCGGTCTCGTACGGCTCGGCAATATCGACGTAGACGATCAAAGGCGTCCGATAACCCGGCTGGTCCGCGAAGCGCAAGTGCGCGCGAACGGCGATATACGACCGCGAGTATACGATGCGTCGAACCCAGTGCAGTTGCGGTATGGAGAGGGGCGGCCCATTCCGCGATAGGGCCTCGGCGATCGGATAGGTCCGAAATGCCGCGGAGGTCGCCGACGACGCGATCGGCGACGCGATCGGCGACGCGTCGTTCGAACGTTCGACCATGCGCGCGCGGCCATCATCGGCCGGCTTCTGCACGCATGCGACCAACGCGACGAGCGCGCAACTCCAGGCTGCGACGGAGCTAGCGGTTCCAACCGGCCCGGAAGTCGCTTGCATCCTTAGCCTCCCTGCACGACGACGTGGCGGGCGGCGGCGCGCCAAATCACCAGCGAAAGCGTCGCGAAGACCGCTAGCCACAGCACCTGGACGCCCAGCGCCACCAGCCACTGCGAGCGCGGGATCACGCCGACGTAGATGAGCAGCGGCGTGGAATAGACCGCGGCAAACGGCAGCGCTAACACGACGCGCCCGAGCAGGCCGGGGAAGAAGGTCAACGGGATGATCTGTCCGCTGAGCAGATCGGAGACCCAGCGCACGATCAGTTGGATCGCGAACGTTTCGAGCGTCCAAAAGGCGATCGCGTTCATCACGAAGTTCAGAAAGAAGTTGACCAAGTACCCCAGCGCAAACGACAGCAGAAAGATCAGCAACGCGAACGGAGACGGGACGTCGATGTGCACGATCAGCAGGGCGAAGAGCAGCGACGGGATCACCAGCACCGCGTGCAGGATCGTGTTGCCGAAACCGTCGGCGAAGAAATACGCCGGAACGGAGATTGGTTTCATCAAGTCCGTCGCTATGCCGCCCTCGCGGATTTTCGAGCGGATCAGGCGCGTGCCATCGACTTCGAGAATTAGCGACATCAGCAGCGCGACGGTCGCGTAGGTGATCATCGCGTGCAGCGGCAGATTGCTGGGCGCCGCGTTCTGAGCGTACAGCGCGGTCCACAGACAGCGCAGCAAGTACACGCGCAGAACGACCGAGCCGATCTCGGTCAGTACCTCGAACCGATAGGTGGCCTCGCGCGAAAACGCCTTCTTGGCAAACTCCACGTAGGGATTGAGGGCCAGCGCCAACGCGTTCACGCGCTATTTTGAGCCTTTCTGCCTTTTCACCGATTCTTGGCGGCGATGTTCGAGTTCTGCAAGTTCGAGCATCATCGCGTCGACGACGCCGCCGACGTCGGTCTCCTGGGTCGCGGGCGGTTCGGGCGCCGAGGCCGAACGCCGCGCGGTCGGCTTGACGGTCTGGTGATCGTCCAAGCGCGCGTCCTGCGCGTGGGTTTTGCGGAGAAATCGCGCATAGGCCTCGGCCGCTCGTGCGCGCACGTCGTCGCCGGGTTCTTGGTTGAAGACCTCGCCGAAGACGTCGGCTATCGCCGTAACCTGCGCGGCCGGATCGACCGTCGTGCCGGGTTTGACGTTGGCACCATTGAGGATGCGGCTGCCGCCGCCCACCAGCGCGCCGTCGCCGACGGTCGCACCGACGACGTACGCGTGCGGTCCGACGATGCAGCGTTCGCCGATCGTGCACGGGAATTGCGTGGCGCTTCCGCCGCTGGCCTTGATCACCGCGTTCTCCATCACGACGGTGTTCGCACCGACGCGCAGGGGCGCGCCTTCGGCGACGAGCACGGCGCCGTGCAAGATCGCGCAGCCGGCGCCGATCTCGACGTCACCAGAGATCGTCGCGCCGCCGGCGACGTAGGCGCTGGAATGGATCTTGGGCTTCTTGGTGCCGCTGGAAAGGATCATACCGGTACTCCCGTGTTGTCGTAGCCGTCGACGTAGATGCGACGGATGATGGATTCGAGATCGGGCTCTTCGATCGAAACGTCGGTGATTTCATACCGTTTGGCGACCTGCGCGATGAGGGCGTCGGCCCGTTCGCGCGCGCGATCGAAGCGAAACCGTGCGGTCATGCCGTCCTCGCCGACCAGCTCGGCGCCGTCGAGCGACGGGCTGCGGACCGGGGCGGCGAATCGGACCACCAGCACGCGGTGGGTGCCGTATTGCGTCTTGATGCGTTCGATGTCGCCGTCGTAGATGATCGTGCCCTTGTCGATCAGGACGATGCGCCGGCATAATCGCTCGACATCGGCCAAGTCGTGCGTCGTTAGGACGATCGTCGTCCCGCGCTCCTGATTGATTCGCCTGACGAACTCGCGCACGGCCTCCTTAGCGACGACGTCCAGGCCGATGGTGGGTTCGTCGAGATAGACGATGCGCGGATCGTGCAGCATCGCGGCGGCAAAATCGCCGCGCATGCGCTGGCCGAGCGACAACTGCCGAACCGGCGTGCGAACGAACTCATCGAGCGCGAGGATCTCGGTAAAGGCCTGGAGATTCTTCCGGTACCTATCCAGCGGGATCGCGTAGATCGCACGCAGCAGTTCGAACGATTCGCTCAGCGGCAGATCCCAATAGAGCTGACTGCGCTGGCCGAAGACGACGCCGATATTGCGCGCGTTCTGTTTGCGCGACGCGTGCGGCACCAGTCCGGCGACCTCGACCTCGCCCGACGTCGGTACCAGAATCCCGGTGAGCATCTTGATGGTGGTCGACTTGCCGGCGCCGTTGGGGCCGATGTAGCCGACGAGCTCCCCTTCGTCCAGCGACATCGTCACATCCGAGACGGCGACGCGTTCGTCGTGCTGGCGCGAGAACAGGCTCTTGAACGCCCCCATCGGCCCCGGAACGCGCTTGGGGGTTCGAAACACCTTGCGCAGGTCGCGCGTGCGAAGAATCGGCGGCATCGGGCGTCACTTCCACGCAGGGTAGCCTGGGTCCGCGACGGTAAAGCCGAAACGGCATGATCGTCACAATTTCGATGGAGTACGGCACCGGCGCGACGGCCATCGCCGCCGCCGCGGCCGCGGCGCTGGGGTACGAGGTCATCGACGATCAACTGCCGGTGGTCGTGGCCAAGCGCCTGCAGATCTCCGAACGCGCCGTCGAGGCTGCCGAAGATTCGCGTCGCAGTATCGGCGAGCGGATGATGACCGGGCTGGAGCTGGCCACGCCCGAAGTACTCTCCGCGCCGCTCCCCGAGAACTTCGACGAGACGATGCTGCGCGCGGTCCAGACGGCGGTCCGCGAATACGCGGCGCGCGGCAACATCATCTTGCTGGGCCGGGGTGCGGGCGTAATTCTGGGCCGGCGCCCCGACCTGGTGCGCGTCTTCCTGCACGCGCCACGTGCCTGGCGCATCGAACGGATCGCTGCGGCGATCGGCGACGCCAAGCTGGCGACGGTCGAAGTCGACCGCATCGACGCCGCTCGCCGCGCGTACATCAAGGATTGGTACGGCGAGCGCTGGGGCGACGTCGAGCGCTACGACGTACTCGTGGACGTTTCGAGCTTCGGCCTCGACGGGGCCGCGGGATTGATCGTCGCCTCCGTGCGTGCGCGCCGCGACGCATGAGCGTTAACGAACGGGCGATTCCGCGCCGTTCCAGCTCGCTTCTCGCCCCGTTCGCATTCCGCGATTTCCGTCTGCTGTGGACGGGACTGCTGATCTCCAATCTGGGAACCTGGATGCAGATCACGGCGATCGGCTACTTCGTCGCCCACGGCCGCAGCGGAGCGACGACCGCCCTCTACCTCGGGTTGATCGGCGGCGCCCGGATGGTATCGGTCTTCGTTTGCTCGCCGGTCGCGGGCGTCGTGGCCGACACGTTCCCGCGTCGCGCGATCCTGATCGCCGCCAACGTCGTGCTCGTGCTCGAGGCCCTGGCGTTGGCAATTTTGACCCAACTCGGCATGATGAGCATCGGCGGCCTGATCGTTATCTCGGCGATCAGCTCGGCAGCGCAATCGTTCGATGCGCCGGCGCGCCAGAGCTGGATGCCGCTGCTGGTCGATCGAGCGCACGTCGGCACGGCGATCGGCTTGAACTCGGTGGCGTTCAACGCCCCCGCCGTGATCGGCCCCGCCATTGCCGGCGTCCTGATCGTGGGTGCGGGCATCGCCGGTTCGTTCTACATCAACGCGGTCGCGACGCTGGCGGTCGTCGTCGCCGTGCTGATGATGCGTCCGTCGCCGCCCAGCGCGACCCGGCGCGAACCGCTGCTGCGATCGATTCGCAACGGGGCGCGGTTTCTGGCCGGACACGCGATTCTGCGGTGGGTTATCGGCTCGTTCGTCGTGACCGCCTTGTTGGTGCGCCCGTACGGGACGCTGTTGCCGGCGTTTGCCGTCAGCGCGCTGCACGCCGGCGCGCGCGGCTACAGCTTAGCGTTGGCCGCGGCGGGCGTCGGCGCGTTCGCCGGCGCGTTTCTCACCGCATATCTCGGGCAGCGCGAACGTCGCGGTGCGATCTGGCTGGTCTCGGGTGCGATCATGTCCCTGGGGGTCGCCGCTTTGGGATTCATTTGGAATCTGTGGCTGGCGCTGCCGGTGCTGGTCTTGATCGGCTGCGCGACGCTCTCGTTCTTGGGCTCTTCGAACACGATGATCCAGATGCTATCGCCCGACGATCTACGCGGGCGCGCGGTCTCGGTCTACACGATGGTCGCGTTGGGCGGCGTGCAGGGCGGCGCGCTGATCGTCGGCGGAATCGCCGTGTTCATCGGCATTCACACCGCATTCGCGATCGCAGGCGCCGTCTGCTTTGCGATGATGGCGTGGCTCGCGTTCGCCAAGCCGATCCTGCGCACGGTCTAGTGTGGTGAGTCACCACACTAGCGTCCGCGCAAAAAAAAAGCGAGCCGCGGAAGCAGCTCGCTGAGGGTATAAAAAACGTCGGGTTAGGCGGCTGCCTTTTTCCGACGTGAGGTCTTGCGACGCGTAGCCTTCTTGCGCGTGCCGGCTTTGCGAGCGGCCTTTTTACGACCACCAGCTTTGCGAGCCTTCTTGCGGCCTCCAGCTTTCTTGCGGGTGGCCTTCTTCTTACGGCCTCCGGCCTTCTTGCGGGTGGCTTTCTTACGCGTAGCCTTTTTACGGCCCCCAGCCTTTTTGCGGCCGGCGGCTTTCTTACGGGTGGCGCGCTTCTTCGGCGCGGCTTTCTTAGCAGCGCGTTTCGGCGCGGCCTTCTTTGTTCGTTTGACTGCCATGTATGTGGAGTCATCCTTTCTCTGGTCACACAAGTGACCAGGGTTGTTGCCTATCTTATACAGTATTATGGGCGACAATGCAAATTCAGCGACGTACCGGAGTTGGAGCGCGCACGTGCGAGTAGCTGTTGACGACGCCTTTATCGATGTTGACGATCGCGGCAGCGGAGAGCCGATCGTGTTGCTGCACGGCTTTCCGCTGACGCGTGCGATCTGGGATCGGACCGCCGAAATACTCTCGCAACGGTATCGTGTGATCAGTCCGGATCTGCGCGGCATGGGCGCGTCATCGACGCCCGATGGCCCGTATTTAATGGAAACGATGGCCGGTGACATCGCCGCGGTGCTGGATGCATGCGGCGTGCAGCGCGCGCATATCGTCGGTCATTCGTTGGGCGGATTCGTCGCGCAGGCGTTCGCGCGGATGTATGTGGAACGCGTCGCGGGGCTGGCGTTAGTTGGAAGTCGCTTGGCCGCGGACGACGCGCAAACCGCCGCGCGGCGCGAAATGCTGGCGCAGCGTGTCGAAGCCGAGGACTCGGTCGATCCGGCGATCGCGGCCTTCGAAGCCCGGATGTTCGCGTCGGAGTCCGTCGCGGACCGACCCGGCCTGGTCGAGCTCTACCGCACGATCGCGCGGCACAACCGGCCCAAGGGCCTCGCGGCGGTCCTGCGGGGGATGGCCCAACGGGCGCCATCCGACGATATCGCCCAGGATCTAGAGATGCCGATCCTGGTGTTCGTCGGAGCGCACGACGCCGTGCTCTCTATAGAAGAGGCACGCGCGACGGCGGGGGCGTTTCCCCATGGGCGCTTGGCCGTGGCCGAACACAGCGGTCATATGCCGATGCTCGAGGAGCCCGGCACGCTCATCGCCGCGCTCGACGCGTGGGCTTAATCAGCGGTTCCTTAGAACTGCCGGCCGGCGGGAAGCTTGAGCCGCCGGCGGCGGAAGAGATTCACCACGAAGAGGACGCCCAGGGCCAGCGCGGCGACGATTGCCGCGAAGATGATGACCTTGAGCACGAAGGCCAAGACGATGACGGCAATGAGGACTGCGGCCACCACCAGCGTGAGGTAGATGAACGCATTGAGCGACGGGTTGGCCGTAAACTTCGGGAATCTGTTCACGCCCCCATGTACCCGACGCCCCGGCCCGAGGTTTCACTCCGAGCGGGGGTTGCGGGGGGCGGCCTTGCGAATTGGCGGGGATGTCCCCGTTTGAGTTCCCCGGTTTGCACCCCGACGTTGCCGCGTGGTGCGCGCGGGCGTTGGTCGAGCCGACGCCGCCGCAGCTCGCCGCGATTCCGATCGGCTTGGCGCGGCGCAGCGCGCTGATCTGCTCGCCGACGGGAACGGGCAAGACGCTGGCGGCATTTCTGCCGGTCTTTTCATCGCTGGCGGGAAAGCGCGATGCCGACGAGCTCTTCGCGCGCACCTACGCGCTCTACATTTCGCCCCTGCGTGCGCTGGGTTACGATGTCGAGCACAACCTGCGACGGCCGCTGCGCGCGATGGGTCTGCTCGAGCGGCCCAACAGCGAACGAGCGCGCGTGCGCCGCGGTCGCGTGCGCGAGCGCTTCGTTCGCACCGGTGTGCGCACCAGCGATACGCCCCAAGAAGAACGCCGCCTGATGCTTTCGCGGCCGCCCCACATCCTGGTGACCACGCCCGAATCCTTGGCCGTCATGCTGGCGATGGATTCCTATCGCAAAACCTTGCGCAACGTCGAAACCGTGATCCTCGATGAGGTGCACGCGCTGGCCGGCAACAAGCGCGGTGCGCACCTCTCGCTCCTGTTGGAATCGCTGGAAGACTTGGTCGTCGCGCCGTTTCGTCGTCTCGGGCTCTCGGCGACGGTCGCACCGCTGGATCGTGTGGCAGAATACGTCTCGGGCGTCGGGCGGCCGTGCGAGGTGGTCGATTGCCGCGGTTTGCGTTCGATTCGCTTGGAGATCGAAGCGCCGTTTGCCGGCGCGGGCGCGCCCCTGGCCGAGATAGCTCGCGCGGCCGCGAATCTCAGCGACGATGGGAGCACGACGCTGGTCTTCACCAACGTCCGCAGCCAAGCCGAGCGCGTCGCGCACGAGATGGGCATAGCCATCGACGCACAGGACGGCGTCGAAGTCGCCGAAGATCAGCAGGCGCCGCGCGAGTACGACCGACGCATCGGCGTCCACCATAGCGCCCTGGAGCGCAGCGTACGCCATCGCGTCGAGGCGGCGCTGCGCGCGGGACGCTTGCGTGCGGTAGTCTGCAGTTCCAGTTTGGAGTTGGGCGTCGACATCGGCTTCGTCGACCGCGTGCTCGTCATCGGCGGCGCGCGCGGCGTGACCTCGACGCTGCAGCGGGTGGGCCGCGCCGGCCATCGCCCCGACGCGATCGCCGCGGGGATCGTGATCGCGCAAGACCGCGACGACATCATCGAAGCCGCGGCCACGCGGCGCTGCATCGCCGACGGCGTGCTGGAGGAGATCGTGGTTCCCGACGGGCCGCTCGACGTGCTCGCACAGTGGATGGTGATGTCGGTCTGCTACGACAAGCGCGCGACCATCGACGATCTGCTCGGCAGCGCGCATCGCGCGCTGCCGTTCGCCGGCGTCACGCGCGGGGACCTGATCGACTGCGCGCGCTATCTGTCCGGCGGCGGCGTGGGCGACGATCCCGCGCACGTGCGGCGGCTGGGCTTCGATGGCGACGCCGTGTATGGCTTGGGGCGCGAAGTTTGCGCCGCCTATTTCGATAACGTCGGCACGATCCCCGACGAGAAGCACGTCGGCGTGCGCGTGCTCGGCGGCGAGGACGTCGGCCGCTTGGAAGAGAGCTTCGTCAACGAACTGCGCGCCGGCGACGTCTTTCTGCTCGACGGGCGGACGCTGCGCGTCAAGGAGATCGGCACGACCGGCATCACCGTCGAACCGTTTGCCGGACGCCCGACCGTGCCGCAGTGGAGTTCGCAGATGAAAGGCGTCGGAAGGTTGCTGGCCGCCGAAATCGCGCACCTGCGCGTCGGGGTGGCGCGCCGATTAGCCGGCGGTCCCGGGACCGCGCTGGCGTGGTTGGCATCGCGTTACGGATTGGACGGCGCGCCGGCCGCGCACGTCGTGCGCTACATCGCGCAGCAGCGCGCGCTCTCTGCCGTGCCCGAACCGACGCGTCCGATCGTCGAAATCTACCGCATGGATCGTAAGCAAACCGCCGTTTTCCAAACCTGCGCTGGCCGCCGCATCAACGAGACGCTCGCACGCGCGGTCGGGGCGCGCGTTCTCGCGCGGCTGCGCGCCGGAACCTCGATCACCACCGACGACGGCGGATTTCTGGTGACCCTGCCCCCGGGCGTGACCCTGCCCGATTCGGTCTGGGCGCAGATGCTCGCGCCGCCGTCGTTCGAAGCCGACGTGCTTGCGGGCGTCCGCTCGACGCATTTGGTCAAGAATTACTTTCGCTACGTCGCCAACACCGGCTTGCTGGTGCTGCGGCGCGCCGGCGGGCGCTCGTTGCGGCGCGGCACGCAAGCCTGGAACAGCGGGCGCATCCTCGAACGCGTCGCCGCGCGCGATCCGCGCTTCCCGCTGCTGCGCGAGACGATGCGAGCGGTCACGCGAGATCTGCTCGACCTTCCCGGAACGCTGGACTATATCGCGAGCCTCGAAGGCGAACCGCGTGTGCTGCATCCACCCGCCGCGTCGCCGTTCACGTTTGGCATCCTCACCTCGTCGTTCGGCGATTCGGTGATGCTCGACGATCGCAGCGCGATGATCGAGGCGCTGCACGACCGGGTCCTGCAGCTGCTCGGCGAGAGCGATACGCTCGAACGAGCGGAGCCGGCCTTGAATCTGCGTTATTCGTGAGCGGCCCTCAAGCCGCCGCGGCTTCGTACGAGATCGCGCCCGCCATATGGGCGCTTCCCCACGGTCTGTTGTTGTGCGGCCCAACGCGAACGCTGGTCGTTGCCGACGCGCACCTCGGCTACGAGGACGTGATCGGCGGCGCGCTGCCGCTGTGGTCGACGACGCAAGCGGTCGCTACGCTCGCGATCGCCATCGCGCACCACGGCGCCCGCGAAATCGTCTTTCTCGGCGATGCGATTCACGGCAGCTCCATGAGCCAGGGTGCGGCATCCCACGTCGCCGGGGCGCTGGACACCCTGCGCGAACGCTGTGAGGTAATCGCGATTGCCGGAAACCACGAGGGACGAACGCGCGGCGAAAAGATATTGGGGGCGACCGTCGAGTCGCTCGAGCGCAACGGCTGGCTGTTGACGCACGGCGATATCTTCAAACCGTCGTATCGCTGTATCGTCGGACACTTGCATCCCAGCCTATCTCTGGGCGGCGGCACGACGATCCCGGCGTTTCTGGGTAACGACCGATTGATCGTCGTCCCGGCGCTGACGCCGTACTCCAGCGGTCTCGACGTGCTCTCGACGTCCTGCGCGGCCGCGATCCGCAGCCTAGGCGCGCTGCCCGAGGGCCTCACCGTCATCGCCGCGGACACCCAGCGCGTCTATCCCTTCGGTCGCCTCGACCAACTCAAGGCTACCCTCCGACGCGAACGCAAACACACCGCACCCCGCTCCCGCTTCCGAGTTCCAAGATTACAAAGCGATCGTTGACATTTCTAGCGCTGGAACCAAAGACAGAAAGCGAACGTTCTTTTGACGAAGAGCGGGAGTCGAGAACCTCTATCTCGACTACTCGAGCCTTACGAAACCAAAGGATTAGGAGAGACTTTGAACTTCTTTACGAAAGCCTCTTGTGCCGCCGTTGCGGGGATGCTCCTGTGCGTCGTGCCGGCCTTTGCCGCTCAGACGATCGTCGTCCGCAACAACACCGGCACGCCCGTCGAGCTCTCCGTGACCAAGGCCACGGGAAGCTATCTCTTCCCCGGCGTCACGCTGCCGAGTACGGGCCACTATCAGCGGTCCGACGTCAACGAAGCCGTCCAGCTGCACGTGCGCTCCGCCAAGTGCGGATCGCTCAAGGTAGACCTTGCCAGAGGCAGGGACTGGACGGTCGACATCGATCTCGACGGCGCGTCGTGCAAGATCAACGTCCGATCGAAAGACCCCAAGGGACCGTAGACACTCACGCGCCGCATAGAGCATGTGCCCGCATCGAGCATCTGCGGTGAGGGTATCGTGACCGAGCGATTAAACAAGAATTAGCGAGGGCGCGATGCCCTCACCGTAGATGCGTTCCAGTGCCGTCGTCGATTGCGTCGAGGCACAGGTAGACGGCGGCGGTGGCGGTGAGGGAGTGCATGCGGCCGTCGCGGGCGATCGCGCGGAGTTCTTCGAGCGAGACTTCCTGCGTTTGGATTGCTTCCGCAGCGTCGAGCGATGGCTCGGACGTGCGGCGTGCGTTGCGCGCTAGGAAGATGTGTGCTTGCGAGTTCGAGCGCACCGGTTCGGCGAAGGAGACGGCGATCGGCTCGAACGTCTGCGCCTCGTACCCGGTCTCTTCGCGCAGCTCGCGTCTCGCGCACGCTTCGGGCGCTTCGCGGGGATCGATACCGCCGGCCGGCAGCTCGTAACCCACCGAATCGGCGCCGTAGCGATATTCCCGCGTCACCACCGCCTTGCCGTCCGGCGTTAGCGCCAGCACGATCGTGAAGCCGTTGGATTCGCGCACGTAGTAATCGTCGACGATCGTCCCGTCGGGCAGTTCCACGCTATCCTTGCGCAAGCGCATGAAGGGCGAGTCGACCACGTATTCCGAGGAACGTCGGCGCCAGCGCGGTTTTTCCATGGAACCTGCCTACGCGACCGGGCTTGGACGGGCCTGGCGCGAAGCACCGCGCGTGAAGCAAACGATGGTTGTGGTCGGCGGCGGTGCGATGGGCACCGGAATCGCCTTGGTCGCAGCCCAAGCCGGCTTGAGCGTGACCCTCGTCGAGCCCGACCCGGCGGCCCACGCGCGGATCGCCGCGGCCGTCGCCAAGCACGTCGCGCGTGCGAGCGATTCGGCCATTGGGATGCGCGTTACCGTTGTGGCCGCGCTGCCATCGGGTCTGGATGCCGGCTTGGCGATCGAGGCGGTTCCCGAGAATTTGGAACTCAAGCGCGCCGTGATCGGGGAACTGGCGGCGGCACTTCCAAGCGACGCCCTGTTAGCGACCAACACTTCGTCGCTTTCGGTGGAAGACATTATGGCGACGGTTCCCGCGCCGGAACGCACGTTGGGCCTGCATTTCTTCAATCCGCCGACGGCGATGCGGTTAGTCGAAATCGTCCCTACGAGCCAAACGGGCGATGCGCAGCTGCAGCGCGCGCGCGAGTACGTCGAACTGTTCGGCAAGACCGGCGTGGAAGCGGCCGATACGCCCGGCTTCATCGTCAACCGCGTCGCTCGGCCGTTCTATCTGCAAGCGATGGCCGCGCTCGAACGCGAGGTCGGGACGATCGACGATCTCGATGCGTTGGCGCGCGGCGCGGGTTTTGCGATGGGACCGTTCGAGTTGATGGATTTCATCGGCCTGGACGTTAATCTGGCAACCAGCGAATCGATTTACGAGCGCACGGAGGCCGCGCGGCTCCAACCCAACCCGTTGCAGCGCGACCTTATCGCCCAAGGCCGTCTCGGGCGCAAGTCCGGCGTGGGTTTCTACGACTATTCGACGCCGGAAACATCACCGCGCGGCGATCTGCCGATCGATGCGCCCGCCGAGTCGGAGCGCAACGGCGACGAGATCGTCGCGTTGCTGGGCCTGGCGAGCCTGGGCGACGACGTCTTCGAGCTGCTGACCGGATCCTTCGACCACGTCGTCCGCATCGAAAACGAGGACGACGTTAGCGACGTGTCGCCGGAAACGACGATTGCGATCGACTTGGGTGACGGGGCCAGCGATCGAACCGCTACGGTTCTGGAACTCGATCGCGCGCTTCCGCCCGACGCGGCGATCTTCGTCGACGCATACGCGACGGATTTGAAGGGATGTCTGCGCCGAATGCGCCACCCCGAACGGCTGGTCGGCTACGGCATCCTGGGCTCGCTCGATCGCCAGCGCGTTATCGAGATCGTCGACACGCAGGTAGCGACGCAGGACGTGCTGTCGCTCGCGCAAGAACTCTTCGAAGGCTTCGGTCACGCGACGGTCCTGGTCGCCGACGATCCGGGACTCTTTCTGGGGCGCTTGATCGGATCGATCGTTAACGAAGCGGTGATTGCCGTCGAAGAAGAGATCGCGACGCCCGACGATATCGACACGGCCATGCGGCTGGGCGTGAACTATCCGCTCGGCCCGATCGCCTGGGGTCGCGAGATCGGCGGCGCGCGGATCGCGCGCATCCTTCGCGCGCTGGCCAAAGCCGAGGGCGACGCGTTCGCCCCATCGCGCGCGCTGTGGGTGCTCGATGTCGAAGGTCAAGAGCAGCAGCAGCTCGAGGAGGCGATCGATGCGTGAGGTTTGGGTGATCGACGCGTTGCGAACGCCGATCGGCCGTTACGGCGGCGCGCTTGCCGGCATTCGTCCCGACGATCTCGCGGCGATGACGATTCGCGCGTTAATCGATCGCAATGGCGTCGATCCAGGATCCATCGACGACGTCTACTTCGGCGCGGCCAACCAGAGCGGTGAAGACAATCGTAACGTCGCGCGCATGGCCGGTTTGCTGGCGGGGCTTCCAGTCGAGGTTCCCGGCGTCACGATCAATCGTTTGTGCGGATCGAGTCTCCAGGCGCTCAACTCCGCGGCGCACGCGATAGCCTACGGCGATGGCGACGTTGCGATTGCCGGCGGCGTCGAGTCGATGACGCGCGCGCCGTTCGTCATGCCCAAACCCGATCGTGCGTTCGGACGCGCTCCCGAGATGTTCGATACGACGTTGGGTTGGCGGATGGTCAATCCCGCGATGCCCGACGAGTGGACGATTTCGCTGGGCGCTACCGCCGAACGCGTCGCGCAGCGTTACGATCTCACGCGCGAAGAACAGGATCGTTTTGCCTACGATTCCCAGCAGAAGTGCGCGGCGGCGATGCAGCGCGGCGCCTTCGACGACGAATTGATTCCGATCGGCGACGTGACCGTCGACGAGCACCCACGGCCCGCGACCACGATGCAGACGCTGGCCAACCTCGCGCCGGCCTTTTCGGCCGGCGGTACGGTCACGGCCGGCAACTCCTCGGGTATCAACGATGGCGCCGCCGCACTGCTCTTGGTCGAAGCGCAAACCGCGACGTCGATGGGCCTGGTGCCCTTGGCGCGCGTCGTCGCGACGGCGTCGGCGGGCGTCGCGCCCGACGTCATGGGCTTGGGCCCGGTCCCCGCGACGCACAAGGCGCTGGGGCGCGCCCGCCTGCGCGCGGGCGACCTGGACCTGATCGAGCTCAACGAGGCCTTCGCCTCGCAATCCCTGGCTTGCATCCGCGACCTGGAGTTGAACGCGGCCGTCGCGAACGTGAACGGTGGCGCGATCGCGTTGGGACACCCGCTGGGTGCCTCGGGCGCGCGCATCGCCACGACGCTCCTGCACGAACTGCGCCGGCGCGGCGGTCGTTACGGGCTGGCGACGATGTGCGTCGGCGTCGGCCAGGGCGTAGCAACCATCTTTGAAAGAATAGGGTAGAACGCACCGATGACTACCACGGCAGTGCCGCCCACGACCCAGCTGCTCATCGGCAACCAATGGCGCGAAAGCGCCGACGGGCGCACGTACGACGATCGCAATCCTGCGACGGGGGCGCCGTTGGCGCACGTCGCCGAAGCGACGCAAGCCGATGTCGACGCGGCCGTTACCGGCGCGCGCGCGGCGCTGGAGTCGGGCAAGTGGGCGTCGATGCCCGCGTCGCGCCGCGCGAAGATCGTCAACGCGATCGCGCAACGCATCGCCGAGCGTGCGGGCGAGCTCGCGCTGCTCGAGGTGCGCGATAACGGCAAGGCCCTGCTGACGGCCAAGGGCGAGTTGGGCGCGATCGTCGAGTGCTTCGAATTCTACGCGGGCGCGGCAACCAAGAACTACGGCACGACGATGCCCGGTCCGACGGCGGCGTACCTTGCGTCGACGTTGCGCGAGCCCGTCGGCGTCGTCGGTGCGATCGTGCCGTGGAACTTTCCGCTGCTATTGGCGTCGTGGAAGGTCGCGCCGGCGCTGGCCGCCGGCTGCACGGTCGTGCTCAAGCCCGCACCGTCCACGCCGCTGAGCGCGTTGGAACTCGGCAAGATCGCCCTGGAATGCGGCTTGCCCGAAGGCGTGCTCAACATCGTGACCGGCTCCGGGCCCGAGTTGGGAACGTGGATCGTGGAGCATCCCGGGATCGATAAAATCGCGTTTACGGGAAGTACCGCGACCGGCAAGTCGGTCGCGGCAGCCGCGGCGCAAACGCTCAAGCGCGTGACGCTGGAGTTGGGGGGCAAGTCCCCGTCGATCGTCTTCGACGACGCCGATCTGGATGCGGCGGTCGCAGGCGCGATCTACGGCGTCTACTATAACGCCGGCCAAACCTGCGAAGCGCGGTCGCGCGTGCTGGTACAGTCGTCGATCTACGATCGCTTCGTGGGATCCTTCGTCGATCGGGCGCGCACGCTTCGCGTCGGTAATCCAGAAGATCCCAACACGCAGATCGGTGCGATTACGACCATCGAACAATACGAAAAGATCGAATCCTACTGCGGCATCGCCGCGGGCGAGGGCGCCTCGCGGCTATTGGGCGGAACGCCGGCTACCGTCGATGGCGGCTGCGAAGGCGGAACGTTCTGGCTGCCGACGGCCTTTGAAGCCGGGGCGCAAACGCGCATCGCGCGCGAAGAGATTTTCGGCCCGGTCGTCACCTTCGTCCGCTTCGACGACGAACGCCAGGCTATCGAACTGGCCAACGATTCACCGTACGGGCTGTCGGCGTCGATCTGGACGCGCGACATCGGGCGAGCCGGGCGCGTCACGCGCGGCTTGCGCAGCGGTACGGTCGCCATCAACACGCCGTACGCCGTCTTTCCGGGGATACCGTTTGGCGGGTATAAACAATCGGGATACGGTCGCGAACTCGGCCTGGAAACCATGCATCAGTATTCCGAGACCAAGAGCGTCCTTAGCTACATCGGCGAGAAGCCGATCAACCCGTTTGGAGTGTAATAGCCCATCGAACCGTTACGCATCGGCCAAGCCTACGTCACCACCTCGGGTACGCTTTGGAAAGACGGGACGTATTTTCCGCGCGGCACGCAAGTCTTGGTCGTCGGGATGCACGTCGATCAAGGCTACTGCGTTCGTTTCCCGGCGCAGACCGACGACGAGCCGCTGGAAACGTGGGAAGACTGGGCGGAGACTGACTTCCTGGCCCCCGACGGCTCGATCGCGTCCGCGCAGCCGTTGGCAGAGAACGTGCTGAGCGAAGCGCGCGAGGTCTTAGACGACGCCGAGGACGGCTGTCATCTACACTTGCACGAAGAAGAAGAGTAAGGCTTCCTACGTACCGACGACGACGGTCGCCCAACTGTTGGTGCACGCGCTCTGTCGGGTCGTGGTCGTCGAGTTGACGACGTAGTCGAAGTACCAGCAGTACGATGCTCCCGGCGTCAGCCCGGTGAACGTGGCCTGTCCGGTCGAGTTGGTGACCATCGTGGCAATCGTCGCGCTGGTGTTCGGGCCGCCGTTGACCTCGGTCGTTTCGTTGATGGTTTGATTCGGCAGCCGGGTGCCATTGTAGGAAGCCGTCACGACCGCGATGGTGCCGGTGGGGATCGGCGACGGCGACGCCGTGGGCACGGCTCCTCCGTAGATGTTGGAATTGGAATTACAGGCGGACAATCCCAGCACGAGCGCGCCGACCGCGAACCAAATCTTCTTGGGCATAGCGCCGTCCTGTTCGGCGCGGCTTCTCGCTGGCCTCTGTGCCGATTCTCAGATTGTTTGGCGCGCCGCAACCCGTTCGAAGAAGCGGTCCGAGCGGACTTTGAGGGCGGCGTAGTACCTGCGGAACAGCGCCGCGGCCGACGAACCTGACCAAGCGGCCGGCAACAACACGCTGGGCAATCCCGGGTCGATGTAGGTGAATTTTCGGAAATCGTGGACGAGGTGCATGCGTTCGACGAATGCGCCTTCGTCGTCGAGCCCGCTGCTTGCGGCCTCCAGGCGCGGCCGATAGGCCGCTTCGAACGCGTCGTAGGCTGCCGCGATTCCGGCCAAATCCCAGCAAGCATCGAGCAGCGCGCGATCGCTGCGCGGGCCTTGATAGAGCGCGCTGAAGAGCGCGATCTCGCCACCGGCGCCGTTGGCTTGGGCGGCTTCGCGCGCGTCGTCGAGGGCGTCGCTGGGCGAGATCCAGGTCGAGGCGGAAAGGGGCGCCCAACCCAGGACGGTCAGGTCCTTGCGCAGGCGGTCGCGCCGCTTGCGGCCGGACTCCGACACCCGATAGGTCAGCATCCGCCAGCGCCCGTCCCATTCGACGATCGGGCCGTAAATGCGCGGGCTCAGCCCTTCAATTCGACGCTGCCCGTGCGCGGTCACTCGGTAGAAGGCGCGTTTGGCGCGTCGTTCCGGGATCAGCCATCCCTGGCGAGCCATGCGCGAGACCGCCTGGCGGACGGCTGCCTGGGAAACGTGCAAGCAGCCCATCAGCTCGATCACGCTGCCGATCCAGAGGCTTCGATCGGCCGGCTCGGGCCGATGATGGACGAAGTCGCCATACAGCGTGAAGATAAACGAACTGGGACCTACCGAGCGAACGGACGCCTGGATTGCGACTTGACACCTCCGAACCGACAGACTAACATGACGGTATTCCAACGGTATTTGATTTTTCTGTCACATATCATCCCGACGAGGCACCATGAGCCGTATCTCTACCTTCGACGACTGGATCGATCTGCTCAAAGTGTGGCAGAACGATATCGGCTTGGATCAGGAACTGATCGACCGGTACATGCCGGGCTATCGGTTCGAAGCCAAATACGGCGACTTGGCCACGTCCGAAATCTATTTCGGCGATTACAAGGGCGAGCGCCGCTGGGAGAAGGTTCTGGAGATCCCCGATCAGCGCATGCGCGATGCGGTGCTCAACATGGTCGTGTTTCAAGGCGACACAGAGTTTGCGTCTAACGAGCAGCAGCGCTTCCTGGTCCACAACGCGCCCTCGGAATACGATCTCGCGTCGCTGGTGCGCATCATGGTCGAGGAGACGCGCCACGGCTATCAGATGTGTCATCTTCTCGTATCGCAGTTCGGCAGCGACGGGAAGATCGAGGCGCAGAAGATGCTCGAACGTCGCGCGTTCGGCAAGAAGAATCGCTTGCTCAACGCCTTCAACGACGACGTCACGCACTGGCTCGACTTTTTCGCGTACACGAACTTCATGGATCGCGACGGCAAATTTCAACTGACGATGCTCTCGCATTCGGGCTTCGCCCCGCTGGCGGCATCGATGGGACCGATGCTGCGCGAAGAAGCCTACCACATGGGCACGGGCATTACCGGTCTGCGCAGGATCGCCAAGGCCGGAATCATTCCGGTTGACGTCCAGCAGAAGTACTACAACAAATGGATTTCGGGTTCGCTGGATCTATTCGGCACCGATCATTCCGGCTCGGCGCAGTGGGCCTACGCCTGGGGCATCAAAGGTCGCGTCGACGAAGAGAAAACCGGAGAGCAGGCCGATCGCGAGCACCTCAACGAGCGCGCGCGTTCGCAGTTCTACGATGAAATTTCCAAGACCGTCGATCGCGTCAACGAGGTTAACGTCGCACTGACCCGTTTTTACGTCCCCGACATGCGCTTCAATCGCAAGATCGGCGCGCACGCAGACGAGCGCTGGACGACCGATGGGCGGCGCCTGACCCAGGTCGAGTGGGACGCCTATGCCCGATCCGTCCTGCCGACGCCGGCCGATGACGAGTTTCTCAAAGACTTCTTCAAGAATCCCGATTGGATCGCACCCCGAGCCGCATCGAAAGAAAACGCATGAGCAGCACCGCTAACGGCACGACATCCCAAACGCCCTTCGGCCGCGACGAGCGTCCGTTGCCGGGCAAGCGCGTCGTCGACACGTGGAAGGCCGGCCATGTCGGCGTGATCGAGCTGAACGATCCGCCGGCCAATACGTACACGCACGAGATGATGCGCCAGTTGGACGAGGCGATTTTGGACGCGCGCTTCGACAGCGACGTCGAGGTGATTCTGCTGACCGGAAGCGGCGAAAAATTCTTCTGTGCCGGAGCGAACATCGCCATGCTCAACGCGGTGACCCCGGAATTTAAGTATATGTTCTGCCTGCACGCCAACGAGACGTTATCGCGATTAGAGCAGACGCCGAAATTGGTGATCGCCGCGCTCAACGGTCACTGCGTGGGCGGCGGCCTGGAGATCGCGATGGCTTGCGACATTCGCATCGCACGCAAAGATGCCGGCAAGATCGGATTGCCGGAGGTCGCGCTGGGCGTTCTGCCCGGCACCGGCGGCACGCAACGTCTCGCGCGTTTGGTCGGCAAATCCAGGGCCATCGAACTGATGGTGACCGGCAAGACGTTTTCGTTCGAGCAAGCCCAAGACTGGGGTATCGTCAGCGACGTCTTCGAAGGCGACGCGGCGTCCTTCCGCGAGCAAGTCCTCACGTACGCCAAACAGTTTTGCTCGCCCAACAAAGCACCGATGGCCGTCGGGCACATCAAACGCAGCGTGCAAACCGGCATGGAACTTCCCCTCAACGACGCTCTCGCGCTCGAACGCGAACTGCAATCGCTCCTGTTCAAGAGCGAAGACGCCAAAGAAGGCATCGCCGCCTACAATGAAAAGCGAACCGCAAAGTTCAAAGGCCGCTAGGTTACGCCGGAGGCGATAGCGGTTGGGGCGCGAAGGCGCTGGGATGGTTACGGCTTTTATTTTGCTCAATGTGGAGCGCGGAGAGCTCAAGGCGGTCTCCGAGGGGCTGCTCAAAATCGACGGGATTGCCGAGGTATACTCGGTCGCCGGCCCCTACGATCTGGTAGCGGTCGTGCGCGTCAAAGAGCACGATCAACTCAACGATTTGGTGACCGAGCATCTGGCGTCGCTCGACGGCATCGAAGCGACCGAAACGCTGATCGCGTTCCGTTCGATAGCCAAGAAAGATCTCGGCCTGCTCTGGGATATCGGCGTCGACTGACGGGAGAAGTGCGATGTCTATGACGTATTTGCGCTCGATGGCGGTCCTGTCGTTGGCGGCGCTCTTGGGCGCGGGACCGATGGCTCCGATGCCGGCGATGTCGGCGGAAGACCGCTACGCCGCGCTGGCCAAGCAGTATTTCGCGCAGTCGTTTGCCGCGAATCCGATCAGCGCGACGGAGTCCGGCTTGCACGCCTACGACGCGCAACTCGGCGATTTTTCGGCGGCGCACTTCCGCGCACAACTGGCCACCGACGCTGCCTATCTCGCACGTCTGCGCGCCATCGATACGAGTGCCTTGTCGCCCGAGGTCAAGATCGACGCGAAACTGCTGGAGTATTCGTTGCGCGACGACTTGCTGCTAAACGGGACGATGGCGCAGTGGAAACATTCGCCCGACGACTATACCGGCGCGGCCAGCGGGGCGATTTTCTCGATCATGAGCCGCAACTACGCACCCTTGTCGGCGCGGGCGAACGACGCGATAGCACGTGAGTTGCAGATCCCGGCGATGTTGCGCGCCGCGCGCGCCAACATTACGACCGTCGACGCGACCACGAAGAGCATCGCCGCCGACGACGCCCGCGGATCCGTTTCGTTCTTTACCGACACGGTACCGCAAGGCTTTGCGGCGCTGACGGATCCGGCGCTCAAGAAACGGCTCGCCGCGGCCAACGCCGGAGCCGCCGCGGCGATGAAATCCTACGCCGCATGGATCGCCACGATCCGGCCCAGCGGCACCTACGCGATCGGCGCGGACGCCTACCGTCAGCGCCTGCTCTACGAAGACGGCTTAAACATGTCGGTGGCCGACTACCTTGCCGTCGGCGAAAAGGCGCTGGACGCAACGCACGCGCAGTTCGTCGCAACGGCCAAGAAGATTAACCCCAAGGCGTCGCCGCTGGCGGTCTATCTTTCGATTGCAAAGATCGGCCCGGCCCCTGGCGACCTGGTGGCGGTCGCTCAAAAGGGACTGCTGCAACTGCGTTCGTTCATTATCGCCAAACATATCGTGGCCTTGCCGCTCGGCATGAACGTCAAGGCGATCGAGACCCCGCAGTTCGAACGCACGACGACCACGGCGGCGGAAGACTCCCCCGGCCCGTTGGAGACCGTGGCGACCCAGACGTACTACTACGTGACGCCGGTCGATCCGACATGGAACGCCCAGCAGACCAAAGACTACCTCGCACAGTTCAACAACTTCGAGTTTCCGATCATCTCGGCGCACGAAGTCTATCCGGGGCACGCAACGAACTTCGCGATCGCCCGCACGTTGCACCTGAGCCTAACGCGCAAGCTCAGCCAGAGCTCGGAATACGCCGAGGGCTGGGCGCACTACAGCGAGCAGATGATGGTGGACGAGGGCTGGGGCAACGGCGATCCACGCGTACGCTTGGCGCAGCTCGAAGAAGCGATGCTGCGCAACTGCCGCTACGTGGTCGGCGTGGGACTGCACACCGGCGGCATGACGATCGCGCAAGCCGAGGACACGTTCGTGAATCGCTGCTTCCAACCACGCCAAGTCGCCGTCGAGGAGACCCTGCGCGGAACGCAGGACCCGATGTACGGCTACTACACGTTGGGGAAGCTGATGATTCTCAAGCTGCGTGCGGACTACACGAGGAAGATGGGCGCGGCCTACACGCTCGAGAAATTCCACGACGCGTTCCTCGCCCACGGCGATCCGCCAATTCCGCTCCTGCGCCCGATCTTGCTAGGCTCTTCGGACGATGGCGAACCGCTGTAATTTACCGCGTTGAGGTGATGGAGCGGTAGAGATCGGCGCCGGGGGTGCGCAATACTTGGGCTTTGCCGTTGAGAACGATGCCGAAGCGCGCGCGTTCGGGCGACCAGGTGTCGGCGCCGACGCGATATAGGCCGCCGCCCAACGGCGTCAGCGGCGTCCCATCGTCGTAGACGAGCTTGCCCTTTCGTACGATGACCGCGACCTCGTTGTAGTAGCCGTTGGCATCGAGCGTTTCGTAACGTCCGACGTAGGCGTTCCATGCCGTCGGATAGGGAAAGGACGTGGGGCCGCGATACTCAGCGCCCGTGAACCACTGCGCTCCCCAAAATGCCTCGACCACGCGCTTGTGCTTGTCGCGTCCGAACTGCAGCAGGTGCGCGCCCCAGGCCGGGTCCCGCACGATGAAGTCGTCGCCGCCCGCGGGCGCGAGGGCCATCGCGCCCGCGCCGACATCGAGCGTGAGGCGCGTGCCGTCGGCGCGCACCGCGATCGCGCGCGACCCTCCGTGCAAGGCGTACGTCCCCGCGTATTGTGCTGCGTTGCGCACGCGCAGGGGATCGCCGACCTTGGGCGGCGCCGGTAACGGGTCGCCCTTAGCGTATGCGACCAGCGCGGCGATCGCGTAGTTGACGATGCCGCACGGTCGCGGGCCGTCGTAGGCGATGTTCGACATCGCGATCGCACCGTAGCCGCGCGTCAGATCGATCTGCATGCAGGCCGTGTACTGCAAGACGCCGCCCGTATGTCCGACGACGCGATCGCCCTTGACCGTATGCACGCCCAAGCCGTAGGCGTATCCGGCGAACGTGCCGCTACCGCCCTCGCCGATCGTCTTGCCGCGATAGGTTGCCGCGGTCGTGAGTAGGTTCCAACTCGATCGTGACAGCAATCGGCCGTGCGGTCCGCGTCCCCGGTTGATGATGTAGCGCATGTACTTGGCCATGTCGCCGGGCGTCGTTAGGATTGAACCCGCGGGGTCTTCGTAATGGGTTTGCGCGGCGCGCGTCAGCGGTGCGCCGGGAAGCACGGGACGGTCGTCGTCTACGTAGAGATAGCCGCGCGCGGCGTTGGCCAGCGTTTGCGGCGACCACACCGCCACGGTATCGTTCATGCCCAGCGGCGCGAAGATGCGCCGGCGCACGATCGCGCCGTAGTCGTCGGTGCCGTCGAGTTTTTCGAGGATGAGGCCGAGCGTGTCGTAGCCGACGTTGGAGTACGACCAGTGCGTACCCGGCGCGAACCCGGTCTCCCAGTCACGCAGCTCGTACGGCCCGGCCAGGCCGGTCGCCAATCCGCCGTCGGGCAGCCCGCTGGAATGCGTGAACAGGTCGGCAGACGTGATCGGGCGATACTTCGAATGGATGCTAAACCACGGCAGATAGGCCGTGACCGGCTTTTGCGGATCGAACCTTCCGGCATCGCGCAGCTGCAGCAAGGAACCCGCCGTGAACGACTTGGTGATCGAGCCGATCCCAAAGCGCGTCTGCGGCGTGACGGGCGTCTTGCTTTCGTTGTCGGCGTACCCGACGGTGACGATCTCGAGCGTGTGGCTTGGGTCGGTAATGGCGATCGAGGCGCCGGGCGCTCCTTGCACGGCCAGGGCCTGCGGCGCGTAGCTCGCGATGGCGTCCAAGGCATCTTGCAGCGTCGGCTTAGCCGGCGCGGTTTGCGCCGGTGCGGCCGATGGCGCCAGGAGCGCGATCGCCGCCGCCGCGGCGAGTATGGTGGTATTACAAGAGTGCGAGCTGCGCATGTTCCTCCAAATACTCCGCGTCGATGCCGAGGCGTCGTAAGCGATCGGTGAAATCTCGCCGGCCGTGCATTAACAGCACCTTGGTGGGCTGGGCCATTTCGATGTATCGAAGCAGCGACGGGTAGTCGGCGTGATCCGAAAGCGCGAAGGCGCGGGTGGCGCCGTAGCGATAGCGTGCGCTGCGATCCATCGCCCACCCCGTCAGCACCGCATCGCGCACGCGGCGACCGGCGACCCACGGCAAGGCGCGCGCGGATGGCGGCCAGATGACCGCCGCGTCGCCCGCGAACGTCTGCTGGTCGTAGGCGCGATGCGCGGGCAGCGCGACGCCGCAGTCGGCATAGGTTTGCGCCATCGTCGCGATCGTTGGGTGCACGACCAGCGGAATCCCGGCGCCGCCCAGCAGGGCCATCGCCTCCTGCGCCTTGCCCAACGAGTAGGCGTAGAAGAGCGGGATCGCACCGCGATCGAGCGTATCGCGCGCGAACGAGGTCATCTCGGCGGCAACCTCGTCGCGCGGCGGAAAGACGTAGTGCGGCTGTCCGAACGTGCACTCCATGAGCAGCACGTCGCAGCGCTTGACCTCGGTCGGCTCGGCGGTCAGCGACGACGCCAGCTTAAAATCTCCGGTATAAACGAAACGCCCGCGTTCGCCCTCGATGAGCAGCTGCGAACTGCCCAGCACGTGCCCGGCCGAGAACAGCGTCAGGCAAGCGTCCCCGACGTCCCACGGCTCGTTGAAGGCATGCTCTTCGAACGAACACGCGCGCCGCGACTTGCGTTTGAAGCGGGTGCGGCAGATGCGCGCGGTGTTGGGCGTGGCCACGACCACGTCGTGCTCGCGCGCGTGATCGGCATGGCCGTGCGACACGTAGCAGCGATCCCGCGAGCGCATCGAATCGATCCACAAATCGAGCTCGCGAACGTAGAGCGACTTTCCATCCAGGCTGAACACGTCGAACAACCGTTCGACGTGCGCCGCGGCTCCCTCTGCCGTCCGAGCCCAAAAAGACGCGCAACGTATCGGAACGAGCGGATGTTATGGTGGGACGATGCGTATCTACGAGAACCTGGCCGATACCTTCGGCAACACCCCGCTGGTGAAATTGCCGCGCTTGAGCGAGGGCCTGGGTGCGACGGTGCTGGTGAAGATGGAATCGTTCAACCCCGCGGGTTCGGTCAAGGACCGGATCGGGGTGGCGATGATCGAAGCGGCCGAGCGTCAGGGGCGTCTGCGCCCCGGCGTCACCATCGTCGAACCGACGTCGGGCAACACCGGGATCGCGTTGGCGTTCGTCGCCGCCGCCAAAGGGTATCCCATCATTCTGACGATGCCCGAAACGGCGACCATCGAGCGGCGCAATCTGTTGCGCGCCTACGGCGCTCAGGTCGTGCTGACGCCCGGCCCCGATGGGATGAAGGGCGCGATCGCCAAGGCCACCGCAATCCACGACAGCGATCCGGCGCGGTATTTCATGCCCGCGCAGTTCGACAATCCAGCCAACGCGGATATCCATCGTCGAACGACCGCGCAGGAGATTTGGCGCGATACCGACGGCACCGTCGACGTGTTCGTATCCGCGATCGGTACCGGCGGCACGATCACCGGCGTCGGCGAGGTGCTCAAGGAGCGCAAACCCGCAACGCGCGTGATTGCGGTCGAGCCCGAAAATTCCGCGGTGCTTTCGGGCGGCAAACCCGGGCCGCACAAGATCCAAGGCATCGGCGGCGGCTTCGTCCCATCGATTTTGAATACCGCCATCTATGACGAGGTGCTGCGCGTGAGCGACGCCGACGCAATCGCCACCGCGCGACGCGCGGCTCGTGAAGAAGGCATGCTGGTCGGCATCTCGACCGGTGCGAACGTCTGGGCCGCGTTGCACGTGGCCGCGCGCCCGGAGTCCAAAGGCAAGACGATCGTGACGATCGGCTGCGATACGGGCGAGCGCTATCTGAGCAACCCGGTCTTTAGCGAACAAGAACCCGTCGTCGTAGAAGCCTCGCTGGCATAGGGGCGCAGACCATCGCGACGCAAGCACTGCGGGGAGAACCGCTCGTTGAGATCACGCGCGGCGGCTACGTCGAATCGGTGCACGACGTGGCATACTGCGCGGTTGACGAGCGCGGCGACGTCGTTTCGAGTGCCGGCGCCATCGACGTGCCCGTATTCTTGCGTTCGAGCGCCAAGCCGTTTATCGCCGCTGCGGTCGTCGCGTCGGGTGCCGCCCAGCGATTCGGCCTCGACCGGCACGAGATCGCGGTGATGGCCGCATCGCATACCGGCGAAGCCTTTCACGTCGAAGCCGTCGCGTCGATCCTGTCCAAGATCGGCATGGACGACGGTGCCCTGCAGTGCGGAACGCACGCACCTTACGACGAACGCGCGGCGGCCGAACTGCAGCGCACCGGCCAAGCGCCCAGCGTCCTCATGAATAATTGCTCCGGAAAACACGCCGGCATTCTGGCGCTGTGCGAGGCGATCGGGGCCGATCCGACGACCTACCTCAAGGTCGATAACCCCGCACAGCAACGTATCCTCGCGTTCTGTGCGCGTGTCGGCGACGAGGATCCGCAAACCTGGCCGATCGCCATCGATGGGTGCGGCATCCCGGTGTACGCGACGCCGCTGCGCGCGGCGGCGCTCGCGTTCGCGCGCTTGGCGACGTTGCGCGGCATCTCCGATGAGGACGCACTGGCATTGAAGACCGTGCGGGACGCGATGGTTGCCTATCCGGAATATGGCTCGGGGACCGAGGCTTTCGATGCAGCGCTGATGCGAGCGGCCGACGGCGCGATCGCTTGTAAGTCCGGCGCCGAAGGGGTTCACGGGATCGCCGCCATCCCCCAAGGCCTGGGGGTCGCGTCCAAGGTCATCGACGGGGCCGCGCGCGCCCGAGCTCCGGTCACCGTTGGCGTCTTGCGCGCGCTGGGATGCCTCGATGAGGAGCAAGCGACCAAACTCGCGGGTTACGCACGCCCGCTCGTGTATAATCGGGCTGGGCGCGCCGTCGGAGAGATCCGCATGCGTGCGAAGGCGCTGTCGTAAAGGCGAAACCGATTGTCTGACTATCTATCCGAACTGGCCCGTCGCGTGCTCGTCTACGACGGAGCCATGGGCACGCAGCTCATGGACCTCGAGCTGAGTGCCGAGGATTTCGGCGGGGCTCGCTATCACGGCTGTAACGAAGCGCTGGTGCTCACGCGTCCCGACATCGTGCGAACGATCCACGAATCCTACTTCGAAGCCGGGGCGGACGTCGTCGAGACCGATTCGTTCACGGCCTCGCGGCTCAAGCTCGACGAATATGCCTTAGGCGAGAAGACCTACGAGATCAACATCGCATCGGCTCGTCTCGCGCGCGAAGCCGCGGCAAAGTACGCGACCCCCGATCGTCCGCGCTTCGTGGCCGGCTCGATGGGGCCGACGGGCATGCTGATCTCGTCGTCCGATCCGTCGCTTTCGAAAATCACATACGAAGAGTTGGTCGCGCTGTATGGCGAGCAGGCCCGTGCGCTCGTCGACGGCGGCGTCGACTTGCTGCTGCTCGAGACGATGCAGGACATGCTCGAACTCAAGGCCGCCATCGCGGGGATCCGGCGCGAGTTCGCTAAGGGTCTGCGGGCGGTTCCGATTCAGGCCCAGCCGACGCTGATCACCGAAGGACGCATGCTGTTGGGCACGGACATCCGCGCGGTCTGCGCGACGCTGGGCGCGCTCGACGTCGACGTCATGGGATTGAACTGTTCGACTGGCCCCGCGCAGATGCGCGACTCGATTCGTTACCTGTGCGAAACGGCGCCGTGCTTCGTCAGCGTCATCCCCAATGCCGGATTGCCGCTCATGGGCTCCAAGGGCGAAACGATCTACCCGGAAAAGCCCGACGAACTCGCCGACGAGTTGGCGGGATTCATCCGCGATTACGGTGTCAACGTCGTGGGAGGGTGCTGCGGTTCGACACCCGCGCACATTCGCGCGCTGCGCGCGCGCGTCGACGAACTCGCCGCGCGCGGCGTCGCCGGTCGTCCCCGGCGCGCCCCCGAAGCCGACACGCAAACGCCGACGCCGCAGGCCGTCGCCAGCGCCATGACCGCCGTCGCACTCGAGCAGGAGCCGCGGCCCCTGCTCGTCGGCGAACGCATCAACTCGCAGGGATCGCGCAAGCTCAAACGCCTGCTCTTAGCGGACGACTACGATACGATCGCGTTGATCGCGCGCGAACAGGTCGAAGGCGGCGCCCACGTCTTGGACATCTGCTGCGCGCTGACCGAGCGAACGGACGAAGACGTGCAGATGCGCGAGATCGTGCGCAAGCTGGCGCAATCCAACGAAGCGCCGCTGATGATCGACTCGACCGAACCGCGTGTCGTCGAGGTCGCATTGCAAAACTATCCGGGCCGCGCGATCGTGAACTCCGTCCACCTCGAAGCCGGCCGCGCCAAGATGGATATCGTCGTTCCCCTGGCCAAAGAACACGGCGCCGCGTTGGTCGCGTTGACGATCGACGAGGCCGGCATGGCGAAGACCGCGCAGCGCAAGCTCGAAGTCGCGCGGCGCATCTACGACATCGTCGTCGGCGAGTACGGCATTCCGGCCGGCGCGTTGATCTTCGACGATCTCACGTTCACGCTGGCGACCGGCGATCCGGAGTTCGCGCCGTCGGCCGTCGAAACGATCGAGGGCATCCGCGCGATCAAGCGCGAGCTGCCCGGCGTCTTGACGTCGCTTGGCGTCAGCAACGTATCGTTCGGTCTCAAGCCGCCGGCGCGCGCCGCCCTCAACTCGACCTTCCTGCACCATTGCGTGCAGGCGGGGCTGGATTGCGCCCTGGTGCATCCTGCGGAGATCACGCCGTACTCCGAGATCGAAAACGGCGTTCGCGATCTGTGTGACGATCTAATCTTCAACCGCCGCCCCGACGCGCTCGCCCGCTTGATCGACCATTTCGAAAATGCCGGCGACTCCGCGAGTACGGCGCAACAGTCCGAAAGCGATGAGGTCGAACTTCCGGTCGAAACGCGCATCCATCACGCGATCCTGCGACGCCGTAAAGACGGGATCGAGGCCAAGATCGACGAGGCCCTGCTGGGTCGTACGCCGGTCGACGTGCTCAACGAAATCCTTTTGCCCGCGATGAAAGACGTCGGCGACAAATTCGGCGCGGGCGAACTGATTCTGCCCTTCGTGCTGCAGTCGGCCGAGGTGATGAAGAAGGCCGTCGCTCATCTCGAACAGTTTCTGGAACGTAAAGAAGGCACGACCAAGGGCACCGTGGTCCTCGCGACGGTCTTCGGCGACGTTCACGACATCGGCAAGAACCTGGTCAACACGATCCTCTCGAACAACGGCTACACCGTCCACGACTTGGGCAAGCAAGTGCCGATGAACGTGATCCTCGAAAAGGCCGTCGAGGTCAAGGCCGACGCGATCGGCCTGTCGGCACTTTTGGTTTCGACCAGCAAACAGATGCCGATCTGCGTTCACGAACAGGACACGCAGGGCTTGCAGTTTCCCGTCATCGTTGGCGGCGCGGCCATCAATCGCGATTTCGGGCGGCGGATCTCGCTGCTCGACGACGGCGCGCGGCTATTCGCCCCCGGGCTGTTCTACGCCAAGGACGCGTTCGAAGGTCTGGACATCATGGAGAAACTGACCGGCGATCCTAAGGCGCGCGAAGCGTTCGTCGAAAAGATGCGCGCGGAGACCATCGCGCTGCGCGACCGTCCCAAGATCGCTGCGCGCCCGGCGAACGCGCCCGGAACGGTCTCGAGCGTGAAGTCCGACGTCGCCGACGTTCCCAAGCCGCCGTTTTGGGGACCGCGCGTGCTGCGCGATATCGATATCCGCGCGCTCTGGCCGAACTTCGATTTACGCAGCCTCTATCGGCTGTCGTGGGGGGCGAGCAATACCAAGGGTGCGGAGTTCGATCGGTTGGTGCGAGAAGATTTCGAGCCGCGCTTGCAACGCTATCAAGCGATGGCGCTCACCGGCGATCTGCTCCAGCCGCGCGTGGCCTACGGGTACTTCCCGGCCGCCGGCGTCGGCGACGACGTCGTCGTCTACGATCCGGCCGATCCCGGCAAGGAGGTCGCGCGCTTTACGTTCGCGCGCCAAGCCGGCGGCGAACATCTGTGCCTGGCCGACTACGTGCGCGCACCCCAAGACGGCCGCGCGATCGATCTCGTCGCATTGCAGGTCGTGACCGTCGGATCGCGCGCGTCGCAGCGTACCGAAGCGCTGCAAGCCTCGGGCGATTACACGGAGTCGTACTTCTTGCACGGCTTTTCGGTACAATCGGCCGAGGCGCTGGCCGAATGGACGCACAAGCGCATCCGGCGCGAGCTGGGACTGCCCGACGAAACCGGGAAGCGTTATTCGTGGGGATACGGCGCGTGTCCCGATCTTTCGCAGCACGAGACGGCGTTCGCGCTGCTCGACGCACAGAAGGCGATCGACGTCGCGCTGACGGCGGGCTTCCAAATCATGCCCGAACAATCGACCGCCGCGATCGTCATGCACCATCCCCAAGCCTCGTATTTCAACGCCGCCGCGGTTCGCGAACTCGACGCAGTATAGGGGCGCGCCGACAGAGAGCATCGCGGCTGAGGGTACCCCGCCCTCGCTTATTGCTTGTTAATCGCTCGGGCGGGCACCCTCAGCCGCGATGCTCTCTGCCGGCGGAAAGAATTGGGGAGGGGAAGCTTGTGCGCGGAGCCTAAAGCCTGATGCATGAATGGAAGCAAGGGTTTAGCAGCGGGCGTTGTTTTGGCAGTGTTGACGGCGTGTTCTTCGGGTGGGTCTTCGCCCTCGGGCGGCGTGGTGAAGATCGGCGTGGACTTGCCGCTATCGGGAGCGGATGCGTCGGTCGGACTATCGACGCTCGACGGGGTCGTTCTGGCGGTCGAACAGGCCAACGCCGCCAAACTCTTACCCGGCGGCATGACCTTTACGGTCGATCAGCTCGACGACGCGGTGCAGGGCGTGCATAGTCCCGCGCAAGGCGCGGCCAACGCGCGAACGTTCGTCTCGGATGCCAACGTGCTTGCGATGATCGGACCATACAACTCCAACGTGGCCGCCGCGCAGATTCCGTTGACCAACGCCGGCGGCTTGGTGCAGATCAGCCCCGCGGTGGTCGCCGACGGCTTGACGATGGGTGCGGACGCGGCGTCCCTGCGACGCGCGAACCCGAATGCCAATACGTTCTTTCGGGTCTGCACGACCGACTCGCGCCAAGGCTCCGCCGGCGCGCGGTTCGCGCGTCAGCTCGGCTGGAAGACCGTCTACATCGTCGACGATAACGAAACGTACGGGTTGGATCTGGCCGACGTCTTCGAGAGCGACTTCGTCAAGGCGGGCGGAACGGTGTTGGGACACGATCACCTCGCTCCGAACACGCAAGATTTCAAGGCCATGCTGCTCAAGATCGCGGCGACGCGTCCCGACGTGTTGTTTTACGGCGGCGTGACCAGCACGGGCGGGGGCTTGCTGCGCAAGCAAATGTTCGATACCGGGTTGGGGCAGACGCCGATGCTCGGCGGCGACGGCATTCCCGATCTCAACACCGTCGCCGGCGATCTTGCCGATGGATCGTATTACACGCTCGCCGCGCCCAACGCCCAGCGGTTGCCGTCGGCACGGTCGTTCGTCGCGGCCTATCGCAAGCGATTCGGCATACCGGTCGGCCCGTACAGCGCGAACGCCTATGCCGCGACGCAGGTGGCGATCGCCGCAATCTCAGCGGCCGCCCGAAGCGCCGGCGGATTCCCGTCGCGGGCGTCGGTCCTCGCCGGCGTCTCGTCGATCGACATCCAGACGCCGATCGGTCCGGTGGCGTTCGACGCCGCCGGCGACGTGCGCAACCCGATCATCAGCCTCTACAGGTTTCAGAACGGCCAAGGGTCGTTCATACG
>DATCDS010000024.1:0-18048 GCA_036510515.1 Vulcanimicrobiaceae bacterium
TTATGACCGTAGATCAGAGTTGCCCTAACCCATAAACCGCACTTACACATCTTCACAACCTCTGCCGGGATGAAGCATTTGCGGCGAGCGTGCCACGCCCGAGCGATTAACAAGGCAAAAAGCGAGGGCGGGGTACGCTCGCCGCAAATGCGGACCATCCGACGCCCCAATTACTCGGGAGCGTCTGCCTGATGTTGGGCGTATTGCCGGGCGTCGAAGTACCAGGACGGAAGCGATTTGGGGAAGCCGACATCGGTGAAATCGTAATCGATGATCTTGCCATCGCCGATATAGTCTTCACCCTGCGCGTCCTTGCCAACCACACCGTGGATGTGGGTGACCACCGGCGTCCCGTCGAGCGATCCCATGGTGATGGTGAAGATCGTTCCGTAAACTGGGCCGCGCTGGAGGAAGAGCCGGTCGGTGGCAACCAGCTTGCGAAGTTCGAGAGTTTGCTTGTCGACATAGATGTCTCGAAGCCGATTGCGCTCGGGATCGCGAATCGGGACCAGCGTCAAGTGCAGCAACTCTCCCTCGGTCGTGACGCCGGTGACGTGATAGTCGAACTCGCCGAACGCGTGGACCGTCGCGATCAGCGGCGGTAACGTGCCCGTCGGTTCGGGCGTGGGCACGACGGTAATCGCCTGCTTGTGAACCGGAGCCGGCTCGAAGACGTCGGCCGTCGGCGGTCCCGGATCGTAATCTTCGTTGAACGCCGGACGTTGAAACTCGAGCGGTCCTTCGTAGTCGTCCCGAAAGACCTTGCGCGCGAGGGACGCACGGTCCAACGTTCGCGTCCAGATGTGATACGTGTAGGAGTTCACGTAATCCGGATAGCCTTGATCGGTGGACTGCGCGCGGATCAGCGTGTAGGTTACGTACGGCGGCGGCGGACGGTGCGAGCGGAAGACGCGGCGGATGCGCGCGAGCAAACGGTCCGGCGATTCCGTCGGCGCCGGGGAAGGCGTGACGACGGGCTTGTGGTGCACGGCACGGGGCGGCGGCGCGGCGGCTACGCCCGCGGCCAGTAGGCCGGCGCCGATCAGGAGCGACGTGAAGAGCGATCGTCCGTTGAGCATGCTAACCCTAGAATAGGAACGTCGAGCCTAACGGTTCCTGTGCCGCGCGGCCGAGATCGTGAATTTCAGATGAAAGACTAGCTGCGCACGTTAACGGCGGGCGTTCGGACCCGGGGTGCGGCCAGGAGCAAGCGGTCGCGCATTTCTCGCGACGGGACCTTCACCGCATCGACCAGTCGAACGAGTTTGAGAACGCGGATCAACCACCAGACGATGTCGATCTCGAACCAGCGCAGCCCCAAGCGTGCGGAAAACTGGAAGGCGTGGTGATTGTTGTGCCAGCCCTCGCCCCACGATAGCAGTGCGACCCACCAGTTGTTGCGCGACATGTCATCGGTCTTGTAGGTGCGATAGCCGAACATGTGCGAGGCGCTGTTGACCAGCCACGTCGAGTGATACATCAAGACCAAACGCACGAAAATGCCCCACACGACCAGCGACCATCCGCCCACGAAGAACAGGAGGATGCCCAGGGCGATCTGCAGCTGCACGTTGTTTCGATCCAGGAATCGATAGAACGGATCGGCCACGAGCTCGGGCGCCAAACGGCGGCGTTCGGCGTGATTGGGAACCGCTTCGTTGCGACGAATGAGCCATTCACAGTGCGACCAGAAGAAGCCGCGATCGGCGCCGTGCGGATCGCCGTCCTTATCGGTTGCGGCGTGGTGTGCGCGATGGGTGGAGACCCAGGTGATCGGACCGCCTTGCAACGCGAGCGTGCCCAGCAGGGCGGTGGCGTACTCCAGGGGCTTGGCCAGGCGCAGGCCTCGGTGAGTGAGCGACCGATGGAAGCACAGCGACACGCCGACGGCCGAGGTCAGCACGCAGATGATCGCCATGCCGAGGACCGACGACCAAGCAAACAGCGCCGGGATGAAGACCGCCAGCGCGCCGAGGTGGATAAACCCCATGGAAGCCGCGATCGGCCAGTTGATTGCGCGTTTGGGGAAAACTGCCATAGGTCTGCTTTCGTGCGGCGCGAGATCGGGTGCATCCCGAGTATAGCAGTAGTCCGGTATCCGCGTAACCGTGAAAAATCGGGATAGGAGCGACCGCTTGCCGGGAAGCAAGAAACCTCGGCATGCCGAGGTTCTTGGGAATTCATGGTGGGCGGTAGAAGGATTGAACTTCTGACCCCTACAGTGTCAATGTAGTGCTCTCCCACTGAGCTAACCGCCCGGGGACCTCGCGGAGTATAGCAGACGACCCCACGAGGGTCAAACGATTTTCTCTGGCCGGGCGAAGCCCTGCGGAACGACGTCCGGTTAGGCGACCGGCCTTTACGGGGAAGTGCATCGGTAACGAAGCGACGCGATCGCCCTCCACCGTTCATAAGAGAAAGGCCGATGATGGCTGTCAGAAAGAAAGCAAAAAAAGCAACCCCAGCCCGCAGGGCGTCCAAGGTCAAGAAGACGGCCGGCCCCGCGCGCAAGAGCGTTAAGAAGGTCGCAACGCGCGGGAAGGCAAGCCTCAAGAGGGCCGTCGGAGCGACGAAGAAAGCCGCGGGAACCGTCCGCAAAGTCAGCCACACGGCACGGGAAGTGAGCGCCGTCGTCGAAGCTGGTGCGGCGGCCGTCGAGCAGTTTGCCGACAAACTCGAAAAGGGCGGCTCGCGAAAGAAAGGCGCTGCGAAGAGAAAACGCTAGCGCAAGGAGCCAAGCATGACCATTTCACGAACGATCGTCGCCCTCGTCCTGGTGGCTTGCGTCGCCGCCGCAGCTCCCGCGAGCGCCGACGGCGCCTGGCAACAGCAGCCCACGGCGACATTTAGCGATGGATCGGCCGGATATTTTGCGTCCTCGTGCGCGACGGGCGAACTGTGCGCGCGTTTCGTAGAGAAGGGCGGCGACGAGTTGGACTTCTACAATGCCGGGAGCACCGATTGCTTCACGCCCAAGATCCAAATGGTTCGCCGCAGCGGCGGCCACGAGGTATTCTCGTCGAGCATCAAAACGACCGGCACGACCGCGTTGCCCTCGTCCAGAGAGGGACGCGTGGGATGTCTGGCCTTTGCAAATACCGTCCTGACCTTAGACGGCGGTCGCGTGCTCTACGGCGTGTTCGCACGCCGCAGCACCGCGCTGTTCTTTGAATATCAAGAAGTCCCGGTATCTAGCAACTAGCGGGCCCGTTAGACTTCATGTCAACCTCGGGGGCCGAGCGCGTCGCCGAAGCGGCGCGCGAAATGTCGGCGTTGTTAGCCAGCGACCTCAGCCTCGAAGACCTCTTCGCCAGCTTCTGCGAGCTATTGCGGTCCCTCGTCGCCGCCGACGAGATCGAGGTCGTCGTTCGCGATGCGGATGCGTGGTTACGTCTACGTTTCGACGGCAACGTCATGCGCGAGTCGGGCGACAACCTTCCTTATAACGATCCGACCGTCGCGACCGTGGCCTTCGGGCGCACGATGCTCGAGGCTTCCCCCGCGCGCTTTTCAATGCCGCTGCGCGTTGGCGAGGAGATCGTCGGGGCGTTTTTCATGCGCAATGGCTCGCAGCGGGCGTTCGTCGACGGCGATGCGGAAGTGATCGAGTCGCTTGCGCCATATCTGGCCGTCGCGGTTCGGCAGCGCTGGCTGCGCAAATCGGTCGAGCGGGAACGGTTCCGCGCCGAGCACGATTCGTTGACCCGGTTGCCCAACCGCACCCTGTTCACCGAACGCCTGGAGCGAGCGCTACTGCGCGCGCGCCGTTCGGGGGGCCAGGTCGGCGTGCTGTTTCTCGATCTCGACGGGTTCAAACCGATTAACGATCGCTACGGACACGAGGCGGGCGACGCCGTGCTGGTGACCGTGGCCCGACGGCTGCGCCGTACCGTCCGTGAAACCGATACGGCCGCGCGGTTGGGCGGGGACGAATTTGGCGTCGTGCTCGAAGACGTAGGCAGCGAGTCGGTTGCAGCGGAGATCGCTGGGAAGATCTCCGCGTCGCTCTCAAAGCCGATACGCTGGGAACAGACCATGCTGGAGATTGGGGCCAGCGTCGGGAGGAGCATCTCGCCGCGTGACGGCACCGACGCCGCACTTTTGTTGCGGCGTGCCGACGCCCGGATGTATCGCGAAAAGCGCGGACGCATGGTTTGACAAGACGAGCGTGCGCGTGATATCGTAACGGTCCTGCGACGACGCAATGAAAGGAGATGCCCGATGACTCGATTCGAACTGCAGCCGTTGAATTCGCTCGACATGCGCGGCATCCGCTCGCGCGCGTCGGTTCCTTTGGATAGCGCGCCGGCGTAAGTACCGGCATTCGCGCTCCACGAAGGTCTCCGACGATGTCGGGGACCGTTTTTATTTTTTGCGCTCGTGATTACAGAGAGGCGATCGTGTTGAATTTGTATTGGTCTGAAGTGCGCACGCGACAACGCTTCGTTGCCGAGTTGATCGGCTGCGTTCGCGGACGGCCGCGTCCGCGCGGGCGAGCGCCCGAGGTGGGCAAGGGATAACATAGCGCCCTGTCCAAAGGGGGACGGCCGTCAAGGTGGTGCCCTCGGGCGCGTAGCTCAGTGGGAGAGCATCCGCTTCACACGCGGGGGGTCGTTGGTTCAATCCCAACCGTGCCCACCACTCTGGCGCTGTAGCTCAGTTGGTTAGAGCGCCTCCCTGTCACGGAGGAGGTCGACGGTTCGAGCCCGTTCAGCGTCGCCAGTGTGATCGAGCGCATCGTGTGAAAACGCGGTGCGCTCGGCAATTTGTGACATCGAAAAGCACGTGTCACGCGCGCCGCTCGCCGCCCACTGTAACGTGTATGAACGCACGAAGCAACCGCCTTCTGGGATGGGCCCTGGCACTCTCGTTGGCCGCGCACGCGATCTTGCTCTACTTCGCGCAGAACTTGACGTTTTCGCAAGCGGCGCCCGCACCGCAGGCCCCGCAGAGAATCCGCATGGCTCGCATCGCGCCGCCCACGCCGCCACCAACGCCGCCGCCGACACCCAACCCCAAGCCGGCAGTCGTTGCTCCGGCCGCGTCGCGTCCGCGAGCGATGCCGGTCGCGCATCGCATCCGGCGTAGCCCGGCCACGGTAGGCGCCGTCGCGCCGCGCTTCGGGCCGCCGTTAACCGGACCGTCGCGCGGGACCGGAGCGATCGCTGCGACGGGATCGCCAGAACCGACCGCCGCGCCCACGCCCGGCTGCGCGGATCCCAACGCGGTCGCCCGCGCCATCGATCCGGTGATTCCCGAGGAGCCGCAGGCCGCGCGAGAACAGGGGTTGAGCGGAACGACGCTCGTACGCGTCGCGCTCGACGCAAGCGGCGCGGTGACCGGCATCTCGATCTTTCGCAGTTCGGGTTCGAGCGAGCTGGACCGAGCTGCCGAATCGGCCGCTCGCCAAACCAGCTATCTTCCCGGAAGCCAAGCGTGCCGGCCGGTCGCCGGAGCATACATCTTCTCTGCTGACTTTCAATAGACGCGGCTCCCGCCAAAGAAAAACCGCTCGGGGAAGCGCCCGAGCGGTTTTCGTATCGTGGTGCCAAGACCGAGAGTCGAACTCGGGACACCGCACTTTTCAGGCGCGTGCTCTACCAACTGAGCTATCTTGGCGCGTGTCGCCCCCGGGCGACCGCCTTGGATTCTACGCAGGCGAAACACGTCCTGGCCGCGGGCGCGGGAACGTTTCACGGGGGAGCCACTGGGTCGCACGCGCAATCTGCCCTGCGTGCCCGCCCCAACGTCAGACGCCTCTTCCGATCTCGACGAGCCGCGCTGGCACGCGTCGGCGGCCGTCGTGGTCGCCCTCGCGCTCTACGTCACGCTGCCAACCAAGTTGACGTTTGGACCGACGTGGATTTTTCCGGCGTTGGTCCTCGTGCTGCTGATTCCGCTCACGATCTTTTCGCCCAGACGTCATCAAGAGACCGGCCTGCAGCGGGGACTCTCCGTCGCGCTCATCGCCATCGTCAACGCGCTCAACATCATCTCGGTCGTTCGATTGATCTTGGGCATCTTGCTTACGAGCCATCCGGCCGGCTATCACGCGCCGAACGGGCGCGAACTGCTCGTCGCCGGCGGCGAGATCTGGGTGACCAACATCCTGGTGTATGCGTTGTGGTTTTGGGAGCTCGACGCGGGCGGACCGGACCCCCGATCGCATGCGTCGTCGGCCGTCGGATTTAGCGTTGCCGACTTCCTCTTTCCGCAGATGTTGGTCGGCCACAGGCTGGCCTGCATCAAAAGCGACTGGAAGCCGAGGTTCTTCGACTACGTCTACCTCGCGTTTACCAACGCGGTCACGCTGGGTCCCGCCGACACGATGCCGCTAACGCGGATCGCCAAGCTGTTGATGCTGGCCGAATCGGCGACGTCGTTCGTCACCGTCGCGGTGATTCTATCGCGCGCCGTCGGGATGACGTAGCAGGCTAGGTTCCCTAGTAGAAGCCCGACGTACTGTTGACGTCGTCGATGGTGGCTCGCACCTGAAGAAACGCCGTCGGCCGCAACGCCGAAGCTCCGCGGAACGGGTAATCCATCTCCGCGATCAACACGAAGATCGCGCCGATGATTGCGGCGGTTCCCACCGTCATCAGCGTGTGTACGGTAAAGCTTTCGACGCGGAAAAGATAGATGAACCCCACGGTGACGGCGCCCACGAAAAGCATGCAGGCCCACATGATCGGGGGAATACCTTGATCGTTCGAAAACAGACGCTGGCGTCGCGCGTCGATAAATCCCTGCGTCAGCGCCGAGGCTTGCATCTCCAATTGCTGTTGGCTGACGCTCTTTGGCGTGTAGGCGAGAATCGTCTGCTGGATGCTTTGCGCCAAGAGATGCGCGTTTACGCTGCGTTTTCCAACGCGCATCAGGGGCCATTCGTCGCGAACCACATCGTCGGCATATTGCCGAATCAGCGCCCGTACTTTTTCGCGCTGCGGTTGCGGAAATGCAACGGCGACATGATCCAGATCCGTGATGGCGCTGGCCTCGATTTGAACGTTATTGGCCGCCACGTCGTATTCTTGCCACACCGCAACGACCATAAACGACAGCATTACCGCGAGCACCGTGCCCGCGATGCCGACGATCGGACCGGCCACGTCGTTGTGGGTGAAGGTGACGTGCCCGCGAACGTTCCTGCAGCCAACACGAGCCCGGCATACGATACCGCGCAAATTGCCAAGACCGCCAGCGGAGCAAACAGCCACAACGGGAGGGCGTATATCCACGTCATGGACGAGGCGTTCGGCTGGGAGGGTCTGCCTCCTCGCTTCCGCTCGCAACGATACGACGCGAGGAGTGGTTGTAGGACGCGACCTTGGGGGAGCCGAACCGTGCGCGGGCACGCGGGTATGATGTAATGGTAGCCTGCGACCTTCCCAAGGTTGATGCGTGGGTTCGATTCCCACTACCCGCTCAGTGAGATATAACGTGCAAGGCGACGTAGCCAAGTGGTAAGGCAGGGCTCTGCAAAAGCCCCATTCGGCAGTTCAAATCTGCCCGTCGCCTCCAAATTCTCTCTTGGTTTGGGAGCGTGCGGGTGCGCGTAGCCGTCGTCGGTGCCGGTGCGATCGGCGGCTTCCTCGCCGCGGCGCTGGCGCGTGGCGGCAATGACGTAGCCGTGGTCGCTCGCGGCGCACATCTCGCGGCGATCCAATCCAACGGCTTGACGGTTCGCGGCGATCTCGGCTCGTTCAGCGCGCGCGTGGCCGCCGACAGCGACCTTTCCGCCTTGGGGAGCTTCGACGCGTTTCTCCTGACGTTCAAAGCACATCACTGGCCGTCGTTTATCGATATGCTCGCCGAACACGCGGGTGCCGATGCGACGATCGTCACCCTTCAGAACGGGGTGCCATTTTGGTTCGTCCGCCAACCTCCGTTGCGCAGCGTCGATCCGCAGGGCCGCGTCGGCACGCTCTTTCCCGATTCGCAGGTCGTCGGGGGCGCCGTACATATCTCGGCGCGCGTGAGCGTCCCCGGCGTGGTCGTGCAGAGCGGCGGCACGCGTGTGGTGATCGGCGATCCCAACGGCGCGAACGGCGCGCGCGCGGAGGCGCTGGCCGCGGCGATGCGAGACGCCGGCCTGGAGCCCCACGTCGATCCCGATATTCGACAGACCGTCTGGCTAAAGCTGGCTAACAATGTCGGCCTCAATCCGATCAGCGCGCTGGAAGGACGGACGCTTCGCGCGATTTTGAGCGATCCGCGTTCGCGCGACGACGCGCGCGAGCTCATGCTCGAAGTGCTCGCCGTCGGCCGCTCGCTCGGGGTGGTTGCCGAGGTCGACGTCGACGCCCGTCTGGCGTACGCGGCGCGCTTGGCCGATGTGAAGACCTCGATGCTGCAGGATTTGGAGTTGGGCCGTCCGCTCGAACTGGACCCGATGTTGGGCGCGGTGATCGAACTGGCCGAGCGGTATGGGGTCGAAGTTCCACGCGTGCGCGACACCTATCGGCGCACCCGCGAGCTCGAGCGTCTGCGCGGGCGGACGTGAGCTCCTCGACGCTGGTTCGCCGCATCGTCCCGTGCCTGGACATCAAGCAAGGGCGCGTCGTCAAAGGCATCAATTTCGTTGCGCTGCGCGACGCCGGGGATCCCGTCGAGCTCGCCGCGCGGTACGAGCGCCTGGGTGCAGACGAACTCGTCTTCTTAGATATCACCGCGACCATCGAAGGACGACGCGCAACGCGCGAGGTCGTTCGGGCGGTTGCGCGGGAACTGACGATTCCGTTTACCGTCGGCGGCGGCGTGAACGCGGTCGACGACGTTCGCCAACTTCTTCGCGCCGGCTCGGACAAGGTCGCGCTCAATTCGGCAGCCGTGCGCCGGCCCGACCTTCTGCGTAAAGCCGCGTCCGAATTCGGCAGTCAATGCATCGTGATCGCCATCGACGCGCGCGCGCGCCCCGGCGGATGGGAAGTCGTCGTCGATGGAGGCCGCACGGCCACGGGCATCGATGCGGTGGGGTGGGCCGCGCGCGCCGCCGACGAGGGCGGCGCCGGCGAGATCTTGCTCACCAGCATGGACCGCGACGGCACCAAGGCGGGCTACGATCTCGAGCTGACGCGGGCGGTACGCGAAGCGACGAGCGTGCCGGTGGTGGCGTCGGGCGGGGCCGGCAGCATCGAAGATTTCGTCGACGTTTTCCAACGCGCCCGGGCCGATGCGGCGCTGGCAGCATCGCTCTTCCATTTCGGCGAGATGGCGATCCCGGATCTCAAGGCAGCGCTGTCCGCGCGCGGAATCCCGGTTCGCCCGTGGAACCCCTGACGCGATGGATATCGATGGATTGAAGTGGGGCGCGGATGGCTTGTTGCCCGTCGTCATCGCCGACGCGCGCGCGGGAACCGTGCTGACGTTGGCGTGGGCCGACCGCGAGGCTCTGGCCAAAACGCTGGCGTCGCAGCAAACGCACCTGTACAGCCGCAGTCGCCGAACGCTCTGGCGCAAGGGTGAAACCTCGGGCCACACCCAACGCGTCGTCGAAGTCAGCGCCGACTGCGATGGAGATGCGTTGCTCTATCGCGTCATTCCAAACGGTCCCGCGTGTCACACGGGCCGAAACACGTGCTTCCACCACCCGCTCTTTTCCGATGCGGATTCGAGCGCGGGCGCCTTCGTTCGCGCGGTCGGGCACCTTGAGGAAACGCTCGAGCGGCGCAAGGCCGCGCCGCCCGAGGGCTCGTACGTCGCCACACTGTACGCCGGCGGCGTGGATGCGATCGGGAAAAAGATCGGCGAAGAAGCTACCGAGGTCGTGATCGCCGCCAAGAACGCCGACGAAGAAGAAGTCGTCTGGGAATCCAGCGACCTCATCTTTCATCTGCTCGTTCTCCTGGCCCACCGCGGTATAGCGCTCGACCGCGTCGGCGCGCACCTGCTTTCGAGAGCCAGACCGGTAAACGATTGAGCTCGTGACGCCGATCGACGATCTTTCCGCGGTCGGGCCCAAGACGGCGCAGTATTTTCGCGAGTTGGGGATCGACACCGCCGAAGCGTTGTTAGAAAATTTTCCCTTCCGATATGAGGACATGCGCTTTCCCACGCCTTCGACGGGGTTAGGCGGCACGCAGGAGGAGCAGATCGCCGTCGGGAGGATCGTGCACGTCAAGGAGCGGCGCGTGCGCGACTTGGAGATCGTCGAGGCATGCATGCGCGACGATGCCGGCGAGTTTTGGGCGAAGTGGATCGGGCGCCGGCGATTCGTGTACGGTCGCTTTCGCGAAGGCATGCGCTTGTGGGTACGCGGGCGGGTCGAAAAAACGACCATCGGACCCTCGGTTAACGTCACCACCTACGGCGCCATGAACGACGACGATGCCTACCACGGCGAACTGGTGCCGATCTATCACGCCAGCAAGGATCTCTCCACGCGCAAGATCGGCCAGGTCGTCGATAAGAACTTCGCACGTTTGCTCGAGCTGATTCCGCCCGATCCGTTGCCTTCGGACTTGGCTCGCGAACGTCGCTTTCCCGAGTTGCGCGACGGCTATCGGGCCATCCACAAGCCACAGACACCCCAAGAAGCTCAACTCGCTCGCGAGCGCTTCATCTATACGGAGTTTCTCGCGCTGGCGATTTCGGCGCGACAGAGGCGCGCGGCGCGCGAGCGGGAGCATGGGGCGCGGGCCCTGCGCCTGCCGCCCGCGCTACTCGAGGAGTTTGCCGGCGCGATGCCATTTGCGCTCACCGGGGCGCAGCGTAAGGTCGTCGGTGAGATATGGGACGACATGACCCGCGACGTGCCGATGAACCGCCTCTTGCAAGGTGATGTCGGCAGCGGGAAGACGCTGGTCGCGGCCGCGGCGATCGTCTTGGCCGCCCGCAACGGCATTCAATCCGCGCTGATGGCGCCGACGGAAATTCTCGCTTCCCAACACGCCTCGAAATTGGCGCCGCTGCTGCTGCCGTTCGGCATCGCGCTCGAAGCGGTGTTCGGCAGTCAGGGCTCGCGTTCGCGCAAGGCCGCGATCGACCGTCTGGCGAGCGGAGAGGCGGCCGTCGCCGTCGGCACGCACGCGTTGCTGACCGAGGGCGTCGACTTCGCGCGTTTGGGATTGGTCGTAATCGACGAGCAGCACCGCTTCGGCGTCGCGCACCGAGCACGGTTGCGCGCCAAGGGCGGCACGCCCCACACCTTGCATATGACCGCCACGCCGATTCCGCGCACGCTGGCGCAATCGGTCTACGCCGATCTGGATCTGTCGGTACTCGACGAGCTGCCGCCGGGGCGCACGCCGGTCGAAACCTTCGCGATCCGTGCGAGCCGCATGGCGCGGGTCGAGGAGTTCGTACGCGCCAACGTCGCCCGCGGACATCAGACCTACATCGTCGCGCCCGCCATTGAAGAATCCGAAAGCGAACTGACCGGCGCGCTGGCCGAGGCGCAGCGCTTGAAAGCTACGGCGTTCGCGAACTTGCAGGTGGCCGTGCTGCACGGAAAAATGCCGGCGCGCGAAAAGGAGAACGTGATGGGTCGCTTCTCGCGCGGCGAGATCGACGTGTTGGTCGCGACGACCGTGGTCGAGGTAGGGGTCGACGTTCCCAACGCCAACGTGATGGTGATCCTCGACGCCCAGCGCTACGGCCTGGCGCAACTGCACCAGCTGCGCGGGCGGGTCGGGCGCGGCGCGGCGCAATCGTTCTGCTTGCTGATCGCACCCGACGACGCCGGCGAGATCGAGCGGTTGGACATCTTAACGGGGTCGACCGACGGATTCTATATTGCCGATGAGGACTTGCGGTTGCGAGGGCCGGGTGAGTTTGCCGGCACGGCCCAATCGGGCGTGGCGGATCTGCTGCATGGCGACCTCGTGCGCGACGTCGACCTCTATCGTGTGGCCAAGAGCGACGCCGACCGGCTGATTCGCGCCGATCCGCAGTTACAGAGTCCCGAGCATGCCAGATTGGCGGCATTTCTCGCAGCGCAACCGTCGGCCCGCGCGATGCTGGCATCGTCGTAAGAACGGCCTAAAGGAGAACAACCTGGAGGCGGCGCCCGGCGGGCGTGGAAACGGGGGGCGCATGAAGTACTTGCGTATTCGTTCCATGGTCGCGGTTCTTACAGCGGCCGCGGCTTTTGCCGTTTCCTGTGCCCACGCGCCGGCAGCCAATCTGCCCGTCACCAGAGCGACGCTTTCCAACGGTCTACAGATCGTGGTCGTGCACGATCCGCTCGCGCCCGTGGTAACTACCATGATCAACTACCGCGTGGGTTCGAACGATCAGTTCTTGCCGGGGTTGGCCCACGCCACCGAACACATGATGTTTCGCGGCAGCAAGACGCTATCGTCCAGCCAGTTGATGGACGCCGTCGGCGTGACGGGGGGCGACTTCAATGCCGATACGCAGGATCAGGTGACGCAGTATTTCTTTACGGTTCCATCGCAGTATCTGGATATCGCGCTGCGTGCCGAGCGCTCGCGCGCGACGGGCCTGATGATGGCGCAAAGCCAGTGGAATCAGGAGCGCGGCGCGATCACCCAAGAGGTGACCAGCGATAACTCGAACGCCATCTACCGGATCTTCACCAAGATGCAGACGCGTCTGGTGGCCGGAACCCCGTATGCCAGGAACGGCTTGGGCACGCGGTACGATTTCGCGAACACGATCAACAGCCCGCAACTGCTCAGGTTCTATAAAGCCTGGTACCATCCCAACAACGCGGTGTACGTGATCGTGGGCGATGTCGACGGCCCGGCGACCGTTGCGAAGGTCAAGGCGCTTTTCGGTGATATACCGGCCGCCAAGTTGCCGGCTCGCGCCCCGGTCGTGCTGCACCCGATCGTGGGAGCGGTCTATCACGACAGTTCGGATCAACCGTTTACCGCCGTACTCCTAGGCTACCGCATGCCGGGCTACGACAGCGCCGACTACGCTGCCGGACAGATCCTGGACGACGTGCTTAACAGCCAGCGCGGAAATATGTACGCGCTCGCCGCCACCGGCAAGGCCTATGCCGCGCAGTTCGTCGTGCAGTCCTATCCCAAGACGTCGATCGCTATCGCCCTGGCCGCCGTGCCGGTTTCAACCAAGCCCGAAGATGCCGACGGTTGGCTGCGCGCGGTCATCGAAGGTTATAAGAAGACCGGCGTTCCGACCGACTTGGTCGCCGCGGCCAAGCTGCGCGAAATCTCCCAACTCGAGTTTGCCGGCAACTCGATCGAAGGCTTGGCCAACCAGTGGAGCCAGGCCGTCGCGGTCCAGCATCTCAGCTCGCCGGATTCGATGATTGCCGCATATCAGAAGGTCACCGTCGCCGACGTCAATCGCGTCTTGCGCGAATACCTCGATAACTCGAAGGTCGTTGCAGCGTACGCCGTCCCGAAGAACGTTGGGAAGGCCTCGGCGGGCGGCGGAATGATGAAGGAAGACAACTCGATTCCGCCCAGCAAGCACGAAGCGTTGCCGATATGGGCGCAAAGCGTGCTCAAACATCTGCAGGTACCCGCGCAGACGCTCTCGCCCGTGTCGATGAAGCTTTCCAACGGGATTCGCTTGATCGTCCAATCCGAGGGGATCACGCATACGGTCGTCGTCAGCGGTGCGATCAACTCCAACGCGCAGATCCAGCAGCCGGCAGGCAAAGACGGCGTTGCCGACATCGCGGCGACGCTCTTGCCCTACGGCACGACGACCTACGACCGCGTTGGATTCCAGGCCCAGCTCGACCAGATCGCCGCCTCGACCACCGCGGGAACGAACTTCTCGCTGGAGGTTCCCTCGGGATCGTTCGTTCGCGGCGTGCAGTTGCTGGCCAACGAAGAGTTGCAGCCGGCCTTTAAGGCCGACGACTTCTCGATCGTGCAGCGACAGGAGACCCAGAGCCTCACCGACGCGGCGCAATCGCCCGACCACCTCGCCGCCGTCGCGCTGCAGAACGCGCTCTACCCGCTGGGCGATCCGGCTCGTCGCTTCGCATCGCCCCAGACGGCCGGCGCGGTCACGCTCGACGACGTGAAGTCCTACTACGGTTCGGTCTATCGTCCGGATATGACGACGATCGTCGTGACCGGCGACGTAACGCCGGCCGCGGCCAAGGCCGCTTTCGAGCGGTACTTCGGCAGTTGGAAGGCGAACGGACCCAAGCCCAATATCTATCCGGCGGCGGTGCCGCTCAACAAAGCGTCGTCGATCTACGTGCCGGCAACCGGTCGCGTTCAGGCGGCGACGCAGCTCGTGGAACTCATCGGCGTGCGGCGCACCGATCCTTCGTTCGCCGACATGAGCGTGGCCAACAGCGTGCTTACCGGCGGATTCTATTCGTCGCTGCTCTACCACGATCTGCGCGAGGTTCACGGGTACGTCTATAACGTCAACAGCGGGATGTCCGTCGGAAGACATCGCGCGACGTTCAGCATCGGCTACGGCTCGGATCCGCAGAAGGTCACCCCGGCTCAGGATCAGATCGTTGCGATTTTGAAATCGCTGCAGAAGGCGCCCATCGAAGCCGATCGTCTGCTGCGTTCCAAAGCGCTGCTGATGGGCGACGTTCCGATCCAAATCTCCAGTTACGACGGCGTCAACGGGCTGTTGCTGTCGTACGCGACGCGGGGACTGCCGCTCGACCAAAATCTGATCGACGCGCGTCGCGAACTCAAGGCCACGACGGCCTCGATTCGGGCGGCGATCGCCAAATGGATTCGACCCAACGGGTTCGTTCGGGTCGTGACCGGACCCGCTTCCAAATAGGGTTTGGCTTCGATCTCGATCACACGCTGCTGGTCGACAATCATCTCGAACGCATCGCATTCATGCGACTGCTCGAAACGTTGGCGGCCGGCGGCGGCTCGCGGTTGACCGGCGCGCCGAAGGAAGAGCGCGCGATCGACGACTTGCTCGCGCGCCAGCGGGCCGGAGCGTTTACGATCGAAGAGGCCGTGCGACGGTTCGCCGCCGGCCGAGGCGTCGTCGCAACACCGGCGCTCATCGATGACTATAAGACCTCCGCGTTGGATATGGCCCAGGAGTTCGTACGCCCGGTTCCCGGCGCGGCGTCGACGTTACGCGCGCTGCGCGAACGCGGGGTTCCCGTGGCGGCATTGACCAATGGGTGGAGCCCGCTGCAAGAACGCAAGGCGGCCTGCATCGGCTTCGAAGGCCCGGTCGTTGTCAGCAGCCTCATCGGCGCGCAGAAGCCGGATCCGCGCGCGTTTGCGGCCTTAGCCGACGCGATGGGTCTGCACGCACGCGATCTGTGGTACGTCGGCGACGATCCGCGCTGCGACGTTGCCGGGGCGCTGGGCGCGGGAATGCGTGCCGTTTGGTTCGACGAGCGCGGTGCCGTCTATCCCTCCGACGTCGCGCGGCCGACTCGCACGATTGGCGCTCTGCCCGAGCTCCTCGATCTCGAATGAGCCTTGGCCAAACGTGCCTTAGGTTTCCCCGGGCCAAGGCGCCGGGTTCTCGCGCGCCGTATTCGACGATTCTCGACCCGCTCGCGCCCATTCCCATGGAGAAACGCTGATGCCCAAGATCACCGGTGGCCAACTGGGCAGCCGCAAGCTCAAATCCCCCAAAGGGACGACGGTACGTCCCACCCCCGGACGGGTCAAGGAGTCGCTCTTTTCAATCTTGTCGGCGCGATTGGAGGGCTCGCGCTTTCTGGACCTCTATGCCGGGACCGGGGCGATCGGGTTCGAAGCGGCCTCGCGTGGGGCCGCACGCGTGGTCGCCGTCGAGGGGAATCGCGACGTTGCCGCCGCCATCGAGGCCGCGGTCGCCGAACTGGGCGTCGGGAAGATCGTGGAAGTTGTTGCCGCGCCGGTCGATCGGGCGCTGCATCGCATCGAGGGCCCTTTCGACCTGGTTTACGCCGACCCGCCGTATGCCGATGGGCTGCCCCACACGGTCTTTCGATTGCTGCTCGAACGCGGGCTGTTGGCCGACGACGCGTTGGTCGTGTACGAACATTCGGCCCGCACGATTCTCCCGGAAGTGCCGGGGTATCGCGGCGTGCGCGAGGAAGTCTACGGCGATGTCGCCCTTGCGTTTTTCACCCCAAACTAGGCCGCTTGGCCATCGGGTTCCGGCGGCATGACCAACGGGCAACTGCGCGCTACTCGCGCGGTCTACCCAGGCTCGTTCGACCCGCCCACCAACGGTCATCTCGACGTCATCGAGCGCGCGTCGCACTGCTTTGGCGAGCTGATCGTTGCGATCGTGGTCAACCCGCAAAAGCGCGATCCGATGTTTTCGCTGGAAGAGCGCGAAGCGATGCTCGCGCAGTGCTGCGCGTCGGTCCCCAACGTGCGCGTCGAAAACTTTCGAGGGTTGTTAGCCGACTACGTAAAAGCAAAACGGGCAAATGTCATCGTCAAAGGGTTGCGCGTGGTTTCTGATTTCGAAAGCGAGATGTCGACGGCGCTGATGAACCGTTCGCTCTCGCAGGTAGATACGATGTTCTTGATGGCCGATCAGAAATATTCGTTCGTCAGCTCGAGCATCGTCAAAGAAGTGTTCTTTCTGGGCGGCGACGTCGCCGCATTGGTTCCAGACCCGGTCTTGCGCGTGATGGAAGCGAAACGCGCGACGCTGCACTCGTCGTAACGGAGGTTCTATCGTGTCGATCTATCGCGTATTGGACAAACTTGAAACCTACGTTCACGAAGGGACGTGGCTGCCGGCCGGTTATCGCATCCTCTCGCAAGAGCGTTTGACCGAGTTCGTAGAAAAGATGCGCTCTTCGTTGCCCGAAGAGGTCGGTCGCGCGAAGATCATCGCCGAAGGTCACGACCGGATGATTCGCGCCGCGCAGGAGAAGGCCGAGGCGATCGTTACGGAAGCTTCCAGCAAGCACGACGAGTTGGTCGATCAGCACGAGATCGCGCAGCGCGCGCGCACGACTGCCGAAGTGGTCCTGCGCGAAGCAGAAGAACGCGCCCGCAAGGTGCGCGAGGGCGCGGACCAGTACGCCGCGCAGGTTCTCGCTGAGATGGAAGCACGCTTGGGCACCGCGCTGGGCGCCGTGCGCAAGGGTCGCGAGTCGCTGGATCGTACGCCGCAAGGCGCACCAGCCCAACCGCTCGCCGAGGCCGCCGCCAAATCCAAACGCGCCGCGTTCGATCTGCAATCGCCGCCCCCCGCCGAGCAGACGGCGGCGTTGGAGTCCGTCGAAGCCGGCTCCTAACCTCTCCCGTGCGCCTGCACCTGGCACCCAAGCGGTGGGGCGTCTACTTTGCGGTCATCGCGATCTTGATGGCCGGGATGCTGATCCGCACGTCCTATTCGGTGCTCGCGCCCGGGCGGGCGTTGGATCTTCGCAGCGTCGTTTCGGTGGCCGGGCACCAGGCGCCGGCCACGCACTACTACCTGACCGACGTGGCCTTTATTCCCGACGCGAACCTGTTCGGATTGCTCGCAGGGCTGCAGCCGGGCTGGGAAATCGTGCCGTCCGACCAAGTCGTTCCTGCCGGCGTCGACGACGCGGCGTTCGATCGGCAAATGACCGTCGAAATGAACGGCAGTCAACGGATTGCGGCCTACGTCGCCGAACGCGCGGCCGGACTGGAGGTCGGCAACGTTCGCGCGCGCATTTTCGTCTGGGATGTACTGCCGGACTCGCACGCGAGCGGGGTGCTGCATCAGAGCGATATGATGGTCGCCATCGACGGTCGTCCGGTTGCCGATAGTGCGGCCGTCGCGGCGATCCTGTCGCACCGCCGAGCGGGAGAGCGCGTCAGCGTGACGGTGCGTCGTGCCGGACACCGCGTGGAGGTTGTGTTTGCCACCATCGCGCTGGGCGGCAGGGCTCGGCTGGGCGTGCGCTTGGTGGAGAGGCCGATACTCCCGAGCCTGCCGCTTGCCGTGAACTACGCGATTGCCAACATTTCGGGAAGTTCCGGGGGGTTGATGTTTGCGCTGGACGTGTATCGATCGCTACGTCCGGCGAGGCGTTCGCCTGCCGGGCGCATCGCGGGGACCGGCACGTTGGACGCTCGCGGCGATGTCGGCGAGGTCGACGGCACGCGTCAAAAGCTCATTGCGGCCCAACGTGCCGGGGCGACGATGTTTTTGGTGCCCGCGCGGAATGTCCGCGAC
>DATCDS010000025.1:0-24379 GCA_036510515.1 Vulcanimicrobiaceae bacterium
GTCCCGGGCGTCGCCGAAACGTAAATCGCCTGATTGAGGTGGGCGTCGAACTCGTCGTAGGTCAGCGGGCGATTATCCAGCGCGCTGGGCAGCCGGAAACCGTGTTCTACCAAGGAAAGCTTGCGCGACCGGTCGCCGCCGTACATGCCGTGGACCTGCGGGAGCGTCACGTGCGACTCGTCGACGAACAGCAGCCAGTCTTTCGGAAAGAAATCGATCAAACAGGACGGCGTCGAGCCGGGTTCGCGACCGGTCAGGTGACGCGAGTAGTTCTCGATCCCGTTGCAGTAACCGACTTCGCGCAGCATATCCAGATCGTAGCGCGTGCGCTGTTCCAGGCGCTGGGCTTCGAGCAGCTTGCCGTTGTCTTTGAAGTATTTTAGCCGCTCCTCGAACTCGACCTCGATCGAGTTGACCGCGCGGCGCAGCTTCTCGTCGGGCGTGATGAAGTGCTTGGCCGGAAAAATCAATAGTTCGTCCTTGGATTCGACGTACTCGCCCGTCATGATGTTGACGACGTTGATGGCATCGATCGTGTCGCCGAAGAACTCGATGCGATGCACCAGCTCTTCTTCAACGCCGACGTATTCGAGCGTGTCCCCCCGCACGCGGAACGTACCGCGGACCAAGTTGAGATCGTTGCGTCGATATTGCATATCGACCAACTTGCGCAGCAGCAGGTCGCGGTCGAGCTCGTCGCCCAAACTCAGCTTGAGCGACATCTCCATGTAGTCCGACGGCGAGCCCAAGCCAAAGATGCACGACACCGAGGCGACGATCAGCGTATCGGGCCGCGTGAGCAGCGATTGGGTCGCGGAGTGCCGCAGCCGCTCGATCTCGTCGTTGATCGACGAATCCTTTTCGATGTAGGTGTCGGTCGACGCGATATACGCCTCGGGCTGATAGTAGTCGAAATACGACACGAAGTACTCGACGGCGCTCTTGGGAAAGAAGTCGCGAAACTCGGCGCACAGCTGCGCGCCCAGCGTCTTGTTGTGGCACAGCACCAGCGTGGGCTTTTGCACGAGCTCGACCACGCGCGCCATGGCCATGGTCTTGCCCGAGCCGGTCACGCCCAGTAGCGTCTGCGTACGGTCGCCGTCTAACACGCCCCGCGCCAATGCCGCGGTGGCCGCGGGCTGGTCCCCCGCAAGCGAAAAGGGCGAAACGAGCTCGAACTTCCCCGACATATGCGCTTCTTCGACACCTCCGCCGCCCCGCCGGTTTCATCCAGGAGGCCCGGGCGGGCCGCGTTCTGAACGTCCTGGGGGCCGTACTGCCTTGGAGATTGTCGTTGAGCCAAACCCCGCTGCTCTTTAGCGGAAACTCGAACCCCGAACTTGCGTTGGAGATTGCCAAGCGCTTGAAAGTTCCGCTCGGGAAAGCGCTGGTCGGGAAGTTCAAGAACGAGGAAACGCGCGTCGAAATCGGCGAGAACGTGCGCGGTTCCGAAGCGTTCGTGATCCAGTCGATCTGCAAGGCTCCCAACGGCAACGGCGTCAACGACTCGCTGATGGAGCTCCTGTTGATGATCGACGCCCTGCGGCGCGCGTCGGCGGCACGAATCTCGGCGGTGATTCCCTACTACGGCTACGCCAAGCAGGACAAGAAGACCAAAGGCCGCGAGCCTATCTCGGCCAAGGTCGTCGCCAACCTACTCAAGATTGCCGGCGCCAAACGGATCGTGACCTTGGATCTGCACGCGGCGCAGATTCAGGGCTTCTTCGACTTGCCCGTCGACAACCTGATGGCGATGCCGGTCCTGTGCAACCATCTCAAGAAGGAGGGCCTTTGCGACGACAAGATCGTGGTGGTTTCTCCCGATGCGGGCGGCGTGCACCGCGCCGAACTCTTTGCCAAGCGGCTCAATTCGACGCTGGCCATCGTCTTTAAGCGGCGTCCCGAGCCCGACGTTTCCGAGGTGACCGACATCGTCGGCGACGTAAACGGCAAGATCGCGGTGGTCGTGGATGATATGATCTCGACCGGCGGCACGCTTGCCAAGGCGGCCGAGGCTATCCGAGCCCGAGGCGCGATCAAGGTCTACACGGTCGCGACGCACGGGATTTTTGCCGGCGACGCCCTCGACGTATTGCAGCGGTCGGACATCGAGAAGGTGATCGTCACCAACACCATCCCGATCGAGGGCCTGGACGCCCATCCGAAGTTCACCCAGTTGTCGATCGCCCAAACGCTGGCCGATGCGATCACCAGGATTACGACGAACCGCTCCATCTCGGAACTGTTCGGCGACGAAAGCCCCAACGGAACGACCGCGCCGGGAACGCCCGAGTCGGTCGCCGTCACCTAGTCAGGAGACTCCCGTGGCCAACAAGCAGCAACTCACCCTCGCCGTCGAGATGCGCGACAAGAGCGGCACGACCGCCGCGCACAAGCTCCGCGTTGCCGGCAAGGTGCCCGGCGTGATCTACGGGCACGGCACCGCGCCCGAACACGTGGCCTTTGAAGCGCGCGCGCTGGACGACGTGCTGCACCACGGCGGACGTACGGGCTTGATCTCGCTAAAGATCGGCAACAAGACCGAAACCGCGCTGGTGCGCGAACTGCAGCGCGATCCACTCTCGCGCAAGGTCATTCACGCGGACCTTCTGCGCGTCTCGGCCGACGAAAGCGTCCACGCCAAACTCCCGATCGCGACGGTCGGCGTCGCGCGCGGCGTGCGCGAAGCCGGCGGCGTCATGGACGTGATCTTCCACGAGATCGAAGTCGAAGGCCCCGCCGACAGACTTCCCGAGCGCTTGGAGGTCGACGTGACCGAGTTGGGAATTCACGAGCATGCGTCGGCCTCCGATGTCGTGCTCCCTGACGGGTTCAAATTAATCACGCCGGCCGACACCACGATCATCACCATCGAAGCGTCTAAGACCGCACAGGCGGTCGAAGATGCGGCGACCGGCCCGACGCTCGAAGTCGCCGAACCCGAGCTGATCGGCGGCAAGCCAGAGGCGCCCGAAAGCGCTTCCTAAGCGCGAGCCGCAACGATGTTCTTCGGAAAACGAACCAACGGCCAGCCTCCCCGGCTGGTCGTTGGTTTAGGGAATCCCGGCAGCGAGTACGCCGCTACCCGCCACAACGTCGGCTTCATGGTCGTCGACGAACTCGCGCGCCGCTGGGGCGTTTCGGGTTTCAAGACCAAAGATAAAGCGCGCCTGGCGCTGGTGTCCGCGCACCGTGCGGTGCTGGTCGAGCCGACGTCGTTCATGAATCTTTCCGGCGTGCCGGTGCGCGTTATCGCCTCGTGGTATCGCACGCCGCCCGCCGACGTCGTCGTCGTCAGCGACGATATGGATCTCCCGTTAGGGAGGTTGCGCATGCGCCCGTCGGGCGGACACGGCGGTCACAACGGTCTGCGCTCGATCATCGCCACGCTGGGCGACGGATTTCCGCGCCTGCGCATCGGTGTCGGACGACCCCAGCGCGACAGCATCGATCACGTGCTGTCGCCGTTCTCTCCCTCCGAACGGCAAGCGCTCCCGGCAATCCTCACCGCCGCCGCCGACGGCGTCGAGCGTTTTCTCCAGGACGGCCTAGAAGACGCCATGCAGTTCGTCAACGCGTGGACTACAACCTAAGACGTTAGCGGCAGTTCGCCGGGGTGCCGTTGAATGCCGCGACGCGGACGGCGATGGGAGGCGTGCGTTGAAAATAGAGCATCGTCAACGTATTGGGACACAGCGGCTCCAGGCGTTCGTCGGCGCGGCGGATCATCGCGCGCACGGCCGAAGCACGATCGCCGGTGAGGGCGACGGCGGCCATATCGACGCGACCCTCGCCGCTTCGAAGGTACGATTGATAGACGGGTAGCGCGACGAGATACGTGCATCCGAGCAACGCACCGACCAGGGCGAGCCGAGAGACCGGATCGTCGTCTCGGCGAAAACCCACACGATCGGCGAGGGTGACCGCCAAAGCCATGCCGATGATGACGAGCAGCGCGGCAACCAGCGCGCGGCGGACTTGATCTTCATCTACGACGTGCTCGATCGCCCGAGCGGTAAGGAACGCAATCTCGCCCGGCGTCCCCGCGCGCACCAAGGAATCGGTCAGAACGATGCGTTGGGACGGCCCGGCACCGACGACGAACGCATCGTCGGTCGGCGATTGGCGCGACCGATCTGCGACGACGATCGGAACTCCGGAAACGGCCGCTTTGGTTTCGAGCGCTTGCAGTCGCGCTGCGATCGCCGCACGCGGCGCGCGAAAGTCGTGGTAGCGCGGCGCGACCGACGCTGGGGCTACGTAGGCGTACAGCACCTCGCCGACGACGACGGCCAGCATCGTGTAGAGATACCATTGATGGGTGCGGTCCGCCAGCCACAAGACGACCGCGGCGACCACGCCGGTCGCAACGACGGCAACCGCAAACGTTCCCAGCCAGTCCAGCGCCCACGACGGCCAGATCTGCGGGGAGATGCCCATGATGCGCTCGATGCGGTACAGATAGAACTGCGGCAAGAGCGCCGCGATCCAGGCGATGGCCGCAACGATCGCACCCATGCAGAAGCGCACCCCGAACTCCGCAAGGCGCGCGCGCATCCGATCGCGCAGCGCGGCCGCCAGGCCGCTGCGCCAGAAATAGGTCAGCAGACCGATCGGGACGAGAAACGTCAACAAGAAACCCGGGATACGCCAGCGGACGTAGCGGGCGGCCGCGATTTGCCGGTCGGGATCGACCAGCGTCGCCGCGGGCGCGGAGAGGAGCTGCTGCGTCGCGAGCGCGCTAGCGCGCGCGTCGAGAGCGTTGGGTCGCACCGGCCCGGCGTACGCCGGAAGCGCGCAGAGAAACAGAAGAGCCAGGACACCGGTTGCGCGAGCCAGGAACGCGAAGGTCACCTCGCCCGTATTCGCCCGAACGCGCTGGTTTACTCTGCGATGACGAAGCGGTCGCGACCGACGGCAAACGAGACGCGATCGCGGCCGTTACGCTTGCTGTGGTACATCGCGCCGTCTGCCAGCTCGAGCAGATCGCTCGCCGTCTGTGCGTCGGCTGGGAAAGAGGCGATCCCAATGCTGGCGCTCAGCGGCAGCGAAATTCCGAAGTCTCCGGCACGTACCGCCGCACACAGCGCCTGCGCGCGCACGACCGCACGCGTCTTGGGAACGCCGCGGACCAGAGCGCAGAACTCGTCGCCGCCGTTTCGCGCGGCCAGATCGAAGCGGGGAACGAGATGGCGCCCCAGCAACTCGCCCATCCGCTGCAACACGCGATCTCCTGCAGCGTGACCCAGAGAGTCGTTGACGTTCTTGAACCCGTCGGTGTCGAGAAACCACAGGGAGAGCGTCGGGCCGTCGTTCGTGCGGGCTCGCGCGACCTCTTCGCGCAGCCGTTGCCGAAACGCGCGCGGCGAAAGGAGGCCGGTCAACCCGTCGTAGGTCGCCTCGTTGCGATCCCGCTCGCGCTCCAGCGCGATTGCAAACGGTGCGGCCGAATGCTCGACCACGCGAACCAGAACGTCGTGCGGGCCTTCCCATCGGCGACACGAGGCGACGTAAACCACCGCGCGTAAGCCGCGCTCGTCGATCATCGGAAGCGCCAACGCCGCGCGATCCGTCGCCAGCAGCAAACCGTCACCCGACGAGCGCACCGTGCATTCGCCCGACGCGGCGCGCGCCGGAAGCGATGCGTCGTTCCCGCGCGCTAACCGCAACGTCGAGTAGTAGGACGCTCGTTCCCCCGTTGCCCAAACGCACGCGAGCTCGTCGTCGCGGGGAACGAATACGAGCACCGCGTCAACGAGCGGCTCGATGTGCCGCAGGGCTCGATCCAGCGCGGCGACGACTTCGTCGGTGCTGCGTCTGGCCGCGTCGAGCATGTCGCGAACGGCATCAAAAAATTGTGCCTCTCGTCGCTGCATCGAGGCGACGCGCAGGCGCGAGGCGGCACGCTCGGCACGCACGATCCACAGCGTTCCAGCCAGCAAGGCGACCAGCGCACCGCAGAGTCCGGCCGTCACGCCGCAGTTCCCACATCACGATAGTGCCCCGTCGGCGTCGTTACAGGTCGCGGGTCGACAGGCTCCAGCAGGCGCAGACGACCATGACGACGATCCAGCCGACGCCCCAGGCCATCATCGGCAGCGGCGGCGGCGCCGCGACGGCAAAGGGCGATGCGTGCGATCCGATAACCAGGCGCATCGCCGCGGGTTCCAAATGAAAGGCGGCCGCGCGCCAGAACGCATCCGACGGCAAGATCAGTTGGCTGACCGTTCCCGCATTGGCAAAGCCGACGCTATGGACTTGCGTTCCGATATCGCCAATGATGCCGCCGATCCACGCGAGCCCGTACAGGACGATAGCGGTCACGCCGCCCGCAATCGACGCCATCCTCGAGCTGAGCAAGAGCGTCAACGCGAGCATCGTGATGCCGACGCCGCACAGATACCCCAGCGCGATGACCGGATGCGGCGGCCAGTAGCCCGTCGTCGCTCGAGCGATCGCGAACTCGATCATTCCGGCGAAGTACGCATACGCACACAACATCACGACGATGCCCACAAACTTGCCCAGAACGATCTCGCTGCGGCGCACGGGCCGCGTCGCGATGGGCAACAGCAGTCCCGTCTCGATGTCGCCGGCCAGAGCTGGCGCCGCCACGAACGCTCCGGCCAGCGCAAAGATCAGATTGAACATGTAGCCGAGCATGACGATCATGAACGCGGTGCTGGCGAGGACCTGCGAGTGTGCTATCGGCCGGCCGTGCGAGGTTTGGTGCACCAGCGCGTAAAAGCCCCAGCCCGTCAAAAGCGCGGTGACCAGCGTGAGGGCGAACGCCGCGATGACCAGCTTGCGCCGGCTCATCTCGCGCAGCGTGACGAACGCAATTCGCACGACGTTCATCGCGTTTGCAGCACTTCCATGAAGCGCTCTTCGAGCGTTGCGGTCAACGGCTCGATGGCATGCAGGGCGATGCCGGCCGCCACCAGGTCGCGCACCAGCTGCGGCACGTCGTCGCGCGTCATCGCGTCGACGACGATCCAATCGCCGTCGTCGCGCGGGATTCCGTAGCGCGTTAGAATCGAGTGAAGGGGGACGCCTGCGGGCGACGCTTTCAGGCGCACGCCGCGCGCCACCCCGACGAGTTCTTGCGTGGGGCCGGCGGCGGCGATGCGGCCGCGATCGACGATTGCGACCCGGTCGCACAGCAGCTCGACCTCGCCCAGCAGGTGCGAATTGAGAAAGACCGTCGCCCCGCGCGCCTTGAGCGACCTGAGGATTTCGCGAACGTCGATGCGCCCGATCGGATCGAGCGCCGACGTCGGTTCGTCCAAAACGATCAGATCGGGCGAACCTAGGAGAGCGACGCCCAGTCCGACGCGCTGCTGCATCCCCTTGGAATACGTGCCGATCCGACGATCGGCGCGCTCGCTCAAGCCAATCGTCTCGAGAACGTCGTCGATCGCGCGGTCGCGTTCGGAGCGCTCGATGCCGATCAATCCTGCGTGAAAGTCCAACTCCTCACGTGCGGTCATCCAATCGTGATACCGGAACAGCTCGGGTAAGTAGCCGATGCGGGCACGCGCCGCCCGATCGCCCAGTGGGCGACCCAGCACGGTGCCGCCGCCGGCGGTCGGCGACGCCAAACCGAGCAACAGCTTCACGCACGTCGTCTTGCCCGCTCCGTTGGGTCCCAAGAAACCGAAGATCGCCCCGCGCTCCACGCGTAGCGTGACGTCGGAGACCGCATCGACGTCACCGTAGCGCTTGGCTAGATGCGCGACATCTATCGCCGCGTCAGTGGAGACTGTCGGCAACGCCGCGCACCTGGTCCTGCGAAAGCGCGCCGAACACGACGTAGATCTTGCCGTCCTTTTCCCAAACCAGGCCGGCACCGACGCCGGTGTTGTCGCCGATGGCCACACCGGACGATCCGTCGACGGTCACCTGCTGGGCCGTCTGTTTGTTGGCCAGAAACGGAACCGGCAGCGTCGACCCCGGATCGCCGATCGCTTGAATCTGCGCGGCGAGCTGCGGCGAGACGCCCGGAACGGAAAGGAGATACGTCTCGAGCTCGCGCAGCGATGCGCCGCTGCTTCGCACCACCGGCGCGATCGACTGCACGACGACGAGACCATCTTTCCCATCGGCATCTTTCCACGTCTGAGCAATCGTGGGTCCCAGCGCCACGGTAATCGTCGTCCCGTTCAACTCGGCCGGCATTGCGGGCAGACGCCGTTTCTTTTGGGCGGCCGACGCGCGCGTTTTTTCGGCGCTAAACGTGAACGATTCTCGCTCGCCTATGTCGACCATGGCACGCGGCGCGCGCGTTAGCTGCGACGGCAGTCGCGCGGGCGTCAGCGCGTGAAAATGAGCCAGCGCCGATGCCGCGGCGAGACTATCGACCATGCGGATCCTAAAGCGCGCGGATCCTCCTCGAAGGGTTCCGAACGCGTTGAGGTTGGGCAACAGGCGAGCGTGACCGATGCTCGAGAGATCGATCGGCGCGACCGTTTTGGGTTGGAAGATCGTGAGAAAGCCCTGCGCGACCGAGCCCAACGGGGTGACGACGAGCAACACGACCACGACGGCCGCGGCCAGCACGCCGATCGGACCCCACGCGATGCGGCGCGGGCGCCGGCGTGCCAGGAACCTCGCGTAAGCCGCGCGCGCGTCGGTGCTATCCTCGCCGCCCAACAAACGCTCGCACAGCGCGGCGTCGTCTTCAACGTGATTCGACATCTTCAATCTCCTTGGCAAAGGCGCGCTGGGCGCGCGCCACATAGGTTCCGACGTGAGCCTCGGGCAAGCGCAGGGTTTGGGCAATCTCGCGATAGCTCAATCCCTCGTACCGAAGCGCCAGCAAAACGGCGAACCGTTCCGGTAGGCGCGACATCGCACCGCGTACCAAGCGGCGCCCTTCCTCGCGATCGAGGATGCGCGCGGGATCGGTTTCGGCTTCCCGCTGGGCCAATCGCGCCAAGTCCAGACGCGATTGACCGCGCTCGCGCCGATCCGCACGACGGCGACGGCGCACTTCGTTTAACGCTATGCGCGCGGCCGTTACGCACAGCCACCCGCTCGCGCCGGCATCGTCTGGACGCATCCGCAACGCGAACGCTGCGAAGACCTCTTGCGCGACGTCTTCGGCCGCGGCCGAGTCGCCGACGATGCGGCGCGCGACACCGGCAACGCGGGCGTACTGGGCGAGGAAGAGATCCTCAAAGGTCACGCGTAGCTCCAGCGAGGCCGCGATGGTGCTCATACCTTCTCAACACCGCCGCGCGCGAGATCGTAACAGGTGCTGGCTAAGGCTTCTTGGGCAGGGGACGTGCCGGGTTTCCGGCGACCCGCTCGTCGGGCGCGACGTCCTTGGTCACGACCGCTCCGGCCCCGGTCAGCGCGCCGTCGCCGATCGTCCGCGGCGCCACGATCGAGGAGTTCGAGCCGATTCGAACGTTCTTGCCGATCGACGTTCGATGCTTCTTCGCCCCGTCGAAGTTCGCGGTGATGGTGCCCGCGCCGATGTTGGAATCTTCGCCGACGCTAGCGTCGCCGAGATACGTCAGATGGCTGGCTTTGGAGCGTGCCGCCATCTGCGCGTTCTTGAGCTCGACGAAATTGCCGACGCGAACGTCGTCGGCCAGCAACGTCTCGCCCCGCAAATGCGCGAACGGCCCGATGCAGACGTTCGCACCGGCCGTCGAATCGATCACGACGGACTCGCGAACCTCACTTGCGTTCCCGATCTTCGCATTGGCCAGACGAGCGTTAGGACCGATCGTGCAGCCCTCGCCGATTTCGCTCAAGCGTCCGATCGACGTATTGGGATAGATGACCGTATCGCGCCCGATCGTTAGTTCGGGTTCCAGGTAGGTCGCGTCGGGATCGACGATGGTCACGCCGGCCATCATATGGTGCGCGCACAAGCGCGCGTTCATCGCCTTGCGCGCCAGCGCCAGTTCGACGCGATCGTTGATGCCGATGACGTCGCGGCCATCGTCGGCGACGACCGGTGTCACGCGCCGGTCGCCGGCGCGCAGATGCGCGACCGCATCCGTGAGGTAATATTCGCCCTGAGCGTTGTCGTTGCGGAGGTGCGCGACCGCGTCACGCAATGCCGCTTCGTCGAACGCGTAGATCCCGGCGTTCATTTCATCGATGGTCAGTTCGTCGGGTTTGGCATCGCGCGCCTCGACGATTCGCGCCACCTCATCGCCCTCGCGCACGATTCGCCCGAAATTCGACGGCAGCGGCATGCGCGCGGTGACCAGCGCGAGCGACGGCGCGCCGCCGCCGTCCAAGGCCGCCAGCACGTTGCGAAAGATCTCCGCGCCGACCAGCGGCATATCGCCGTATGCGACCAAGACGCGTCCGCCGCTTTGGACGTCGAGCGCTTCGAGCGCTACCTGCACGGCGTGTCCGGTTCCCAACTGCTCGCGCTGAACGACCGTCGGGACGCCCGCGCCGCGTACGCCTTCGTCGAGCTCGTCGTTGGTCACCACCAGCGCTTGGTCGATGCCGGCAGCGCGCAGGGCGTCCAAGACGTACCAGAGCATCGGACGCCCGCAGAGTTCGTGCAGCACCTTGGGGCGCGCGCTCTTCATGCGCGTTCCCTTGCCGGCGGCCAGAACGATCGCACGCACCATCATACCGGCTCCTCTGCCGACGTCGGCAGCGATTTCTTCCATTCGTTCTGCTCGCGCGCGGTCGGCGCGCCCAACGCGTCGAGCGCGTTGCGCAGGCGCTCGCGTACGATGTCGCGGCCCAGCAACTGCATCGCGTCGTAGAGTGGCACCGACGTCGGGCTACCCGTAATCGCGATGTAGAACGGCCGCGCGACGTCACGAAATTTCTTGCCGACGCTTTCGGCGACGCGCTTGAGCGCGGCCTCGATGCCGGCAACGTCCCAGACGGCCAGGCCATCGAGATCCCATTGCGCGACCTGCAAGGCCCGGCGCAACTCGTCGCCGTCGAGTTTGCCGCCGCGCAGTGCGTCGGCCGGGAGATTCAAGCGACCGGCAAAGAAGAACGCGGCCAAGCCCCCCAGGTCCGAGAGCCGCTCGATGCGTTGGTGCGTCAGTTCGGCGATCCGTTCGATGCGTTGCGGCGCGAAGCCCCACGCGGCGACGCGCGCCAAGTATTCACGCGCGTCCAGGCGCTCGCGAATATAACGGCCGTTGAGCCAATCGAGTTTGGGAACGTCGAAGACCGGGCCGCCCAGCGCGACGTGCTCCAACCCGAAGCGTTCGACGATTTGCTCCAGCGACATCAGTTCGTCTTCGCCGGGTCCGGGCGCGTTGGAGAGTACGGCGAGAAAGTTCACGACGGCTTCGGGCAGATAGCCCATCCGTTCGTAGAACAGGATCGACGTGGGGTTCTTGCGCTTGCTCAACTTGGTCTTGTCGGGATTGCGCAGGAGCGGAAGATGCATGAGAGCGGGCGGATCCCACCCGAAATACTTGTAGAGCAAGAGGTGCTTGGGCGCGGAGGATACCCACTCTTCGCCCCGGATCACGTGCGTGATCTCCATGAGGTGATCGTCGACGACGTTGGCAAGATGATAGGTCGGCAGGCCGTCGGACTTCATCAAGACCTGCATGTCGACGGTCTTCCACTCGATCTCGATCGGGTCGCGTCGCAGGTCCTCGACCACGCAAACGCCTTCGGACGGCACTTTAAGGCGTACGACGTACGGTTCGCCGGCCGCTTCCCTGCGCTCCACCTCGGCGCGGTCCAGCGCGAGGCACTGCCCGTCGTACCGCGACGGCTGTTTGGCCGCGCGCTGCGCTTCGCGCATCTCTTCCAAACGTTCGGGCGTACAGAAACACTTAAACGCGTGCCCCTCATCGAGCAGCCGGGCGACGTGTTCGCGATAAATTTGCGAGCGTTCGCTCTGGCGATAAGGACCGTGCGGGCCGCCAACGTCGGGACCTTCGTCCCATTCCAGACCAAGCCAACGCAGCGACTCCAGAATCGTTTGCTCGGATTCGCGCGTGCTGCGAACCTGATCGGTATCCTCGATGCGCAGCAGAAACTGACCGCCGTTCTTCTTGGCAAAGCAATAGTTAATCAACGCGACATAAGCAGTGCCGACATGCGGGTCGCCGGTCGGCGACGGCGCGACTCTAGTTCTAACGGTCACAGTCACTCTTTGCGAGATGGAGGCTAGGTAACGAGTTCGCGGTGTTTGCCGCATTCTCGACGCACGAAGTCGATGATGTCCTGCAGCGGCGCGCCCGGGGTGAAGATTTCGGCGACGCCGGCCTTCTTTAGGGCCGCCGTGTCGTCGGGCGGGATCGTCCCGCCGCCAAAAAACACGATGTCGCCGGCGTCCTGGGCCTTGAGCTGTTCGATCACCAGCGGAAAGAGCGTCATGTGCGCGCCCGACAGGATCGACAACCCGATGCCGTCGGCGTCCTCTTGAATCGCTGTCTGCACGATCTGTTCGGGCGTCTGAAAGAGGCCCGTGTAGATCACCTCCATGCCCGCGTCGCGCAGCGCGCGCGCGATGACCTTCGCGCCGCGATCGTGGCCGTCCAACCCGGCCTTGGCGACGACGATGCGCAACGGTCTAGCCATGGGTTTGCATTTCCTCACGTTCGCGCTGTAAGCGCAGCGCCTGCTCGAGCTTGGCGATCGCCTCTTCGAGCGTTCGACGCGCCCGCTCCCGCTCGCGTTCGTCGTCGACGTGCAACGTCATCAAAAAACCGACCGTTCGGTGTAGCGGCCGTAGACGGCAACCATGGCGTCGACGATTTCGCCCTGCGTGCAGTAGGCGTTGACGCAGTCGATCAAATGCGGCATGACGTTGTCCTTGGGATCGCGGCAGGCGACCTGCAAACGATCCAGCGCCGCGGTCGCCGCGGCCGCATTGCGGCTCGAGCGAACTTCTTGGAGCGACAACGCCTGCGCGCGCTCCATCTCTGCGGTGATGCGCAGCAGATCGAGGTCGCCCTGCGCCTCGTCGCGCTGGAACGCGTTGACGCCCACGATCACGCGGTCTTTAGCCTCGATCGAGCGCTGGTAACGGTACGACGCCTCGGCGATCTCGCGCTGGAAGAATCCCGCTTCGATCGCCTCGACCACGCCGCCGAGTTCTTCGATCTGCGCGAAGTAGGCTTCGGCCTGGCGCTCCATCTCGTCGGTCAGCGCTTCGACGTAGTACGAGCCGCCCAGCGGGTCGACCACGTTGGTCACGTTGGTTTCGTAGGCCAGCACCTGCTGGGTGCGCAGCGCGATCTCGACCGATTTTTCGGTCGGCAGCGCCAGCACTTCGTCCATCGAGTTCGTATGCAGCGACTGCGTCCCACCCAGCGCCGCGGCCATCGCCTCGAAGGCCACGCGCACGATATTATTTTCGGGTTGCTGCGCGGTCGCGCTGCAGCCCGCGGTCTGCGTGTGGAAGCGCAACTGCCACGAGCGCGGATTCTTCGCGCCGTAGCGATCCCGCATGCGTTTGGCGTAAATGCGGCGCGCCGCACGGAATTTGGCGATCTCTTCGAAGAAATCGATGTGCGAGTTAAAGAAGTACGAAAGCCGCGGCGCGAACTCGTCGACGTCCATGCCCCGCTCTATGCACGCTTCGACGTACGCAAAGCCGTCCGCCAGCGTAAACGCCAACTCTTGCGCGGCCGTCGAGCCGGCCTCGCGAATATGATAGCCGCTGATCGAGATCGTATTCCACTTGGGCATCTCGCGCGTACAGAATTCGATCATGTCAACGATCACGCGCATGTGCGGACGCGGCGGAAAGATCCATTCCTTCTGCGCGATGTATTCTTTGAGGATGTCGGCCTGCACCGTACCGCCGAGCTTCGCGCGCGGGATGCCCTTCTTCTCGGCCGTCGCGATGTATTGCGCCACCGCGATGGCGGCCGGGCCGTTGATCGTCATCGACGTGGTGATGTCGCCCATGTCGATACCGTCGAAGAGCACCTCCATGTCGTGCAGCGAGTCGATCGCAACGCCGCACCTCCCGACCTCGCCGCGCGCCTGCGGCGCGTCGGAGTCGTACCCCATCAGCGTCGGCATATCGAACGCGACCGAGAGCCCGTGCTGGCCCTGCTCGAGCAAAAAGTGGAAGCGCTCGTTGGTCTGCTGGGCGTTTCCAAACCCGGCAAACTGGCGCATCGTCCACAGACGATCGCGATAGCCGTTGGGATGGATCCCGCGCGTGTACGGAAACTCGCCCGGCCACGCCAAGTCGCGGGCCAGATCCAGATGCGCGACGTCCTCCGGCCCATAGACGGTCTTGAGCGGAACGTCGGAAATCGTGCGATCGACGGCGCCGCTGCCCGCTCCCTTGCGCCGCTTGCCCTTCGCGGAGGCCGCCTTCCAGCGCTCTTTCTGGTCCTCAAACTGCGGATTTGGCTGTGCACCCAGACCGCTGGGGCGGTCGATCATCTTCGCCATAAGCCTTGCGCGCTTCGACGCCCGCCCAAAAGGGCCCCGTCCCCACGCGCCGAGCCTCCCGCGGGTGTCATGGCGAGCGTAGCGAGCAAAGCGAGCGAAATTGAGCCACAGGCACCTCGCTGCCTTTGCCTGCGTGTACGCTAAGGGTACCCCGCCCTCGCTTTCTAGTCTGGTTAATCGCTCGGTCGGGGCACCCTTAGCCTACACGCTTGATACGAGCAACGACGAGTGAGGGAGGGGAAATGACTAACAACTTGTGGCGAAATGCGACCGCGATCGCGCTATTGCTTTTCGCGCTCGCTGCGTGCGCGCATCACGGCAAGTATTTCAAGAGCGAAGTGGACGTATCGCACATCAGCCCAGCTCCGATGCCGCCGTATACGACGTATCCCATCGACGCGGCTTTCGAGCGCGATGGACCGAGGCTAACGTTCGCTCAACTGTCGTGAATACGACGCGTGCTGGACTCCAAAGCGTATGGGCCTCTTCGGGCGCATCTGCGCTTTGCCGATATCGCAGATCCGCCGGTTCCGATCGTCGTCTATATCGAGCCCGCGAAAGGCATTAACATCGCTCACGTTATTGGAGAAGGTTGTGTCCGGCAATTCGATCCGAACCAGTTCTGTCTTATCACGACACCCGATTGCACGGAACCAACGCCAAAGCCCCTCGATTAATTGCCAGTCGTTGCCGCAAAGAGCATCTTCGTTGAGGGTGCCGCGACCGAGCGATTAACCATGCAAAAAGCGAGGGCGCGGTACCCTCAGCGGAGATGCGGGCTCGTGCAACGAGGGTGCCTGTGGCTCGACTCCGGCGCCTTCGCGCCTACGCTCGCCATGACACCGCGCGCATGACACCCGCAACGTGCGCAGGCACTGTGCCGAGACGGAGCATCTTCGCTGAGGGTGCCGCGACCGAGCGATTAACCGGACTCAAAGCGAGGGCGCGGTACCCTCAGCGAAGATGCGGGCCCGTGCTGCGAGACGCTACGTTAGGCCTTTGACGGTGGCTCGGGGGTGGGGGATGGTGGTCGTTTCTTCGTCGTCGTTGGCGGTGATGTTGAAGGCGCCGAGGACGCGGTCGGCGGCGGCGTAGGGATCGACGCCGGCGGCGATGCCGCTGCGCAGTTCGCGTTCGAGTTTGCGTTGCAGCCGGCCCAGGGAAAGTTGGCGAACTTGATGCGCAAAAGCTTGCGCGCGCTTCTCTGCGATCGATCCGGTTTCGTTCATCCAGACGACGTGGCGTTCGATGGCTTTCCAGAGGTCGTCGACGCCGTCGCCGGAGAGCGCTTGGGTCGAAACCAACTCGGGCACCCAGCCCGAGAAGTCCAGCATCTCCATCATCGTGCGGATCTCGCGGCGCAGTTGGTTGGCCATTGGGTGGTCGGATTTGTTGATGACGAAGATGTCGGCGATCTCCATGATGCCGGCCTTGAGCACTTGAATCGAATCGCCGCTGCCGGGCTGCAGCGCGACGATCGTCGTGTTGGCCAACTCGGCGATCTCGATCTCGCTCTGTCCGACGCCGACGGTTTCGATCAATACGACGTCCAAGCCGAAGGCGTCCATCAAGATCACCGCATCGGCCGTGGCGCCGGCCACGCCGCCCAAGTGCCCGCGGCTCGCCATCGAGCGGATGAAGACGTTCGTATCGGTGAAGTGCTCGGCGAGCCGAATCCGGTCGCCCAGCAACGCGCCGTGTGAAAACGGCGACGACGGATCGACCGAAACGACCCCAACGGTCTTGCCCAGCGCGCGCGCCTTGCGCACCAGCGCCGACGACAGCGTCGATTTGCCCACGCCCGGCGGCCCGGTCAGCCCGATGGTCGTCGCGCGGCCGGTTCGCGCGAACAGATGGCGTATCAACTCGCCGCCGCGGCCCGACTCGGCGACCGAGATCGCGCGTGCCAGCGCTCGCGGCACCTTGTTTTCAAAGTCGCGCAGCAACGATGTAAGCGTGTATGATGCGGGCACGACGCTACGGTTCTACGGAGCGAGCCGTCGTTCCGGTTTCTCCGACCAGGCCGCGTTTCGCGGCGGCCCGAAAGCCGCGGCGATGAGTATCGGCCTCCGGCGCCGCGTCGTTGCGGCGCTCCTCACCCTGCTCGCCATCGCGGGCACGCCCGGAGCGGCCGACGCACACCAACTGTTCATTCCGATGACCGGTCAGCGCGCCCGGCCGATCGATTCCGCGACGCTCTTCCACACGCTCTTCAACGATTTTTTCGACGAGGCGGACGGCACGACGTACGTGCAGACCGGCGATATCCCCGCCATGTGGCTGCGCGATTCGTCCGCGCAAACGATTCCGTACCTGCGTTTTCAAACGTACTATCCCGCGTTGCGCGCGCGGTTTGCCGGCGTTGTCGAGCGCGACGCCCGCAACATCCTCAAAGATCCGTACGCCAACGCGTTCATGAGCAACTACCACGTGTGGGAACGAAAGTGGGAGATCGATTCGCTGGCGTGGCCCGTGGTTCTCGCCTACATCTACTCCAAGCAGACGGGCGACCGCACGATCTTTTCCAATACGCTTCACCTCGCGTTGCGCAAAGTGGTCGATACGTATCGCTGCGAGCAGCTCCATGCAACCTGCAGCCGCTATGCGTATCCTTTCGACGTCCCCACGCAAAACGCGTACAATGCAGACACGGGAATGATTTGGGGCGCGTTTCGTCCCTCGGACGACCCCGTACGCTACCGGTACAATATTCCCCAGAACGCGCTTGCGGCGATCGCGTTGCGCGATCTCGCCGACCTTGCCGTTACCGGCTATCGCGATACGAACTTGGCCAACGAGGCCAACTCGATCGCCGCGCACGTGCAACTCGGCATCGCACGATACGGGGTCGCCTGGAATGCCAAGCATACCGCGCGAATCTACGCCTACGAAGTCGACGGAAACGGACACGCGAATCTGATGGACGACGCCAACATCCCCAACCTGACGACGTTGCCCTACATCGGATGGTGTGGGGCGAACGATCCGCTCTATCTCGCTACGCGCGCCTTTTCGCTCTCCAAGGACGATCCGTGGTATTTCAGCGGAACGTATGCGACCGGCTTGGGAAGCCCGCACACTCCCGATGGCTACGTCTGGCCGTTGGGGATCATCGGCCGCGCGCTCACGGCGACGGGTTCGCCGGAGGTTGCCGCGTCGATCACGACCCTAGCCGAGACCGACAGCCTCGACGGCCTGATCCACGAGAGTTTCTACCCCGGCGGCTATTGGCGGTACACGCGCGCCGAGTTCGGCTGGGCCAACGCCCTCTACGCCGAGCTAATCTTTCGCAGCGTTGCGGGGTTTACCGCGATATCGTTCGTGGGCGACGACCTCACGATGGTGCCGTTCGAGCACCCGATTCCCACGCCGACCCTGTCGACGCCCATGGAACGTTTGGAAAACGCGGCCGCGATCGTCGATTCCCTCGGGGAGCTGCTCGCGACCCGCAGCCAAATGCCCTCCAAACCGCATTAGCGCGGCAACGGCATACACCGCGCCACGCCTAGCGCGCCGGTGGGCGTGGCCCCAGGCGGGCCGACAAGAAGCGCCTCCGTCGAGCCAGCAGCATGACCGAGACGGCGCCGTTCATAATGACGAGCGACGCGGGATAGAGCCAAGTGGCTAACGAGTACGACTCCAGCGCCAAGATCGCGACGATATACTTCAGTGCGTTGAGCGTAAATGATGTAACCATGTCTTCATCGGGCCGCTCCCAGCCCTTTCGAAAGGTCGGGCCGTATCCCAAGACATCGGTTATCGTTAACGCGATGACGGACAACGTTACGTTTCTAGCGACTATCCAGAGGGCCATCGCCAAGAGAGCACCGCAGAGAAACAGCCAATCCAGCGTGTGAAACTGCTTATCGCTGACTCGGAGCGCCGCTAACCCTATAGCGAGACAGGCTAAGGAGCTGAATCCTGTAACCCATCCACCGGCTCCGCCTCCCTGTAGCGCTTGCGCCAGAAAGGCCATTCCCGTCAGCAGGGCCCATAGCAGCCAAGAGAATGCATGAGGCTTGGTCGACCCGCGAGCGATATTTCGCAGGTAGAGAGCATAAGCGACCAGCGCAATCAGCGCTGCAAGAGCGCCGAGGACGATCTTTGTGTGAGGCGAGCCGGACAGGATCAACGCACCAGCGCTGCGATGCCAGATTGCATCATGCCACTCAGCGTACCACGGTCGCAGTACAAAGCGAAGGCGTAAAGAAGCGGCGCTTTTACGCCCCTAGGCTGACCGGGGGGTCGATGGTAAGTCGGGCGTTTCGCTCCAGAGCCTATCAAAAATGCTCCGTAGAACCTCCAACTTATCCCTTCGAAAGTCGTCATCCTTGATGAGTGAAATCGAAAACGCGGTACCCCGACGTTCGGTACCTGCGGTATTCAGAATATAGACTGCGTCTTGGGGAGTTAGCCACATGCTAACAGGTGGACTGGCAGATCCGCCTCGCTTGATAATGATCCCCATATCCGCGAGCACGCCTTGGAAATAGTACTCGCGGCTCCACAGGCATGCTAAGAGGGCATCTCCGTCCTCTTTCCTCGTTGACAACGATTCCGTGGAATCATAGACAACTTCTTGGGCCCGCTGCAAGGACTTCGTTAGATCCTCGATCGGGCGCTCGCCTGGCGCGGCAAAGGCCTTAACCCACAAAAAAAGCTCCTCCGGGCTGGCCGCGTGCTTCCCGAGCTGAACCGCGAATGCGGAGTTCTTTCCTTCGTCTCTCAGGTGAGTAACATACTGCTGCACATACGTATTGAAGTCCGGGTTCCCCATGCGCTCTTCGTGGCTCATACCTTCAAATTCCGCCGAGCCAGTGATGTGCTTTATCGGTCCTACTGCGAGCATCCGAATATGGGCGTCAGCCCGTGATAACCCGCGTAGTACATTCACGATAGTCTCGTGACGATCCGGGTCGAAGAAGCTCCCGTAATCTACGCAATCAGATACAATATCCAGCTGTCGCTTGCTTTTCGCCGTTTCACGGGCCGTGTTGTTGATAAGGTTTCTAAGCGCTTCAAGATGCACTGGAAAGGGGCCGCCGTGGACCTTCTCTCGCGCCTCCTCATTGGAACGGGTGAACTGATCAATCAGGATGCCGACCTCTGCGGGCGCTCCGCCTCTCTCTCTGATCTTTTCAATAACCCTATCCCGCGTCCGGAGCTGCATTGATTGCGTGTTTCCTTTTTGCAGATCACGGAGGGTGCGGGGATCGCAATCTAGTTCTTGCGCAAATCCCTCGAGGGTGTCAATCCCCCAAATACGCTGCAAATTCTTCAAGAGCGTCGATATGGGCGGAGGCGGAATCCCTGAGTCCTTCATCCCGTAGTTTTTAGCTTACTTGGGCGGGGGACCTGCAAGCGTGTTTCGATGCCGTTTGGCTCTTCACGTGCGTCGAGTCTCACGCGGCATTGTGTCCGATTGCTCCAGGATAACTGAGATCGCGACGGCCACACCTGGCCGGATATGCGGTCTTGATCACAGTGGTGGGAATTATCGGAGCCCACGGCGACAACGAAGCCTCCTCGACCGAAACCATGTACAGCCTTAGGAGAGACGCCGTAAGCGATCATGCTGCTGGCTGAGTCGATGTCGAGAGTGCGGAAGCGGCGTTCAGCCATCCTATCTTGGGCAGGCCGGGCGTACGGAGAGCGCCCGATCCACAGGGCCCGCGAGTTGCTGTTGCGGGGAACCTCGCCGGTTCGGCCACCGAAGCGCGGCCAATGCTGGGTCGAAATTTCGGTTGATACGGCAACGGCTAGTGCGTTCATGGAGCAAAGCATAGTGCGCTGTCCGTCGCACGCCAAGAGATAAATTCGCTGCCAGTTTTCGACGCGTAGAAAAAAGCGACAATTTCTCCTCCGCACAAAATTATCGCGCTTTTCTGCTTGCTGCGCAAAACCATCGCGCTTTTCTGCTTGCTACGCAAAATCATCGCGCTTTTTTGCCTGGAAAAAAAATGCAGACGTAGGTATTATTCTTGTAACCGGATGTTGTTCCGGTGCAACCGATTCGAGAAAGGAGCACATTATGTCCACCACTACAAACCAAGACGATCGGGAACAACCGCCCGGCACGCCGCCCGAGGTCACAACCGCGCTGACGGCGCACGCGTTAGTGCGCTATATCGAGCGAGCTGTAGACGGCGAGGCCGTCGCACTGGCCCGTTGCCAGAACAACACCGATGCAGCGGTCCTCAGGATCCTCGAACCTCAGTTTCCCGATGAACTACGGCGCCTGCGTGCCGAGTTCTCCACGACTCTCGCAAAGCTCGCCTCTCGACCCGGCTACCAGTGGCTCCCCACGGAGTACACGCTCGGAATTATCGGCATGCGCGTGGCGGTCTGCGGCAAGGTCGGCATTACCGCGTTTCCTCGCGAAAGAGCCGCGCGTAACTCGAGATCCCTGCATCACCAACGCGATGAGGAAGCTCGCGCCGAACGCCGTGCCGAACGGGATGCCCGTCGCGGCCTTCAACGAGGGGGGCGGTAACCATGTACAACAACCACATCGTTCTCGCCATCGTCGCCGTCGCGGCGCTCGTGACCCTCTCGCTTCCATCCGTTCGCCAATGGCTCGCGACGGTATTGATGCACGTCGCCGGTTGGATGTCCGCGTTCCTCCTATCAAGGCACCACGCGGATGTTGCCGCTTTGGCGGTGCAGCAGAAATTGAGCGCGATAAAGCATAGAGTCGAAGCTCGGTTTTCACGATCGTTGCAGCAACACCGACGAATCTTCGCCTCGATGGGCGCCTCGTACGGCAAGTGGCTTATTCGGTGGGAGGAGGCGAATCGAAACACTGCAGCGGCCGAGGCGACCGCGGCACCAGGCGCTGTGGCCGAAACGCCGCAGTTCCTTCCCTTGTCTCCCACAGCGTACCGGGCGCTTCAATGCGCCTTCGGCATCGGCGAGGGCGCACTCACGTATATGGCCTTTCAGCTCTGGCACGTTCCGCCGATCGCGCTGATCGTGGCAGTCATATTCTCCGCTTTGCTTAGCGCAATACTGGGCCACCTGTGCGGCCAGGCGATCTTTCGCCGCGAGTACGCCCACGTGCTAGTAATTGGAGCTGTAGCGTTTCTGTATTGCGTGATACTCGGCAGCATGCGGTTTGCCTACCTTCTCGCTGACGGTGCCACCGACAGCGGTTGGGTCGCGAACGCTATAGGAGCCTTTGGCTGGCCATTGATTTGCATGCTTGCATTGATCGGCATCGGCTCGCAAGTCCGCTACCTCACTCCGCTTGAACATGCACGCCTTCATGGGAACAGGGCAAAGGAGCGCTGCAACCGGCTTCATCAGCGAGCCGTGGCTTTCGTCGCGGCACTGCGCGACCAAATGCGTTCGCGGCAAGCCGAGGCAATGGGGCTATGCGATGCTTATCTTCGGGGCTGGAATTTTGGATGGAGGCGCGAGCCCCTGGCACTGACAACCCTCGACGTTGCCCTGCCCGATGCCGAACTCGAATCGCTCTGGCCGCCCGCGGGAGTCTCGGCGTACGAGGAACCAAAGCAGAGACCTACGGCGCAGCTGTCGATTGCACCCCGTGAGGCGAGCACCGCCTCATGAGGATAGCCACCCAAGAAACTCGCCGATCGTGGGCCGTTCTCTCCGTGTTGACGTGCTCCGCATCAATCGTGATGGTCACCGGATGTGCGGCAAAGCCACGATACGCGAACGTCGAGGTTCTGGCGAGCATCCGCGAGTTGGCGCCGGGGGATGCATGGACGCTGGAGGCCGCCGCGTACCGTGCGACCTACGACGCCCTCGCCGCTAACGATTCCACGCGCGTCGTTGTAACGCCGATTTCGGACAACTCTTTGAGCGAAGTGCCCCTGCTCGACGCCGTGTCCCCGCACGAGGGTCTGTTCGGGATGAATGAGCGGGACGCACGGCTTCGGAGAACAGCCCTCACAGCCTTGGCCAACGCCGCGCTGTCGGAGCTGGGACAGCGCACAACCGGACGGGGACGAACTGAAATCATCAATGCGATCTTCGGCGCGGCTAATCGCTTCGAGTCGGTGACAAAAGGCGCTCGCAACCTTCTAGTTATTCTTTCCAGCGGCTTTGAGCAAAGCTCAATCCTCAACATGGCCGACTACAGACTAACGCTAAACTCCAATGCGACGCTGGGGCGCGTCCTCGAGCATCTGAAGGCAACGGGCCAGGTCGTGGACCTTCGCGGAACGGATGTCTGCATGATAGGGATAACGAGCGGGGACGGCCACTGGGCAGACTTTAACAGGAGCCGGGGCGTGCGTCGCTTCTGGCAGAGATACTTTGCCGATTCCGGCGCGAACCTCGTCGGCTACGGCACGGACATTCAGTCGTGTCGCGCCCTGGCGAATGAGGTTGGAAGTTGATGGACCAGGCACAACGATTCCTGACCTTCTTAGCAACTGGCCTGACGCTCGCGACCGGAATCGGCATCCTGGCCAGTGCCACGCTCTTCAGCGTCGCCACCGGGGTCGGCGCCTACATCAAGGGGCGCCTACCGGGCTCGTGGATGCTCGCCGGCTTCTTCCTGGGGCCCTTCCCGTTCTTGGTCTTGTTGCTCCACAGTGATGAATAGGAGAGGCGCTAAGCGGATCGGGCGCGACTTCTTCAGAGCATCCCTAGGAGTCGGGGGCGGCGGCGCCAACCTTTGGACGGACATGGATCAAGGATATTATCGGCACCCGACGGTTGCGGGCGACCGAATCGTTTTCGTCTGTGAAGACGACCTCTGGAGCGTTTCGGCTGCCGGCGGCACCGCCACTCGCCTCACGGTCAGCTTCGGGACCTGCTCGACCCCGCGCCTCTCGCCGGACGGCCGTTTGGTCGCCTTCGTTTCTACCGACGAGGGCAACCCCGAACTGTACGTGATGCCCGCGGACGGAGGACGCCCCGAACGCCTGACGTTCTTGGGCGCGACCATCGTTGCGATCAGCGGGTGGAGCGCCGACGGACGCGAGATCTTTTTCGTCGCAAATGCCGACGCGTGGTTCGCGGGCGGCACGCAGCCCTTTGCGATCGCTGCCGGCGGCGGCACGCCGCGACCGCTGAACCTGGGACACGCACGCAGTATCGCTTTTGGAAGCGGCGGCGCCGTCGCAGTAGGACGCAACGCGGACGACCCGGCCCGATGGAAGCGTTATCGCGGTGGAACGGCCGGCGAAATTTGGATGGATTCCAACGGCGATGGGGAGTTCGAACGCCTGCGTCTTCCCGACGGCAATCCGGTGAGCCCGATGTTCGTCGGCGATCGCCTGTTCTTCCTGAGCGACCACGAGGGGATCGGCAATATCTACTCCTGTGCTCGCGACGGAAACGACCTCAGGCGCCACACCAACGAAAACGACTATTACGCGCGCTTCCCTTCGACCGACGGCACGCGCGTGGTCTATTCCGCGGGCGGCGCGATCTCGCTGTACGATGCGGCGTCGAACGCGACGAGCGCGTTGCAGATCGCCACGCGTTCGGCCGCGCCGCAAACCGCGCGTCGCTTCGAACATGCGGGCGAAGGTTTGGAACACTTCGACGTCCACCCCGACGGGACGAGTTGCGCGCTGATCGCGCGCGGCCAACCGTTCACGCTGCCGTTTTTCGAGGGCGCCACGATCCACTACGGGATCGGAAGCGGCGCGCGCTATCGCTTAGCGCAATGGCTCCACGACGGCAAGGGGTTCGTCTGCGTGACCGACCTGAACGGCTACGAACAACTTGCGGTCTTCGAGGATGGCGGCGGCGAACCAAAGCTGCTCACGACCGGCGATATCGGACGGGTGACCGACCTTGCCGCCAGTGCCACCGGCAACGTCGCGGTCTTTACCAATCATCGCTGCGAACTCAGCGCGATCGACCTCGACGACGGTCAAATCCGCGTATTGGATTCCAGCCCGTCGTATCGTATCGAGGACCTCGCCTTCTCGCCCGACGGGCGTTTCGTCGCCTATACGTTTTCGCCGATGCACGGCACCTCGATCATCCGCGTCGTGAAGGTGAAGTCCGGAAAGGTCCGCGACGT
>DATCDS010000026.1:0-10809 GCA_036510515.1 Vulcanimicrobiaceae bacterium
GGCGCAATTCGTTGGCGGATTGTGGCAGACCGTTGCCGGTCCGGGGACGGTCTCCGGTACGTCCGTGAGTTTTGCCGCCGCAAGCGGTTCCTTCGACCTTCCGGCGGGAGTTGCAACGTACTTCGCGTTCTACACCGGCGGGGTGATCGCGACGCCGACACCGGCTCCTTCCACCATTTCGGCTTGTACGACGACCAACAGGAACCCGCAGTCGGTAGCGCGCGAAGCGATGGCGATGGGCGGTAGACTTGGCGACGACACCCCCCGCAGAGCGCAACAATCGGGTTATCGCGGCAACGACTACGCGCCCGGCTTGCTCGAAGTTTCCTACGACCGCGCGCGGCTCGGGTCGATTGCGGACGTGCGTCAGGGCGAAATCGGCGCCGGTGCCGATACCCTCACATCGCAGCTTTCGTTTCCACATATCGGACGGGTCGTGCGCGTCCTGCGCGTGAGCGGCGACTTGCCGACGGCACAGCGTAAGCTGCAAGCGTTGCCGGGGGTTGTGAACGTCTCGCGGGTCGGTCTGCGTCATCCCACCACGACTGCGGCCGAGTTGCCCAACGATCCGTACTTGGTGAACGAACATTCCGGAGGCGGCGCGACCGGTACGTTGATCGGCCCGCCCTTCTATCAGAACGCCGGCACCGGCGGCCAGTGGGACATGCATCTCCTCTGCGTTTCGCACGCGTGGGGCTACTCACAGTCGTCTGGCAACTCGTTTAGCGTGTTGCCGGGAGCCTTGGCCGGCAGCGTCAAGATCGCCATCGTCGACACGGGCGTCGATATCACGCATCCCGACTTGGCCGGCAAGGTCGTTCATAGCGCCATGTTCGAATCGCGCAACGGAACGCTCACGCCTGGAACGATGACCGATCAGAACGGTCACGGGACCGACGTCGCGGGCATCGCCGCCGCGGACACCAATAACGATTTCGGCTTTGCCGGTGCGGGATACAATGCGCAGATAATCGCGGAGCGCGTCTTCGGGCCGCCCGACGCTCAAGGCTGTCCGGATGGCGACTCGAGCGACGCATGCTCCGCGTATACGCCCGATATTGCTGCCGCCATCAACGATGCCGTTAGCAACGGAGCCAACGTCATCAATTTGAGTTTGGGCGGCTCATGCCCAGATACCGCGGACGAACAAGGTGCCATCGAAGACGCGATCGCTGCGGGAGTCGTCGTGGTCGCGGCTGCGGGAAACGAGTCCTCCTCGATCCTCGATGCGCCGGCCTGCGATCCGGGGGTCATCGCCGCGGGGGCCTCGGCTCTCAATGATGGAAACCCGAACGGCTCGGGCTATGCCGGCACCAATTCGGAATACGTCGCATCGTACTCCGACTACGATTCGACCAATCCGACGGCGTGGGGCGTGGTCGCGCCCGGCGGCGATCCGTCGCAATCCCCGTCGGACAACGATCTGCTGCATTGGATTATGAATATCTATACCAGCACGTCGGCCGATCCGGCCTTTGGGCCGGCGCAGGTGTGCACGGTCGATCCGTTCGGAGAGAGCGGCAACTGTCGAATCGAAATCGCGGGGACGTCGATGGCATCGCCGCACGTCGCAGGCGTGGCGGCGTTGATGCTGGGCGCCAATCAGGGATTGACGCCGGCGAGGGTTAAGACGATCCTGTGCCAAAGCGCCCTAAACATCAATGATCCGCACCAAGGGTGTGGCCGAGTCGACGCATATCGTGCGGTAGCTCGAGCCGTCGGCGATGGCTCGGTCCCATAGCTTCTACGCGCGGTAACCGATCGATTCGAGGACGCGCTGGGTGGCCAGCGCGTCCTCGAATGTTGGGAGGGTGCTGCGTCCGGTTTCGACTTGCCGGATCCACTCGTCGTAGAGCTCCATTAAGTACGGAACGTGCGGATCGACCGCGGCGTAGCGGGCGTAGGGCGACTGCTTGCATTCCAGTTCGTCGGTGTCTTCGTTGCCGACGGCGAACAGGCGCAGGTCGTGGACGTTGGTACCGCTGGCGACCGCGGTGCGATTGGCGCCGTGTACCGCGAGCGTGAACTGATCGACCGCGACGGTGGCGTCGCATACCAAACGCGCGACCAGGCCGTCACCGTAGTCGATCGTCGCGAAGGCACCGTCGTCGGCAGTGCTTTCGAACGGGCCTTCGCTATCGTGGCGATTCGGATTAGCGGTGCGCAGCAAGCCGCTGCTCGAAACCGGCGGCCGCCCGGCCAGCCACGTCGCGGTGTCAATCGAGTGCGAGAGCAGCGCGCCGCCGATGCCGCCGCCCCGCGCGCGGTCGAACCACCATCCGCGCTTGCGCGTACCGTCGGTTCGTAGCCATCCGGCCAGCTGCGTAACCTCGATGTCGCGCAGCGGCGCGACGTGCCCGTTGTCGGTGAGTTCTTTGAGCGCCAGGCGTTCGGGAATCCAGCGAAACTCGTGTGACACACCTGCGGCCGTGCCCGCGCGTTTGGCCGCGTCGACCATCTCTTGCGCCTGCACTACGTTGAGCGCAAACGGCTTCTCGCAGAGCACGTGCAGTCCGCCGGCCAAAACGGCCAGAACGTCGTCGCGGTGCGTGAACGGCGGCGCTGCGACGACGACGGCATCGAGCTTGGCGCCCGCAACCATCTCGGCGCAGGATGCGAAGGATTGCGGAATGTTGCGTTCCGCAGCGACGCGGGCGGCACTGTTGGGTGACGCCAAGGCCGCGACCTCGAAGCGCGGATGCGCGGTCAGCGCCGGCAGATGCGAGCGAACGCCGAAACCGCTGCCAACGATGCCGACGCGATAGGTTTTGGTCATAACAGTTCCTCCACGATATCGAGTGCGCGATGAAGTTGCGACGGCGCGATCACCAGCGGCGGCGTGATCGAAAGGGCATTCCCCTCGGGTCCGGCTTGGAGCACGATGACGCCGCGCGCAAGCGCCTGGGTCACGACGCGGGCCGCGACGCGCGCGTCGGTGAGTTCGATGCCCCACATCAGGCCGCGTCCGCGAACGTCGAGGACCGATCCACGGCGGCGCAGCGTCTCCAGGCGCGCGCCAAGTTCGACGCCCAGCGCGGCCGCGCGCTCGGGCAGTGCGAACCGCGCGAGCTCGTCGATGGTCGCCAGCGCCGCGGCGCAGCCCATCGGGTTGCCCAGGTACGTCGAGGTGTGGAGCGCTTCTCCGGCGCTTACGGGCCAGGCGTCCATGATCTCCGCGCGCGCGACCGCGGCGCTGATGGGAAACCCGCCGCCCATCGCCTTGCCGATGCAGATGATGTCCGGCGAGACGTTCTCGTGATTGGCGCAGAACCACGCGCCCGTCCGTCCGAAGCCGGTGAAAATTTCATCGAAGATCAGTACGATGCCCAACTCGTCGCACAGGGCGCGCAAACCGCTAAGGTACCCGTACGGCGGAACGACTTCGCCGGCGCGCCCTTGCATCGGCTCGATAACGATCGCCGCGATATCGTTGCGTGCGGAGAGCGCGGCGCGGGCCGCGGCAAGCGCCGCCGCGGGATCGTCTCGCTCCGCGCGCGGATACTCGAGCAAGAGGCCTGTTTCGACGACCGCGCCGCGAAACGGCGCGCGGAATTTCTCGATGCCGATAACGGACAGCGCCCCCAGGCTCAAGCCGTGGTATGAGTTGCGGTACGACGCGAATGCCGGTTTGCCGGTGGCAAGCATCGCGGTCTTGAACGCTGCCTCGACGGCCTCGGATCCTGTGGTTGCCAGAAACGTCTTGGTCAGCCCGGCCGGCAAGATCTGCGGCAGGCGTTCGAGGAGCTGGGCCTTCACCGCGGTCGGATGAACGTCGCCCATGCCGTGCGTCATGAGCGCCGCCTGCTCGGCGATGGCGGCGACGACCCGAGGATTCGCGTGGCCGACGTTGGCGACGCCGAAGGCTGCGGTCAAGTCGATGTAGCGATTGCCGTCGACGTCGGTGACCGTCGCGCCGGATGCCGACTCCCAGAATACGGGGAACTCGTCGGAAAGAAACGTGACGTTGTGCGATTCGCTGGAGCGCAGCCTGGCGAGCAACGCAGCGGTGCGCGGACCGGGAACCGGACCGCGAAGGCGTTCGAAGTCGTCGTTCACGTTTCGTCCGTCATCCAACGCACGAACTCGCCGATGCGCGCGCGGCCGCCGTGGTTCGCCGCGAGCAGCGGCGATTGAAGGTCGCCGAAGCGCGCGATGCGCGCGATCCCTGCCTGTGCGGCCATCGTCACGATATCTTCGCGCGTTCGATCCGTGGCGAGTGCCTCGACGCTCAGGCGATGCCGCGCGAGGTAGGCCGCGACCTCGTTGGGGCCGCCGACGGTGTGGATCGGCAGCGCTCGCGGGAGAAAGAAGGGCAAATCGGTTTGCGGCGGATCGAGTTCGAGCAGATAGCTTCCGCCTTCGTCATAGAACGCCGCGCCGCCGCCCGAAGCGGCGTGGAATGTCGCCATCGCGCGCGCGCTCGCCAACGCGCCGAGGTCCTTGACGGTGCGTTGCCCGAGCGGGAATTCGACGGCGGCTCGCTCGACGTGCGCGGCGAGCAGCGCAACAAAGCGTTCCGGTGACGTTGCGGCGCCGCGTTCGACAAAGAGGGCGTGCAGTGACAGACAGCCTTGAGAGTCGTAGAGTACCAGATCGCGCGCGGCGCCGTTGGCGACCCCCTCGGCGCGGGTCACGTCCGCGAGTGCGTCGCGCGTAACGTAGCCGATGCTGGCTTTCGCACCGAAGCCGATGAAGGTCGCGCTCGGCGCGCAGCGCGCGCGAATCTCCGCGAGGGTCGCATCGCTCCCGAACGCAACGACGGCGTCGAACCCGGCCAGCGACGGTTCGGCCTGGGCGCCGTCCCACGGGTGGGCGCGCGCGGCACTGGCGAAAGCGAGGTCTTCCTGCGCGAGCGTTGCAAAGAATGCGGCGGCGAGGCCGTCTTCGCGATCTTTCACGGTGACGTCGTTCTTGGCGCACAACGCCAGGATTGCGGGCAGGATGGCCACGCCAATCGTCGTGCGGCTGGAGATCACTGCGACGGCGCCGATGGGAAGGGCGCGCGCTCGCGGACGGCCCCGTCGGCTCGCGAACCCATCGAGCGCGCCGATATCGCCCAGTTCGCTCTCGATAACGGCGAGCAGTGCGTCTTGGGTGATCGACTCAAAGAGCCGATCCAATGCGTACTCGACGACCGGTTCCCCGTATCCGGTACGCTCGACGATGCGCGCGAGAACGCGGACGCGTGCGGGAAAATCAGCGTCGGTCCAGCGTCGGGCCGCGTCGGCGATCGCACGCACGATCGGGCGCGCGGGCCGTTCTTGCAGCGTCGTCATCGCGTGCGCAGCGTTTCGGCGTCGAGCGAACATCCGCGCAGCGCCGCACCCCGTTCGCGCCCGAGCAACACCAAACCGCCGTCGACGATCGCGCCGAGATCTTCGGTCAACACCGCTAGGCACGAACTGCGATTGGCCAGATCGACGTGCACGATCGACCCGACGATGCCGTCGGGAACGGGCTCGTTGTTCGCGCCCACGACGAGCGCCCGTAGCCAAGGTGGCGAACGTTTGACGCGCGTCGCGGCGTCATCATACCATTGCGACGAGAGTTCGGTCATGCTGTATTCGGCGATGATATCGTGCTGGGGGATCCCCAACGCGATCGCGAGCGCGGCATAGAGGTCCTCGCGAGCGAGGATGCGCGAGCGGCCTTTAAATCCGCCGGTTTCCATGATCCGCGAGCCGGCGGGGAACGTGAAGGAGCGATTACGTGCCGCCAGTTGGTCGCAGAGCTGGACGAAGGCGAAGGCGGTGCCCGCGATGCAGACCGGAACGTCATTGCGGATGGCGGCGTCTGCGGCGGCGACGAAGGCATCGACAAACAGCTCGTCGCCGCGCACGAACCAGCCCGTCTTTCCGTCGCCGCGCCGCTCGCTCACACGCGCCATCATGTAGCCCAGGGACGACTGCGGACGGTCGGCGGGGTTGGGGACGAAATTGAAGTAGCGAAGGCGTGCGCCGTCGGCGAGCATGAATCGATCGAATGCCGCGAGCAACGAAGCGTCGTAGACCGTCGAGGTCTCCATGTAGTGCCGCCCGCCGGCGCCTTGGGTCGTGCCGCTGGTTTCAAATGCCAGCGTTGCGCGTGCGGGGTCGAACGTGGTGAGGGTCGCTTCCTTGTAGGCGGCCGTCGGCACCGCGGGAATGCCGGCATAGGTTTCGGGCATGCTGTCGATTGTGACGCCGAACGTCGCGCAATAGCGCGCGTACGGCTGGTTGTATTGCAGCTGGTGCGCGAAGACGGATCGCGCCAGCTCGGCAAACTGTGCCTCGTTCCACTCCAGGCCGTTCCGGTGCCACGTACCGATGGCCTCAAGGAGCGCGCGATCGATTGCGGCGGCTTGCGACTCGTAGCTCACGTTGTCGTCCTAGGTCTGCTAACGGTTGCGGCGGCTGGAGATGAGACCGCTGTTGAGTCCGCTGGTCGCCAGGCCGCCGTCGAAGCGTGCCGACTCCACTTTGAGACAACGGTCGACGACCACGTCGAGCCCGGCCTTGTCGGCCAAACGAATCGCGTCGTCGTCGATCACGCCGTATTGAAACCACACCGCCTTCGCACCGACGGCTATGGCGTCGCGGACGACCTCCACCAGTTCGCTGGGCTTGCGAAAGACGTCGACGATATCGGGCGCCCCGCGCTGCGCGGCGTATGCCGCAAGCGACGGGTACGCCGTGACGCCGTCGATCTGCGCGATCGTCGGATTGATCGGCGCGACATCGTAGCGTCCGTGCGTCCGCACGTAAGAAAAGACCGTATAGCTCGGCCGCATCGGGTTGGGCGAAGCGCCCACCATCGCCACGCTCTTACTGCGCTCGAGCAAAGCGCGCCGCTGCGCCACCGTCGTAAGAATCATCGCGAATCTCCCGTCGCCCGCAGTGCGTTGTTCAGATCCCAGACGAGATCGTCGACGTCTTCGAGGCCGACGGAGAGACGCACGGATTCGGGGGGAACACCTCCGGCGCGCATTTCGTCTTCGGAGAGTTGCGAATGGGTGGTCGAGGCGGGATGGATGACCAACGATTTGGCGTCGCCGACGTTGGCCAGGTGACTCCACAACTCCAGCGCGTCGATGAAGCGTCGTCCGGCATCGCGGCCGCCGCGCAGGCCGAAGGTAAAAACCGCGCCCGGCCCGCCCGGCAGATAGCGCCGCGCCAACGCATATTGCGGATGATTCTCAAACCCGGGATAGGCAACCCACGTGACCTCGGGCCGATCGCGAAGAAACTCGGCGACCTTGCGCGCGTTCTGCACGTGGGACGTCATGCGAATCGGCAGCGTCTCCAGGCCGAGCAGGAGTAGCCAGGCGTCCATCGGAGACATCTGCGCGCCGACATCGCGCAACACTTCGGCGCGGGCGCGCATGAGAAACGCATACTCGCCGAAGGTTTCGGTGAAGACCTTCTGGTGATAGCCGGGGCTGGGTTCGGAGAGTAATGGGAAGCGTCCCTCGCCCCACGGGAAGCGGCCGGATTCGATCAGCACGCCGCCGATGGTCGTCCCGTGACCGGAGATGAACTTGGTCGCGGAGTGCAGGACGACATCGGCGCCGTACTCGATCGGCCGACACAGAAACGGTGAAGCGAACGTGTTGTCGATGACCAGCGGAATGCCGGCTTCGTGCGCGATCGAAGCGAGTCGCTCGAGGTTGGCGACCGCGCCCGACGGATTGCCGATCGTCTCGGCAAAGAGCAGGCGCGTGTTCGGACGGATCGCCGAACGGATGGCGTCGTAGTCGTCGACCGGAACGAACGACGTTTGAATGCCCATGCGCGCGATCGTGACGGAAAACTGGGTGATGGTGCCACCGTAGATGCTTTGCGATGCGACGATGTGGTCGCCCGATTGCGCGAGTGACAGCACCGCGCAGAGCTGCGCGGCCAAGCCGCTGGAGAACGCGATCGCGCCCAGGCCGCCCTCCAAGCTCGCCATGCGCTCTTCGAATGCGGCGACCGTAGGATTGCTGATGCGGCTGTAGATGTGGCCGTACGAACGGAGTTGGAAGAGTTCGGCCGCTTCCTCGGTCGACCCAAAGACGAAGGAGGACGTCTGGTAGATCGGCGCGGCCCGCGCGCCGGTGACGGGGTCGGGCGGGGTCCCGGCGTGGATGGCCCGCGTCGCGAATCCGAAGGTACGATCGTGCATCGTTCGATCTTCGCGGCGGGGACCTCACGGCCTTGGGGACGAATCCAGGAAAGACTATGGGAATGACGCTCAGCGAAAAAATTCTCGCGCGCCACGCCGGCTTGGACCGCGTGGAACCCGGACAGATCATCAACGCCAACGTCGATCTGGTCCTGGCCAACGAACTCTCGGCGGCCGTCTCGATCGCGGTCATGCGGAACATCAAGGGTGCGGACCGCGTTTTCGACAAGACGAAGATCGCGTTGGTCGAGGACCATTTCGTCCCGGCCAAGGACGCACAATCGGCCATGCTCGCCAAATTGATGAAAGATTTTGCGATCGAGCAGGAGATCGAGCATTTCTTCGACGTCGGGCGCGGCGGTATCGAGCACGTCATTCTTCCCGAAAATGGGCTGGTCGCGCCGGGCGAACTGATCGTCGGCGGCGACTCGCACACCTGCACCTACGGCGCGCTGGGCGCGTTTGCGACGGGCATGGGATCGACCGATATCGCGGCGGCGTTCGTGCTGGGCGAAGTCTGGCTTAAAGTTCCCGCCACCATCAAAATCGTCTACAGCGGCAAGTTTGGTCGCATGGTCTTCGCCAAGGACCTGATGCTGCGCACGGTCGGCGAACTGGGCATCGACGGCGCGACCTATCGCGCGATCGAGTTTCACGGCACGACGGTCGACGAGTTGTCGATTACCGGTCGGATCACGATGGCCAACATGGCGATCGAAGCCGGAGCGAAAAACGGCATCTTCCACGCCGATGCCAAGGCCATCGCGTACGTTAAAGAGCGCACGGATCGCCCGTTCGTGGTCGAAAGCGCCGATGGCGATGCGGCGTACGAACGCGTCGTGCGCATCGATGTCGACAACATGGAGCCCCAGGTCGCCTGTCCGCACACGCCCGATAACGTCCACCCGATCTCCGAAGTGGCCGCGGACAAGATCCTGGTCGATCAGGTATTCATCGGTTCGTGCACCAACGGCTACCTGGACGACCTGCGCGAAGTCGCCAAGATCCTCGATGGGAAGAAGATCGCCGCGAATCTCCGCGTGATCGTCAACCCCGGATCGCAGGCGGTCTGGATGGCGGCCGCGACCGAGGGCATTCTCACCACGCTGGCGGCTGCCGGATGCGCGGTCAACACGCCCGGGTGCGGCGCCTGCTTCGGCGGACACATGGGTACGCTGGGCGACGGCGAACGCGCCATCTCAACGACCAACCGCAACTACGTTGGCCGCATGGGTTCGCCCAAGGCCGAAGTCTATCTGGCGTCGCCGGCAACCTGCGCCGCATCGGCGCTGACCGGACGCATTACCGATCCGCGCGTTCTCGAACTGGCAGGAGTCTAACCATGGCAAAGCAACTGCGCGGGTTCGCGCACACCTTCGGTAAGAACGTCGATACCGACGTGATCATCCCCGGAAAGTACTGCAACATAACCGATTCCGTCGAACTGGGTAAGCACGCGCTCGAGGGCATCGATCCGGGCTACGTCGCGCGCATGAAGGCCGGGGACATCATCGTGGCGGGATCGAACTTCGGTTGCGGATCGAGTCGCGAGGTCGCGCCGATCGCGATCAAGGGTTCGGGCACGTCGGCCGTCATTGCGAAATCTTTCGCGCGTATCTTCTACCGCAACGCGCTCAACATCGGTCTGCCGATCTTCGAGAGTCCCGAAGCCGTCGACGGCATTTCGGCCGGCGAAGAGATCGAGGTCGAGCCCGCAACGGGAATCGTGCGCAATCTCACGCGTGGCACGACCTATCAAGCCGCAGCGTTCCCGCCGTTCATGCAGGCGTTGATCGAAGCTGGTGGCCTGCAGCCCTACGTCGAGCGCCGTCTGCGCGAGCGCGCCTCGGTTTAGATCGGCGCTAGATCGGCGGCGCGCCGCCGGTTCCCATGCCGCCCAGTCCCGGCGAGGCGTTGAGGTTATCCATGAAATTTTCTTTGGGACGGTACGCCGCGGTGAAATACATCGTCTTGCCTTTGGCATCGGTGAGCGTTCCCAGCATGTCGGTGGTTCCGTCAACGGTACCGGTAAAGACCAGCGTCGAACCGTCGGAGAGCGTTACCACGACGCGCACGTTTTTGCCGTCGAGCGATCCCGCCAAGGCGAACTGCTTGCCCGCGTTATCGAGGTACGTCCCGGTCAGCGCGTTTTGATCTTGTTTGAGCTTAAAGTGCGTGTAGATCGCGGTCGGGACGGCCGGGGTTTGAATCTGCACTTCCCACACGCCGTCGAGACCTTTGCGATTGTCTTGCGGCGGAGGCGGGCTGGGAGTTGCCCCCGGCTTGCCGATAGGAATGCTGACGCCGGTCGACATCTGCGGGGGAGGTAGCGCGCCGGGAGCGGGAATCGGCGATGGCGTGACCGGCGGCTGCGTGTACTGCGGTGCGGGCGTAAACGTCGGCAGCGACGGTAACGGCGGTGGGGTCGGCGGGGGCGTCGCGGCCACGGCCACCGTCGCTTTTGCAAACGGCGAAGCAAACATCGCGAGCGCAAGCGCTCCAGCGGCAAGGATCCAAAACGTACGTACCTTCACGGGTCAGCGTTCTTGGAGCGGATGCTGCCCGGGTCCTGTCGGCCGTGTGGACATCGGTGGTTCGACGCGGCGCGGTTCGATCGGGAGTTGGATGCGACGTAGAGGAATGGAATTTGCGCCGGCAGCGCTTTCG
>DATCDS010000027.1:0-11398 GCA_036510515.1 Vulcanimicrobiaceae bacterium
GGGCGAGACCGCGTTCTCATCTGTCTTGCCGTGAATGGACCCATGCATGTTCGCGCGATTGCCCGAACAGTTCGGATGGATCCGCATAAAGTATGGAGCGCCGTTGAGCGTCTCACGGACAGCGGTCTCGTTGTAAAGCGCGATCAGCCAGGCGGGCGAAAGTACGTCGCGCTCAATCGGCGCCTTCCCCTCTATCGTTCACTCCTTAGCCTTCTCGTGGCGCTAGACGCGCATTGGCCTGTATCCCGAGTCGAGCGCGAGGTCACCCGCTGGTATATGCCCTTCGACAACACCATGGACGCCCGCAGGCTCGATACGATCTTTCATTCGGACATCCGTTCCCGCACCCTGACATTCATCGCCGCGGTCGGCCGGACAAATCTGAGCACTATCTATAAGTCTCTTGGTCTCGGAATGGTCAGTACGATGTACGTCGTCAACTTCTGGGTACGCGAGGGCGCCCTGCGAAGCTCCCATATCGGAAACTATCGCGTAATCGAGCTCGATCCAGAATTTATCGTTGCGAACGAACTCGCCGCCTTTCTTCGGGCCATCGTCGCCTCGAGTTCAGAATACGACGCACTACGCACGGCGGCACGACGTCGTCTCCGACCATTTTACAAGTACTTAGAGATGCGCGCTGCGGCCACTCGGAAGCCGCCGGCAGCGACGTAATGTCAGGAGTCGCGAACACCCATTGCAGACGCCGATGGGCGGCGACGCCCCGAAGGTGATCGTGTGCCGAAACCTGTAGGGCGGTTTCCGTCCTTCTTTGGAGGTCCCGGGCGCGCTAAGATCCTAGCATGCTTGGCATTCAATGGCCCGATGACCGCCAACGAAATGCGGGCGACACTGGGCTGGAAGCACGCCCGATCGCTCTATCGTCTCGCCGAGCTTGCCGAACTTGGCCTCATAACAAGCTACCCGTGCGAGCGCGCTCCTTCGCAGCGCCGACGCCTAAATAATGGCAGCACGTTCGCCAAAGAACTTACCCCCAACCGTACAAAGCTCTGGGCACTCGATGCGCGCCATCCGTGGCGATGGGAAATCCGTGCTTTCGCGCGTCGGCTCGGTAAAGCGATGGATCTGCCTGGTATTGGCCGCACGAAGAAACGCGAATACCGAGGTCCCACGTCTGCGGAACGCCCCCTCAAGGCCATTCCGCCGTCGTCTCCACCACGGGCGATCTTCCCCGTTTATGGGCAGTCGATCACCAGCAGGGTGCTGATGTTTCTCCCACACCTCGGCTGGTACTCGAATGGCATATCGGCTCTTGATCTCGCGCTGTTGTTGGGCACAAGTCGATCCCCGACTGCACTGGCTATCAGGTATCTTGAGGCCTGGGGGATTGTCCAAGTCGCCCAAACATCGCAAACGCTTCGGATACGGCTCAACACGAAATATTATGCCTACGAATCGTTAAAAGGACTTCTCCTACGGATCGATAGAGACACTGGCGCTGAATTCAAAGCCCTTGGGCGCGCACGAGGTCAAGTGGAGAGTCGCAAAATGCTACGGAGATATTGGGCTATCAAGAAGAGGCGGACAGGTAAAAGCAGTGGCCGGGGAATTCAAGCGACTCGTTGCGGGAGCGTTGACCATCGTGAAACGGCGCGCATAACCTGAAACGCCTCTTTCCCCCGTATCCGGGGATCGGGCCGAATAATGCACGCATCTCAACAAATAGAGCACGCAATCCTCGGGCCAGATAATGATTTGACATTTTTCGATAAATCAGCACGCAGAGCCCCGACGTGCTCAAAGTAGGACATCACGGTTCCGCCTACGGAACGACCGATGCATTTCTCGCGGCAGTGCGCCCACGCTATGCGATCGTCTCCGTCGGTCGCCACAATCTCTTCGGTCATCCCGCGCCGTCCACCATCGAGCGACTCGAGCGCTTCGGCGCGCAGATCTATCGCGCCGACCAAGACGGCGCAATCGTCGTGACGACCGACGGCCGTAACACTCGAGTCGTTCCTACGATAGCGTCGGCGATACATTCCTGATCACCTTATTTCTTGAGCGACGCGCGGGCTTCGCTCGATGCGATGGAATTATCGGACGAACGCCAGGCTGCGAAGACGAACGCGAACGTTGCCAGGCCACAGATAAGTAATGCCGCGGCCAGCACGCCGGGTGTCGTTCCGATCCAGCCCGTCAGGAGCCCGACGACAGCTCCGCCGACATACTGGCCCGCGCCCATGAACGCCGCCGCAACGCCGCTCTGCGCACCGGCGCGTGCCATCGTGGACGCGATGAGGTTGCCGAAGACCAAGCCGAAGGCGCCGACGCAGCACGCCAACGCGGCCACGTAGGCCCACCCGCTGCCGTGCGAGAGCGAGAGCGCGCAAAGCGCGAGGGCGGCCAGGCAGTAGACGCCGAGCCCACACACCAAGAGCGTCCGCGGACCGAACGCCGGCAGCAGCCGAATGTTCAGCGCGCCCGCCGCCGCGGTGAGCGCGATGCCGCCAAAGATCAGCCCAACTGCATCGACGAGAATCCGAAGTGCGCCATCAGCACGAACGGGGCGACGCTCACGTAAGCGAACAGCGCGCCGAAGATCAGCGTGTTCGCGGCGCTGTAAAAGATGAATGGTCGGTTGCGAAGCAGTCCCGCGTATGCCGACGCGACCGACCGCAACGACAGGGGCGAGCGGCGCTCCGGCGGTAGGGAGTCGGGAGCGACGCAGTAGGCTACAACCCAGATGGCGATGCCGATGAGCGTGAGCAACCAGAACGACGCGCGCCAGCCGCTCCACTGTAGGATCGCCGCACCCAGGACCGGCGCGATGATCGGCGCCAGCATCTGGATTTGACCGAGCACCGAATACACCGCGGCGGCATCTCGTTCGGCGAACAGGTCGGTGACGACCGCGCGCGGCGCGACGATACCCGCAGCCGCTCCGCCCGCTTGCAGCAAGCGCGCCACTAGCAGCAGCTCGATCGTTGGCGCGAGCGCCGCCAGTATCGTTCCGGCGACGAACAGCGCGATGGCAAACAGCAGCGGCGCCCGCCGACCGAAGCGATCGAAGACCGGTCCGTACAGCACCTGACCGCCGGCCAGGCCGAAGACGAAGACGGAGAGCGTGGCCTGCACCTCGGACGTACTGGCGTGCAACGTGTGCGCGATCGCGGGAAACGCCGGGAGATACAGCTCGATCGACATGCTGTCGATCATGGTCAGCGTGCCCAGCAGCAGCAAGAGTGACCAGCGCGCGCCGGCAGCGACGGTCACGTCGTCCCCCCAAATGGTCATCAAATCTCTCCTTTGCGATGGGCCTTTTTAGACTTATATGATACTTAAGAGATTCAAATAAATCAACCCCGTCGACAGGCGGTGGTGATTTGATCTATGATGATCCGCGGTGGCAGCTCTCGGTGCGGAAGCGGAAAATGACAAGATGATGGCGTCGCTCGCGCGAGCGCTGGTCGATCGGCCACGCGCCTCGCTGCAAGAGGTGGCCGCCGCCGTGGGCATCAGCAAGGCGACGCTCTACCGCTTATGCCGCACCCGCGGTCAGCTGGTCGAGCGGCTTGTGCACCACGCGACGACCCGCATCACGGAGGCGATCGAAGCGGCGCGCCTCGACGCGGCGCCGCCGCTGACCGCGCTCAAACTACTAATCACCAACAACCTCGATCACCGCGAGCTAACGACGTTCCTGATCCACTTCTGGCGGCAAGACCCTCCGGCCGCGGCCGGTGTGGAAGCCGGCTGGGACGCAACTCTCGACGCCTTCTTCCTACGCGGCCAGAGAGCGGGTATCTTCCGGATCGACCTCGCGGCACCAGCCCTCACCGAGATCTTCGTCGCCCTGCTGCTCGGGCTGATCGACGCCGAACGCTATGGTCGCGTTGCGCGCGCAGGCTTGGCGGAAGTGATCGAGCGCGCGTTTCTGCGCGGCGCAGAGGCCTAAGCGCCGACGGCGCGATCGCAAAACGTTCCCATCGAATTGCCGCGCGCGCGTACCGTTTGGAAAACCGGCGACGGCGTGACCCTGCGCTTCCTCGGCCCGTCGTTACCGTTCCTGGCCAACACCGGCAACGACATCAACGACAACTCGATTGCCTTCATCTTACAGTACGGCAGTTTCCTCATGCTCTTCACCGGCGACGCCGGCACCGCTGCCGAACGCCGCTTAAACCATCTTCGACCAGACGGCGTCGATTATGAGCGACGTGACCCTTGGTGCGAACGTTCGTACCACATGAGGACTCCAGCCATAATTACGCATAACCCGCTCCCGAGCCACGCTAAGAGCGCTTCGGGTCCCGTATGAATCCTACCAGTTTGAATGGCGCACAGACAAAATAGTATTATGAGTATGAGCACGGCGACGCGTACCGGCCAACGCATCCCTTTCGTGTTTACCGCAGCCCCAACAAGCGCCAGTGCGGTCCCGGTACCCTCCCAGAACGTTAGAAAGAACATACTTGTCACCTCACCTTTTTTGGCGACGGCGGAGTAATTACGCCCGATCCTCCGGTCCACTGGTGCCCATAAGACCCTGTCAAGCCACCGAAAGGATCCGAAAACCAACCGACACCGGTTGCGCTCCCGGACTTGTTTGAAAAGTGTTGGCCCCCTGGTTTAGTCCCGAACGGCGGCCCCTCGTCAGAGGCCAACTGCGGAGATAGCGCCGGCCACAAAAGAAGTCATTATTTCGAATGGCTGCAAGGTCGAACAACGGTGACCTCCGTACCCGCACCTTTGCGCCGGCCACTTCAGTCGCCGTCGTAGGCCCGCTGCAAGGCGGCGACGTCGAGTTTGATCATCTTCATCATGGCTTGCATAACGCGATCGGATTTTTCGCGATCTTCGTCGCCGAGCAGTTCGCCCAGGATCGTGGGAACGATCTGCCACGTCACGCCATACTTGTCTTTAAGCCAGCCGCATTGCACGGTTTCGCCGCCGGCTGAGAGCTTCTCCCAATAGTGGTCGACTTCGGCTTGATCTTTGCAATCGACGAAGAACGAGATCGCGGACGAGAACGTAAACTCCGGACCGCCGTTGAGTGCCATGAACTCCTGCCCGTCGAGGGTGAACGTCACGAACATGACCGCGCCGGCCTGGCCCGGTCCGACGTCTCCGTAGCGAGCGACGTCGTCGATGCTCGCGTTCTTGAAAATCGAAACGTAATACTTCGCGGCCTCTTCGCCCTGGCCGTCGAACCAGAGGAACGGCCTGATTTTCTGCATCGTTTTATCCTCTCAAATTGCGCCGTTTGGGCGGAGGCCGATATCCGGCGCAGAAGGAGCATACCCCTCCCCGCCAGCTTTCTCTTGACCTTAAGGAGACTCCCAACATGGCAGACGCAACGAGCTCGGACGCTCTGCAACTCTCCCCGTATATCTTCTTCTACGGACGTTGTGAAGAAGCGCTCGAATTCTACAAAAAGGCCCTGGGTGGAAGTTACGACCTGCAACGGGTCGAGGGCACGCCCGGTGCCGACGAACTTCCGGCCGAAGCGCGCAATCGAGTAATGCATGCGACCTTTACCGCGCCGGGAATATCGTTCATGGCCTCGGACGGACAGGAGACCAAAACGATCGACCCGGATGCGGGGAACATCAATCTTTGTCTGGGCACGAAAGATCGCGCGCGTGGCGAACGGACCTTCAACGCGCTTGCGGATGGCGGCAAGACGTTGCAACCGTTCGGGGAGGCGTTCTGGGGCGGCATGTTCGGCGCGGCCGTCGACCGCTTCGGCATCGAGTGGATGGTCACGACCGCGTAGTGTTTTCGCGACGGCATTGGATCCCGCCGGGAGCGTTGATCTTCTCGCAGATCGCGCACGGCTTTTCGTGGCTGCTGCTGTTATGGATCGGGCTGTCGGTCACGGCCGCCGGCCCGGGACTCGCCGGCATCGCGTGGGTGCACGTCGTGGCGTTGGGATGGGCGACGATGGCGGCCGTCGGCATCTTGCTGCACGTCATTCCGGCGTTCACCGACGTTACGTGGCGTTGGGAAACGCTCGCGCGCTGGTCGGTCGCAGCCTTCGGATTGGGCGTCGTTGTATTCGTCCTCGGGCTCCTAGCGTGGCCGCAAGCCATCGCCGGCGGCGCGGCGCTGATTCTCCTGGCACTCATCGGATACTGTATCGCGGCGTTTTCAACGTTGGCCGCGACGGTCAAGGGCGAGCGGGTGGAGCGGGCCGTTGGGCGCGCGTTAGCGATCAATCTGCTCTTCCTCTTGCTCACGGCGTTCATCGGTGCCGGCTTGGCGTCGATGCTGTCGGGGATGCACGTACCCGCGTGGCTCGCCGCACTCCCCGCCAGCCATGCGGACTTGGGGATGTTCGGATGGGCCTCGCTGCTGATCTTCGGCGTCTCCGTGCGAACGATTCGCCCGATAAGCGGCGAACGCTCGCGGTTTCCTTCCGCGCACATCATCGTCGGCACCTCGGTTCTGCTGGGCGTCGTGCTGCTGGCCATCGGCTTGGCGGCAAGCCCAACGCTTGCGTGGATCGGCGGCGGGTTGATCGCAATCGGGGCGATCGTGTACGCGGTTGATATGGTCGACGTCCTTTCGCGCGCGACGGTTCCGCACCGCGCGCCGCAGGCGTTCGTCGTCGCGGGAATTATCTGGCTGCTTCTCGGCCTGGTCCTCGGCGCGGGGACCTTGATGGGCCAACCGTGGCAGGCGGCGTTCGTGTTTCTGATTCTAGCCGGCTGGATCGGACAGATGATCGACGCGCACATCCACCACATCGGCGTCCGCTTACTCGCGACGATCTACCGTGGCGACGACGATGAAACGCGCCCGGAAGAATTGCTCGACGCGCGCCGTTCGTGGTTCGCGTTTGCGGCGTTTCAAATCGCCATCGCGTGTGGGGCGATCGGTTTGCTCGGCCTGCACACGCTGGTTGCCGTCGGCGGCGCGGTCGGGTTCATCGGATGGCTCGCGATGATGAGGAACCTCGCCACCGCTCGTTCCCGCGCCATGCGCACCGAAGACATTTCCCTACTCTAACCGCGTCCATGGCGAGCCCCGCAGTGTAATTAGCGCTTTTTGCGGGTCGTCTTTTTTCGCGTTGTCTTTTTGCTGGCGGACTTCTTGACGCCGCGCTTTTTGCGGGTGGCGACGGCTTTGCGGGCGGATTTCTTGCGGGCGGCAGCGCCGCGGTTCGTGCTGGTCTTCTTTCCCAGGTCCTTCCACTGCGTCTCGGTGAGATGGACGCCGTAGTGCTTGGCCGCCTTCTTGATGTTGGCAAATGCGGTCGCGCGCTCTTCGTCTGAAACCTCGAGCACCTGATTGAAGCGTGCGATCGCGTTGCGCACGTGCGAGGCGCTGGTAAGCGGCTCCTTACGTTCTTTGGGATATGCGAAGACGCTGTCGGGCAGATCGCTGCGTTTGGTCAAGGTGCCGCTCTTCTCGTGCGGCTTCCAGGTCGCTCTAGCCACTTCTGCTGCTCCTTTGACGGGACGTTCACCCGAAAGCGTACCCCACAATTGTGGCCGTCACAACCTGGTCGATCGGCGGGCCGGCAGGAATCCGACCGCGCCCGCATCGACAGTAGCAAGGCCACGCCTACCGGAGGTCACACTTGGACGTCGACGCCACGCCTCGCCCCGATAACCGCCGCGAGCTTACCATTTCCGGGCTGCTGCTCGGCGGCGCGATCACGCTGGTCTTCACCGCGGCCAACGTCTACTTAGGACTCAAGGTCGGCCTAACGTTTGCGTCGTCGATTCCGGCCGCCGTCATCTCGATGGCGGTGTTGCGTGCGTTCAAGCACTCGACGATTTACGAAAATAACATCGTGCAGACGGTGGCGTCTTCAGCGGGTACGCTGTCGTCGGTGATCTTCGTCTTGCCGGGCTTGGTGATGCTCGGCTGGTGGACGGGTTTCCCGTTCTGGCAATCGTTTGGGGTGTGCGTGATCGGCGGTGTCCTGGGCGTGATGTACAGCGTGCCGCTGCGGCGGGCGCTGGTCACCAACTCCGATCTCCCGTATCCCGAGGGCGTCGCGGCGGCGGAAATTCTCAAGGTCGGTTCGGGCTCGCGCGATGCGGCGCCGGCATCCGAGGCGGTCGCCGAAAATAAAGCCGGAATGCTGGCCATCGTCGTCGGTACGATCGTGTCGGGCGGCTTCTTCCTCATCGTCCAGACGCGCATCTTGGCCGGCGACCTGGCCTACTACTTTCGCACCGGCAGCGTGGCAACCGGCGTCGATCTCGGGCTCTCGCTGGCGCTGTTCGGTGCGGGACATCTGATCGGGATTTCGGTCGGCATCGCCATCTTCGCCGGCCTCTTCATCTCGTGGGGCATCCTCACCCCGATTTTGACGGCACTGCATCCGACCGCGGGCGCCGCCGCCGACGTCGCCAGCGCGATTTGGCACAATGACGTGCGCTACATCGGCGCGGGAACGATCGGCGTCGCGGCGATCTGGGCCATTATCCGGCTAGCGCAGCCGGTGTGGACCGGCGTGATTTCGTCGTTGGCCGCCTCGCGCGCGCACAAGGAATCGCCGGGCGCGGTGCTGCCGCGTACCGAGCGCGACATCCCGATCGGGTGGGTCGTGCTGATCAGCGTCGTCGCCCTGTTGCCCCTAGCCGTACTGTTTTACAGTTTCGTCTCCACTGGGGCGCTGGCGTCGCTGGCGATCCCGCTGATCGTCATTGGGATCGTCTATGTCGTGATCGCGGGCTTCTTCGTGGCCGCCGCCTGCGGTTACATGGCCGGGCTCATCGGTTCGACGAATAGCCCGGTCTCGGGGTTGGCAATCTTAACGGTCATCGGTGCTTCGCTAATCTTCGTTCTCATGAGTCGCACGATGAGCACGGGCGCGGAGCAAACATTGGTCGCCTACGCGCTGTTCGTGACCGCGGTCGTGGTGTGCGTCGCGACGATCTCCAACGACAACTTGCAAGATCTCAAGACGGGCCAACTCGTCGACGCGACGCCATGGCGCCAGCAAGTCGCGCTGGTCGTCGGCGTCTTCTTCGGATCGCTGGTCATCCCGCCGATCCTCAACCTCCTCAACAAAGCCTACGGTTTTGCCGGCTTGACGACGACCCACGCGACCGCCAACTCGCACGTCTTGGCGGCGCCGCAAGCCACGCTGCTTTCGGCCCTCGCCAAGGGCGTGATCCAAGGTCAACTTCCCTGGACGCTCATCGGCATCGGCGCGGGGATCGGCGTCGCGATCGTTGCGATCGACGAAGTCTTGCGCGTCACCACCCGCTTTCGGTTGCCTCCGCTGGCCGTTGGATTGGGCATCTATCTGCCGTCGTCGTCGACGTTGGCCGCGGTGCTGGGCGCGCTGGCCGGCTGGTGGTACAACCGTAGTGCGACCAAACAGCCGCATCCCGAGAAAACCAAGCGGTTGGGCGTTCTGCTGGCGTCGGGATTCATCGTCGGCGAGAGCCTGTGCGGGGTGTTGGTTGCCGGATTGGTTCTCTACTTCAAGTCGCAGGGAGCGCTGTCGCTGGTGAGCGACGCCTTTGCCGGAGGCGCGGCCCTGTGGCTGGGCGCGATCTTCTACGTCGCGCTGGTCGTCGCTTCGTATGCCTGGGTGCGTCGCCTCGCCGCGCGCTAAGTAGCGCGTGTTTCTCGGGCGTCCTCGCCTCGACGATCGCATTCGCGCGGCGCTTGACGGCGGACTAGTGACGCTGCAGGCGCCGCTGGGCTATGGGAAGACCGTCGCGTTGCGCACGGCGCTGCGCGGCATCGGCCTTCCCGTTGCATGGTACGACACGGTGCCGTGGCACGACGGCGCGTTCGTTCTGCCCCTCGTCAAAGCGATGGCCGCGGTTCGCCCGGACTTCGGGCGGCACTCGCGCGCGCTAGCCGAAACTTCGTCAACGCCGCGCGCGCTCGCCGCCGCCTTCGCACAAGACATCGGACATCTCACCACGCCGGTCGTGTTGGTCATCGATGACGCTGCCGATCTCTACGATACGCCCGCGTTTGCAGAATTCGTCAACGCGCTGATCGCCCTGCGCCCCCCGCAGCTCCATCTGGCGATCGCGACGCGCTCGAGCGCGATGACCGGCGCGACGATCGGCGTCGACGACCTGCGTTTCACGCGCGACGAAATCGCGCGCGCGTTGCCCGGCGGCGCCGAGGATGCCTCCGTCGATCGGATCGTGCGGTCGACGGACGGGTGGCCCGCCGCGCTGGCGCTGGCGCTGCGCGACCGCGCGCCGATGGCCTCGCTGGGCGCGCACGCTATCGAGCGTCTCGACGCCGCGCAACGCTCGTTGGCCGAACGGCTTGCCGTCGTCACAACCATCGATTCCGACGACTTCGACCGAGCCGACCGTGCCAGCATGAATGCACTGAGCGAGGACGGGCTGCTGGTGCGATCCGGCGACGGCTTTGAGCTCCAGCCGCTGGTGCGTGCCGGGCTACTCGAAGCGATGCACGCGCGCGAGGACGGTTCGCCGGAAGCCGCGCACGCGGCAGCCGCGCGCCGCAGCGAGCGACGCGACGCGTTTGGTGCGACGCTCTTTCATCTGGACGCTGCGCGCGATACGCCGGCGCTGCTCGCTTTTTTGCACCGCCATATCGAATCGATCGCGCTAGCCGGCGAGCTCGCGATGGTGGCGCGCATCGTCGAGCGCCTGCGCCGCGAGGGCGTCGACGAACCGGCGCTGTTCGCGTTCGTCGAGGCACTGCAGGAGCACGCGCGCGGCACGCAGCGTGCCGGCCTTCTCTTCGAGCGGGCCGCGCAAGCCGCCGGCGAACGTGCGCAAACTCCGCTGGCGTTTGCGGCGGGCGCGCGCGCCGCGGAGTTCTCGCTAGCGCGGGGGCAACGTCCCGACGCGCAGCAGACCGCCGCGCTCACAATGCTAAGCGGCGCTCTCAATGCCGGCGCTCGATCGAGCGCCGCGGCGCTCGAAGCGTGGCAGTTCGCGATCGACGGCGATTTCGAAGGTGCGATCGAGATCGCGAACCGCTGCGGCGACGCGGGCGACGCGCGCGCAGATTCCAGCCTTGCCATCGTACGCGCCTATGCCGAAACGTCGCTGGGCAGAATTCCCACGGCCCAACAGCGTTTGGATCGCTTGATCCAGGCGCTCGAGGGTTCCGATCGGATATTGCTGGCCATGCAAGCGTCGATCTGGTACGCGCGCCTGGCATTGCTCTGGGGCGACACGGCGGCGGCCTTGGACTACGCTCAACAGGCACAGCGCGTCGCCGCGCGGCTGGAGATCGAGACCGAGGCGGCATCGCTCTACGCCGCGCTAGCCGAAGCCAGCGCCCATGCAGGCGATGCCGACGCGACCTTGCGCTGGGCAAAAGAACTGCGACGTCACGCGCAGACGGCCTGGTATGCCGTGGACCAACAGCGCTTGAGCGCGATCGCCGATCAGCACGTCGCGCGCGCCTTGTTCTTGCGCGGCAACGCGGCCGAAGCGCACGCGTTGGCGATCGGCGCGGCGGC
>DATCDS010000028.1:0-23633 GCA_036510515.1 Vulcanimicrobiaceae bacterium
CTCGACCACGCTTGCGAGCAGCAGCAACGGCAACGTGACGACTGCCGCAGTCGCGATCGCTGCGGCCGGCCAGACCGCGGCGGGCGTCGCTCCGCCTGCTCGCGTATGGAGCCACGATCCGTCGTGCGCGTGGCCAAGCAGACCGGCAACAAGCAACTCGATGAGAGGCTCGACGTATCGCCAGCCGATGGAAAGCAGCACGGCCTCAGCGGCGAGGAGCACGAGCGCCGGTGGGAGAGCGTTAAAAGGCGTGAAATGCAAGATGCCGCCGATGACGACGAGCGCGAATGGCAGCGCGGCGATCGCGACGATATAAAAGGCGACCGGCAACGCGGCGACGGCGTGAGACGCGCCCGCGCGTTGCCGGGCGGCGGAAAGAAACGGCAGCGCCTCGGTGAGTTTCATTGGTCAGTTATCCCAGACCCAAGTTTGCTTTTGCAACGCCCCGATCACGGTCGTGTGTCTCGCAATCGCATCCTCAAGCCGGTGGTGGCGGACTAACTCAGCTGCCCGCGCGCTGCCCGGCGGGGCACCCTGGAGCCCGGCGTCGGAAAAATAAGCGCTGCCGGCCCACTCGTCGGGCGTGGGGGTGGACTCGCTTCCGCAGCCGTCAAATTTGGCGAGCGCGGGCGCCCATCTCCAGCTGGCCGAGTTTTCAGCGATTCCGGCCGAGTCGGTGGTCGGAATCGGGCATGGCTGTTGCGTTTGCAACGGGGAATACTGCTCGCAAAGCGCCTCCTGGTTCGCGTGAATGGCGTGACCATCATTGAGATACACCACTTGCCCATCGGAATCGAGCGCAGTTATCGTGTGGCCGCCGATGGAATCGCCGACCTGCAGCACGAGCCGACGCGTATCGCTACGCACGGCGAGCATGGCCCAGCGCGGCGTGGTGGTCGAGACATCGAGTTGCACGTCGCAATACGCGATTGACGGCGTGGGCGTAGGCGCGTTTGCCGGGGCGATTTGCACAGTAACCGGCGCAGCGGTTTGCGTTGGAGAAGCCGGGTCGGAAGAGGGCGGAGCTGTTGCGGGCGCGGCGCTGGCTTGCGGGGCGGCGGCGGGAACGCCGACGGCGAGCGCGTCGAGCGATGTCGTGGCCTGTGCCTGTGGCGAAGGCGCGGGCGAAGGCACGTTGCTGCCGTCGTGATGATGCGTTGACGATACAATGAAAATCACGCCGAGACCGAGCGCGACGAGAAAGGCGATAATTCCGGGCTTCATCGTTCACCGATAATGCGGATTCGTTCGTCGCGCGCGATGGTTTCCTGGCCGTTCGCGATACGGCGCAACTCGTGCACCTCTGCGCGCCAATAGGTGCCTTCTTTCTCTTCCGTGGCCGCGAAGAGAAGGTCAGCGGCTTTGTTTAGCGCGACCGTGAGAACGCGCTCGCGTTTGGCGTGCTTCATTTAAGTATTCCCCAAGCCGCGATGATGATGAGTAGGAAAATGACGATGTAATGCCACGGTCGCGCGAGCGACGCGGTGAGGATGCGTTCGCATGCGCTTTTCGTCGCCGCCTCGATTTGCGACCGCCCGATATCGACGTTGGTCCCGGCGCGATCGAGCAGCACCTCGACGCGCGAAAGCACGCCATTAAGCCGTGCGATATCCGCGCGCGCCGGCGCGGTGCCGACAGCCGCGAGCACCGCAATCGTCCACTCGGCCGACGAAGGCGTGAGGTGCAGATCGGCGTTGATCGCGTCGATATCGATCGACGTGCCGGCGAGATCGGCGCGTAGACGCGCGTACGCTGCGCTCGCTACGGTCATCGTACCGCCAACCCTAATTCTGCGCTGACCGGCGCAAGTGCGTCGTCGCAGCGCGTGAGCCAGCGGCGCGCACGTCCGCGATCGAGCACCGCGAGATGCTCGCTTTCAGCCGCAGCGCGAAATGCGAGGCGATGCCCGGCTATGCTTGCCGCAATGCGCGATTCGAGGCGCGGGATGATCACCTCTTTTGTGCGAGGTGACGCGAGCAGTTTCGCACGCGTTTCGCTCGCGCGCCAATCGCTGAAATCGTCCGCGTCGCCGAAGCCCTCATTCACGACCGCGACGAGATCCGCGCCCGGAACCCACGCCCGAATGCGCGCTGCATCGGCCCACGTTTCGCGGTACGGCGTGATCAGCACGACGACGGTCACCTGATAACCGGCCGCCGCGATCGTTGCGATCAGATCGGCTTCGGCGTCGAGTTCCAAAAGTGTGCCGAGACTACCACCAGGCATGTCGACGATTATGCTCGGCATGCCATACGCGAGCACCGCCGCGATTTGGTCACGGCCTCGCACGTCCGCATGCCAATCGAGCATTATCACACCTCCATCGACGGGCTGCGGATCGAGTAAACCAGCGTGGCCGTTTCGAGCGCCCAGATGTTTCGCCAGCTGGCCCACCGCACTGTCGGCATCGACGATGACGGCGTGCGTGCCTTGCTCGCGGTGCGCCTCGCCGATGAGCCGCGCAATCGTGGTCTTGCCGATTCCGCCCTTCGACGAGGGAATTAAGATCAGGCGCTTTGCGGTTGCGCCGGCCATGGTGGTGCTCATTTCGCCGACCCCCGCCATGCATCGGCCACGCCGACGTCGCAGTTGCCGTGCGAGCACGCCACGGTGGCGCGGTATAAATCGGTCTCGAACCGCGCGAGCCTCGGGCCAAACGTGGTCGCGGCGACGAGCTCAAGCGCGATCAGCGCGACGAAGCTGCGACCGAGGCGCATCATTAAGGTGGGGCGAATTGTTGGGTTCATCATTAGCGGGGATCCTCTTCCAGCGCCGCGTGGCGCCTGCTGGCTGGTGGTGCGGTCGGCGCTGCCGGTGGCGGCGGCGCAGGTGTTGGTGCGGCTGCGGCTGTTGGCGGCGCAGGCGTTGGTTTCGGCCCGGGCGTCGGGGCGGCGTCGGGGCGGCGTCGGGTTGTCGTCAGGTTGTCGCCGGGTTGGCGTCGGCTCTCCGTCGGGAACATTTTTTTTATTCGGCCAGAAATGCTCTCGGGCGCGAACGGGGCCCCAGCCGTGACGAGCTCTCTCGCGATCTCGGCAGCCGGGACGCCTCTCGCCAGGTGCGCGATGATGCGGTCGCGGTGCGTCGTCAGAACTTCTGTGATAGGCGATCGAGCGTGCGGAATGTAGGCGTCCAGCTTATCGAACGCGGCTGGTGCGGCCGCGAGAGCCGCGGCGAGCCGCGACTCGTTTGACCTATGCAGCTGAGGTGTCTTTTCCATTACGCCATTTTCTATCGGTATATGTTTAGCGTTTTTTCAATTTTTGGCGATTTATTTTTCTGGTTGGCATCGGGAGTAAGCTCCGATTCATCGTCGATAGCATCGGAAATGTCGAAATAGAGTCGCGAAAGCTATGGTGTTTTGTCGGCAGTGCGTCGGTATCACGTCGGTAGTTTTCGCTAGCGAATCGGTTTTCGTCGGGCGTATCATGAATGATGGAAACGGGCAGGATGGTGCTTGCAGCAGCACGACGCACGAGGCCCGATGGAGGAGTGGATACCATGACACAGACACAGACGACGCGACGCGCGCCACGCAGATCGACCGTGACGCTGCGCGCCGAGGTGCAGCCTGAGATATTGGCTCGCGCGCAGGCTGACGCCGAGCGCCTTGGCCTGCCGCTGTCACACCTCGTATCCAGCCTCATTGCCGGCCGGGATCCGCAGCCGCGCCCGGCCATCGACGTCGCGCCGATCGTCCTGCTCGCGCACCGGGTGGCCGCATTGGTGGACGAGCTTCCGCCGCTGAACGCGGCGCAGGCCGCGATGGTCGACGATTTGCGCGCGCACGTCATCGACGCGATCATGCGCTGCCGCCCTAAGTACGATGCGCAGCTTGACGTCACCGTTGAAGGCAACAATGCCTGGGAATAGGACCGTCAGACGCGCCATAAAGTGGCGCATCTGAAATGAACGCCAAGATTTGCGCTGGACCGGCGGGCGGCGGCAGTGCGCGCGGCCTAGTGCGGTACATCGTGGCCGACCACCGCCTCGATCTATCCGACTATGGCGACCCAGCCTACCAGGCTCGCCGCGCCGCCTACGATGCTGTGATGACGGAGGCGCTCGCCCGGCCTGATCGCGGCGTCGGCGTGGTCTGGCGGCCTAGCGGCAGCGACGGACGCCGGCCTAGCGCGGTGTACGCGACCAACGTGGTATCGTTCGCGACCGCCGACCTGGAAATGGACGCCTTGGCCGCGATCGCCCAGAGCCGCAAGGTCCGTGAGCCGGTCGTGCACTTCGTGTTTAGCCACGCGGGCACGGATACCGCGAGGCTCACCGATGAGCAAATCATCCGCGCCGCCGAAGCCTCGATTGGCAAGCTTGGGCTCGGCGAGCACGCGGCGGTGTATTCGATCCACCGCGACACCGAGCACGCGCACGTGCACGTTGCGGTCGCCGCGGTCCACGCCGGCACGCTCAAGGTTTGGGAGCGCAATCGCAGCCATGAGCGGCTCAGCCACGCTGCGCGAGAGGTCGAGCTCGAGCACGGACTCGAAACCGATCATGGCCTGGCAATGCTCCGCGACCGTGGCCTAGAGACCGAGCGCATTGAGTGGGCCACGAGAGGCGAGCGAAAAGCGTGGGCGATCGAGCGCCAGGCCGACGCCATCGAGCGCCGCACGCCCGCTAGCGACAATATGCCGATCGCCGAGCTGGCGACGGAAATGATCGCACCGCGCCTCGCCGATTATGCCGATAAGCAGCACGCCGCCGGCGAACGCCTAGCTTGGAGTGACGTGCATACGCTTGCAGCGAGATACGGATGCGAACTGCGAGTCAAGGGTGGCCCGCGCACGGTCGGTCTCGGCACCATCGAGATCGTGCGCGGTGCAGACGTGGCGCAGCTTGACGTTGGCGGCATCCTCGACCTCTCACAAACCGATGACGACCGCGCCGCGCGCAAAGTGTTTTTTCGCGCGTACGTTGACCGCGCGATCGCCGAACAAAATCTCGCGGCGCGAATCACCGATGACCCATCGTGCGTTTCGCGTGCGATCGTCAACGCCGGCGAAGCGACTTTCACGCGCGATGATATCGAGCGATACATTTCCGAGAGAATATCGGATCCGGTGGAGGTCGCCGACCTCACCGATTTCGCGCTGCAACATGATGCATCGCTGCGCATCATTAGCGCAGACACCGCATTGCCTCTGATGACGACGCGCGCGCAGCAGCAGTTGGAGCAGAGCGTGGCAGATGAGGCGTACGCACTTGCATCCGAAACAGATTCGCGGTTTGACGTAGACGCGCTCGCGGAAGCAATCGCGTCGGTTGAAGCTGACAAAGGCTTCATGCTCTCCGGCGAGCAGCGCGCCGTGCTCTTTGGCGTCGAACATCGGTTGAGCCTTTGCAACGGCGAAGCGGGTAGTGGAAAAACGACAATCATGCTCGCGCTCGCGAGGTACGCTGCTGCAACGCATCGGCCAATCGTCGGGCTCAGCACTGCGGAATTGGCGTCGAGAAAACTTGCCGAAGCGAGTGGGATTACTTCGATGAATTCAACGCGCATGCTAATGCGCGAATTGAATCTCGCACGCGATCAGCGCAAGTGGGATGATGCAGCCACGCACATGCGCAAGCGCAACTCCGGGCCATATAAGTCATCGACGCCGCGACCCGAGGCGCTAATCAAAAACGGCGCAATAATCGTGCTCGATGAGACGAGCATGCTCGACATGAAGCACATGCAGCAGCTCACGATGCTCGCGCGCAAACGCAATGCGAGCATCGTCATGATCGGCGATTGGGCGCAGCTGCCGAGCATTTCCGCCGGCGACGCGCACCGCGTCGTGACCGCGGCGGCGAACAAAGCAGGCGCGTATAGCGAGCTTACGGAGGTCCGACGCCAACATGGCGACCTCGCCTGGATGCGTAATTGGACCGCGCGCCAAGGCCGCGCTATTCGCGCGCTCGACAAGGCGGCCGTAGAGGCTGGCGTGCGCGAGCTCGCGCAACATGGCGTCATCGAGTGGGCAGATACACGCGATGACGTGATCGCGGCGGTGGCGGAGCGCTACGTCGCGAGCGCGCGCGCGGGGCGGCCAGCGATTGTTACGGCAGCGTCACGCGCCGACTGTCGTGACGCGAATGATGCGATTCGCGAGGTGGTTGGGTTCACGGGGACCGGCCACAAATTCGCCATGCGCTATGGCGTGCGCGAGTTCGTCGCCGGCGATCGCATCGTATTCGGCAAAAATGATTCTTTGAATCCGAAGCGCCGAAAAGTCCAAACATCGAATGGCGCGCAAATTTTAAACGGTCACACCGGCACGGTGCTGGCGGTGGAATATCGCGGCGCGAAGGGCCTCGGGCATTGGCAGCTCGACGTGCAGCTCGACGATGGCTCGAGCGCGAGATTCGACCCGCGCACGTATCGTCATGCCGACCACGGATATGTCGTGACGATCCACAAGGCGCAGGGACAAGAAAAGCCCGAGCATATAATGATGATGAGCAAGCGCGGCGATGCACGGCTGTTGCATGTTGCCGCGACGCGCGCGACGGAAGTGAGCACCATCATCGTGAGTTCCGGCGCATGGGGCGAGGGCGGCGCGCTCGACGAATTGGCGAGGACCGTCGCCGAGCACGTTGCACCCTCCAGCGATGCGTTACTCTTCGCCGAAGTTGTTTCGCGCAGCGGCGGCCCGGACACGATTTGGGCGAAAAACGTGGCGGTGGCGCTGGCCAACGACGCCGACCCGCTGCGACAGATGCATAAGGCCGCGATCGGAGAGATCGTGACGCGACGCGATACCGCGCTAGCTGCGCTAGCCGATCGCGTGGGCGAAGAGGTGCGCTCAGCGCCGAGCGACGCCGCGCGCAAAGCGATCCTTCGAGCGAACGAAAAACAGACGCGGGCGATCCTAGCGGCACACGAGACTCCGAGTTTCACGGCCTGGACGATCGCGCAGCGGCAGCAGAGCGAGCACGATACGGCACGCACCGAGCAGATCCGCCTGGCCCGCGAGCAAGGGCCAACGCGCGCCAACAATGTCTCACGCACGCAACACGAACACGAACGCGAGCGCGAGCGTGAGCAGACTCTCACACACTAACGAAAGGCAAATCATGGAACGACCAATCGATATCCGCGAGCGCGAAAATAACCGGCAGCACGAAGAGCGAATGATTAAAGACCTGCCAAGAGAGCAGCAGGAGATGATGCGTGCGTACTTCAGGCGCGACGACGCGCGACACGACTACTCCAAAGGCCTTCAAATAGTACCAGACTATCATCCCGACGACGCGAAATGCGCAAAAATGTATGCGGCGCTCAACTCCGCAGACTACGCACGCGCTGCTCGCGAAACGCGGGAGTGGCACCAACAACATGCCCAGGACTTCGCGTCGCGAAGGAATGCGGCTAGCGAGCAGGAGTGGGATCGCCAAAATGCCCAGTTCGGAGGGCCGACGCGATACCGATGATGACCGGCCGCGAATCTGCTAGTGTCGCGCCTCATACGCATCGTAATTCCCGCTCTCGAGTAGATCCAGATCAGCCTGTTGCGCCTGCTGCACGGCGGCAACGTGCGCCACGGTCGAGTGTGCCTTCGCGAGTGCGGCGAAGCCGGAGTGCGCCATGATCGCTGCAAAAACGATGACAGCGACGAGCGCTACGATATTTTTCATACCTTTACACTTTCTTCAAAGTCCGATGGAGGAGAGGTGATGGATATGGACACGCACGTTCGGCAGCCGATCGTCGAGGCGATCGCGCGAACTAAAGCGAGATCGCGATTGGGCCACGCGCCGTCACGCCGGATCCGCGCGCCTTGCGGGCCGATCGCGACGGTGGCGACGGGTTGGCCGCCGGCGATCTCGTTCACGGCGAAAAATGCGGGAGAGAGCGACAGTCCCATCTCCCCGAGCGCCGATCGCAGATCAGCATACTCCGGTGAGGGTGTCTCGCCGCGCGCGAGCTCAGCGGCCGCGAATTCGCACTGATTCGCTTCCGCCTTGCGCGCTGCGAAATGCAGCCGGTCAGCGATCTCGCGTGCCTCCGCGACGGTGATCGCGCGGCGGCTCGCGCCGATCGCGACGACCACGCCGCTGCCAAACGTGACGATTTTTATCTGCACGTCGCAGCGCCACATAGGTTGTATCGCATCCATGCGCCCTCGGCCACAGGGTCGTATTTTTCGAAAGGCGTCGTGCCCCACCCGTACGTGTCCGGCGAGAGCCAGCTTGCGATTCCCGCGAGATGACTGCTTGCCGAAAAATAGTCGAGCCGCGCAGGATCGACGCGCGTCATGCGCGCGAGCGACCGCTGCAGAATCTCGCCACCGGCCCAGCTGAATGCGAGCGAGCTAAAACCGCCGCGCACGAATGGCGCGACCAACGGATCGGCCTCCCGCGCGGGATTGCCGTGCGTGCCGCCCATAGTGATTAGGCCATCGAGCACTGCCAATTCGGCATCTGCAAAAAATGCGCGACGCTCGGCGAGATCGCGCGGGATAATGCGAATTGGTCCGATATTGTGAAGGGCGTGCGCGGTCGGCACCAGCACTGCTTGTGCCGCGATCGCGATATCAGACCAGCGCAAACTAGCACGCGGAATTTTCGCTGGGCCAACGTCTGCGATCAAAACGCCGTAGCCGGAAAGCGATGGCGACGCACCTAAAAAAGCGGTTAAAAACGCACTGCCGAAAAATGGTGCGCACATCATCCCGGTGGGCGTCGGCGGCCTGGCCGCGGTCGAGTTCGCCGGATCGACCGTCGCGGGGCCGGCGTCGGCGTACTGCGCGATCACCACCGCATGCACACTCGCAATTCGCACCTGACACGCAGAGGCCGTGCGATCGGCTTGCGCGACCGCGCGGAATGTCGCAGACCACCTGGTCGCGTCGCCAACTGCAGCGATCGCGTCGATCGACGCCCAGCGTGACCGTTCGATCGCCGACATCCTGAACACCGACTGCGCAGCGTGCTCAATCGCGTCGCCCGCCAAATATGAGCCGAGCGAGAGCGCGAACGAGCGGGCAGACCCGCCAGCGAACGCGCGGGAGTAAGTGCGCGACGCGCCTGTCGGCAATCCCGTGACGCCATCGACGATCGGCACCGATACTGAGGTGGCGCTATGCTGCGCCGACCATGCACGCGCTTCGAGAAGCGAGGCGATGATCTGCGCGACGAGCCGTTCACGCCCCGCGACGGTGCGCGGCCAGATGCGGATCGGGCCGCACAGTATTCGGTGCGCGCACGAATTCGCGCGACGCCCAGAGATGCCGACGAAATCGATGCGCGGCATGCGCGCGAAAAGCGCGGTGCTCGACGTGATTGGCGGCGGTGGCGGCGCGGGCGTTGTGGCCGGGCTTGGCGTTGCGGCCGAATAGGTATACGTCACGGGCCCCGCTGTCCCGGTGAACGTCCACGAAGGGGCGGGTGATGGCGTTGGAGCAGCGAGCGTGAGTGTGGCGAGCAGGAGTGATGCGAACATTTTTTCCTCCGCTCGTTATTAACGGCTTTTTTCCCGCGAAAGATAATTTAATAGGCGATTTATTTTTTTTCGCCGCCGGACCGGAGCCGTCCGCAAGGACTACCGCGCCTGGCTCGATCGGCGAAATTGTTAGCCGATAGGACCGATGGAGGAAGTGAGGGACCTCGGCTGGCGTGTCGGCCTGGGTGGGATTTCTCTCCTCTATCGGGTTCTGCGCCCTCGGCCTCGGGGCGGTCCTGACGAGGATTTAAACTCGCGCTCATCGAGCGAGAACGACATAGCGGGATGCTATGCGCCTTGACCCGGTTTAAATCGGTGTCCGCACTTGAGGCACGTTATGACTGTGCTTCCACTCCCAATGAACCCGACGAGCACATTGAACCCGCGCATCCCGGCGTGGACTTGTTCTGATTTGCACCTCGGACACCGAATTTTGTCCCCTTCAGCCCTTTTTTCCTCGATGCGGGCGTTTGTGTCCGCCCGCATGCGTTCGAAATTCCTTCGCCCGTCTTCCTCTACATACATGTTGCGCTCGCACAGCTTCCAACCGTTTGGCGTTTCTATACCGTTGTCGTTGAGCCAGCGTTGGGCTTCCTCTTCCGTCTCGACGACCACGCAGTAGTTCGGGCGTGACGGGTCCTGTTGTATCTTCCAGTTATCACCGGCGCTGTTCGTTATGCCGATACAATACCTCGTGTTCATACGATCTCGATGATCTCCTCGCACGTCTGCGGGATGGACGCGGTGCGCGTGGCTTAGTTCTAGTATTCCTTAAAAAAGTATGCTATTTCGCCTCGTCCCGTCCCCTCCCGCACGGCATCTGCTCGACGGCATCACGGCCATCGTGCGTACACCGAGCACGGGCTGGGTCGGCGCAACGTTGTAACGAGGGAGGTGCGTCTCCGAGAATTCTTCAAAGCGGAAGATCCGGCCGTAGGTGCGTTGTAGCCGTCCAGGATCCGTCACGGTGAAGCGTCCTCACATTGGTTAGCGCTTCTACGGCCTCGCCTGAGGTATCGGACCTTGGATTGCGACCGAATAATGAACGGCTCTTCGGATAATAGCTGGTCCCGCGTTTCGGCCGCCGGTACTTCAAGGTGAAAGCCTTTCCCAACCGTTACCAAAACCGCCGTCGACAAACACGGTGCTTCCATGCCAACGCTCTGCGCATACGTGATAGAGCAAGCGTTTTTGGTCGGCCGAAATATCCTCCAGCCGAGTGCGGCTTACCTCGGGGCGGATCATGACGCGGCCGCTGTCAATCGTGAAGAACTCGACGTCGGAGATGAGTGCTGTGATCTCTTGCAACCTTACGAGCAACTCTGGATCTTTGCGCCAACCGAGTCCAGAATCAATCGGGAACGGTCGCGTCTCGACAGCGTGGAATTGAACCGGCGATGTCGAGACTTCTCGTCTGGATCTAGTATTATGGGCAGCGATCCAGATGATCCCATATACCGCTCCTAAGAGCAACGCTGACGCGATCAGTGCTTGAACGAAGGTAAGCGAAAATATAGATTCAATTCCGACCACGATAACCGCGATCCACAGGGACGTGCTCCAGCTCCAGCCGCCGTCCTTAGAGGCTCGTCGCGCCTGCCAACGAGCCTCCCGAACGACCTGGCGCACTGCTACCCTCCGGGCGTAGTACCGTGCCCGTGACCCCATCGACCAACGACCCATAAACAGATCGCTTCGCCACTACCTGGACAACTCCGTGCCATCATGGATCGCATGGCAAGGCAAAGGTCTACGTGCGCACTGCGCAGATCCGATCCACTGAAACGCCGCGCGGCCGCGAAGAAGTGGGGGCCGTCACGCATCGGGCCTGTACTACCGACGCCGTCGCGCAGCCGTTTTGCGCCGGCAGCGCTGCCGGCGGAACGGCTAGATCGCCGCGATAGGTTGTGCCAGCCGAGATTCGATCGATGTGCGCCTCCCGGGCTCCCCGGTCTCCCGCTGCTCCCTCTCTTTCGGTCGTGCTCCGCGCCCTCGTAAGGCGCGGAAGCTCTATTAATTGCGCTAAGAGCCCCTATCACAAGGCGTCCGCGCCCCTATCAGGAAGCGTCCGCGCCTCTATCAGGAAGCGTCCGGTCCCCTGTGGCTCCCTATCAGGAAACGTCCGCGTTGAGTGCTGGCGGTGTTTCAAACCAGACCTTGCCGTGCTGTTCGTAGCGAATCGCTCCGTCCTTGATGACGACGCCGAAGTCTCGCGCCAGCACGTCGGCTTCCGAAGCGATCTTGTCTTTTGCGCGCCGGCGATTCCGATCACCGCCGACGTAGCCGATGGCCGTGAGCGTGTCGTCGAGCGAACGGTTCCAAGAGCGGTGCGTCAAAACGAATCGCACGAGTGCTTTCGTCGTCGCGTTTTCGAGCGCGAGGATCTCACTAGTGAGCCGTTCGGAGTGTACGCGTATATCGGAGACGAAAAATTGCATGTACTCAGATTCGAGAACGACGGCGTACTGCGTGCCATCCTTTTTCCAGGCGTGCTTGCGCACGATCGACGTCGCGACGGTGTGGTCTTTCCATTCAATCTCAAGCCCGGCGACTTCGAGATCTCCAAGTTTTTCCCGAAGCCATTCCAGATTGACACCGCCAGTATGGCCAAGGTGGCGCATGACTGCGTGCGGGTGAAACAAGAATGCACACGAGCCGTCGATCCGCATTTGCGGGTTGCAATACGTGAAGAGCACGTCCAGAATGTCGCGATGAACCTGCGTGAGCTGGACGCGCGAGATCGTCGCCTTCGCCCAGGGCGTCTCGACGACGACGACCGCCTTGTCCGTCGTCGGTCGAAGTGTTGGCGCGAAGATCGCCGACCGCGCCTGGGTGACGGTCGTGACGGCGTGATGATGCGGGTACTTTTTCTTCGTGCGCATCATCCGAACAGATCCTTATCTTCGTACCCGCCGTGCTCGATCGGAATGACATTCGGCGCGCGACGCGCAGCGCGCTCGGCGTCGGCGAAGCGCATGTATGCGCCACTAAATTCCATGGCAAAACCGAAGCCCTGCGGCCCGACGCGACTCTTCACTATGCTCGCGACGATCGGCGTGACGGCGCGCAGCGTATCATATTCGCCGGCCGCGAAGCAGACCGAGAGCTCCGACTGATAGGCGCTGCTCGTCCCACCCTTTCCGTACGCACTCGGCAAGCCATTCGTCAGCGAGCCGAGCGATCGCTCCGAGATGACAAGCAGCGATATCTGTTCGCGGTTCGCGAGGGCGCGCAGCGCGCGGAACGCGCCGTCGAGACGCTCGTACTCCGAATCGATGCCTGAGAGCGATACAGCCGCCCACGATTGGATCGAATCGATGACGACGAGTATGTGTTCTGCGTGATGCGCTGCGCGCCATGCGTTCGCCCGCTCGGCGATATCGGCGACGCCGATCGCGAGGTCGCCGCCGTCGACGATCGACAGCAAAGGCTGATCGGCGACGACACGATCGACGTGCGCGCGTATCTCGCGCGGCGACAACGTGCCGTCGCGCAGCGCGTGCATCGTGACGCTGGCTTCGCGCGCGACGATCCGCTCGAGGATCGCGGTCGCGCGCATCTCGCAGGAAATGAGCATTGCGGGCACGCCGCACGTCGACGCGATTTGCGACGCGGCCGCCGTTTTGCCCGCGCCGGCGCCGCCCAAAAACACCGACATCCCAACGGGCAGCACGCCATCGTCGACGGCCCCCGCTAGCGATGCTGAGAACCCGGCGAGCGCTGGACCGATCGGCGTCCCGCACACGCGCGAACGCTCGCGCCGCTCGCTAGCCGCGACGAGTGCCGCGGCAAGGTCGCGCATCGTCACGCTACGCATTGCGCACCTGCTTTGCGGCGTCGGTGGTCGCGTTATGCCGCTCGAACGCGTACACGCTGGCGGCGGTGATTCGGACGATGCGCCCGCGGCGGTAGCCCGCGAGGAGTTGCTCGCCGAGGAGGCGATGGATCGCCGCGCGGGAAAGGCGCAGATATGCGCACGCCTCAGCTGGCGTGACATATTTTGGCCGCTCGCCGGCCGACAGATACAGGGGGTTCGTAGGCATCGCCGGTCCTCCGAAGCCTCACTATCGGCAGATCCATCGGATTTTCGTACTCGTCGCAATTCCAGGCCGACCGCGCCTGGCCGGGGCCCATAGGCGCGCGGACGCCAGGATGCTAGGGGCCTATGGGAAACCCCAGAGGCACATGAAACGACGGCGACGACGAGCAAATGGCGAAGGGACGGTCTATGAAATGGGCCGTGCGACCGGTCTTAAGACCGGCGAGTGGATCGCCTCGCTGGTATGGGTTGACGAGCGTGGCACGACGCACCGACTGTCGCGTCGTCGCGCGTCGCAAAAGGCTGCGCTTGCGGCGCTCAAGACATTGCAGGGAATCAAGCGCGGCGACGTCTCGAGCGGAGACTCTGCGGGGGCCACGGTCGCGACGGTCCTCGCCGACTGGATCGCGGCAGGTAGGACGCGTACGGAGCGCCCAATCTCGGCGCGCACGGAACGCGACTACCTGCGGCAAGCGACACTGATCGCCGCAGCGATTGGCCCGTTGCGGGCGGTGACAATCCGCCGTCCGGACATTGTTCGAATGATCGAGGCGATCAACGGCGATCGCCAGCGGCAGCAATGCTATATCCTCGCGAAGGCAGCGCTGACGCCGTACGTCCGGGCCGCAGATCCGACCGAGCATCCATTTCCATCTCGCGCGACGCCTGGCGTTAAGAAAAAGCGCGAGATCCTCGACATGTCGCTCGATCAGATAAAAAGTTTTTCCGCGACCGTCACGCAACGCGAACCTGAGCACGCCGCAATTTATATCCTTGCAATCTCAACCGGGCTGCGCCAGGCCGAGTTGCTCGGGCTACGCTGGCGCGACGTCGCCGACGACGCCCTCACAGTTTCCGGCTCGCTCGACGAAGCGACGCGCACCCTAAAAGGGACGAAAACCGGAAAAGCGCGACCAGTTGACATCACACCCCAAATTGCAGAGATACTCGCCGCGCATCGTGCGCGAAATGCAAAGCGCGGCATGCGCGTCGGCCGCGACGACTACGTCTTTCAGAACAGCGCCAAGCGCCCGTTGTTGGCATCGAACCTTCGCCGCGAATGGTCCTTGGCGAGGGTACGGCTTGGCCTGGCGACGAGCGTCAGGCTATACGACCTCCGGCACGCCCATGCGACTGCGCTGCTGGCCGCCGGCGTCCATCCCAAGATCGTGCAAGATCGTTTGGGTCACGAATCTTTCCGCCTCACTATGGATACGTATTCGCATGTGGTTCCGGGGATGCAGGCCCAGGCGCGGCCAGCGATCGATGCGCTTTTTTCCTCGCCGGCCGCAACGCCCGCGCCGCTGGCTAGCCGCAAAACTAGCCGCAAAACCCCCAAAAAACCCCGAAAAACGGGGTCGCGAAATCGGTGAATTCTCTATATTTGACGGGGGTTTAGCCGACGATCCGACTCGAACGGACGACCTGCTGTTTACGAAACAGCTGCTCTACCAACTGAGCTACGTCGGCGTTATGGGCGCCGAACCTGGTTCGGCGGCGGCCTAGTCGGCCCTTCCCCCTGCGCCGCCCGAGCGAGCCCGAGTACAGCCCTACCGCACGAGAGAGGTGCCGCGCCTCCGGAGCACCTAGCTCCAGGCAACGCAAGAAAGGATGCCCGCATGAAAATCACCGCTCTCGTCGCGCGCATTTTGCTGGGACTGATCTTCGGGGTGCTCGGTTTCAACGGATTCCTGATGTTCCTGCCGGCGCCGCCGCCGGTTGGCCTAGGCGGACAGTTTCTCACCGTCATGTACGCCTCACACTACGCGTACATGACCACCAGCGTTCAAATCATCGCGGGGCTCATGCTGTTGAGCAACCAATACGTGCCGCTCGCGCTGGTCGTCCTGGGCGCGGTTCTAGTGAACATCCTCACGTATCACATCACGATGCTTCCCGGCGGCCTGCCGCTGGCGCTGTTCGTAACGCTGCTGTGGGTTCTGGCCTGTCTGCCGTATCGCGCGCACTTCGCGCTACTCTTCGCGCGCAAGGTCCATTGATTTCAGACGGGCTCGATGGGTTTGCGTTGCGCCCGCAGTGGAACCGTCGCGTAACGATAGCCGAAATACGCACCGATGGCGTAAAACACCAGGTCCATGAAGCTGAATCCATCGGAGATCACCTGCGCGAAATGCGGCAAGAGAACCGCGATGGCGGAGAGGATCGCTACGTGATTCTGATTCGCGGCCACGGCGCAGGCGGCCAAGAAATTGCCCAGAAGGCAGCCCAGCAGCGCCAGGATGGCCGCCGAAATGGCGTACGCCCGCCCGTGGCCGCGACCGCAGAACCGCACGGCGTACGCGACGACAAAGCCAACGCCGACGGCCATGAAGCCGATTGTGTAGTTGGTAGCGGCCGTAATAGCCGCCCAGACGATCGCCGCGATCACCGCGGCAACAGCTCCGCCAAAGATCCCAAGCGGCAGATATCCGTCCTGAGTCGAATCGGAATACGGTTTCATCGTTGCGCCCTCATGCCCGTGGCGTCGAGCAGGCCATTAGAAAGCTTCCGCCGGTTCAGGAACGGATCGGGGGCGTCGGCAGGCAGAGCCGCATCCTGTTTTGCGCAGGTGTCGTACAACTGCTTGAAAGCGGGGCCGCCGTATCCGCCGTCCGCCAGCGCAAGCAAGATCGCCATGGTCATCGCGACGGGCGGAGGCCCTCCGTTGAAACTTCCCCGATTGACCCACAGGTCGAGCCACTGGTGGCCGTCCTTCCCCGCTACCGTGCCGGCGTAGTGAAAGTCCGAATCGTAGGGCGGCATCTCGGCGGCGGTTTTGAGCGTCAACTGGAGTGGAATCGTGTTATCGTTGGGCCGCAGCGCCACGACGAGGGCGTTCTGTAGGCGCGTTACGTCGGCGGCAGAGATGGTAACGCCGTCGACTTGGACACTAGCCGGGGTATCGGCGAATGCCGGGCGTTGCATCGCAGAAAGTGCCGCAGCGATGGCAACCGTAAACACCACAACGAGCTTCATTCTTCCCCCAATAGAGAAAACGCTCTCTCACGGGAGTTTACGCGCAACCTCAACGTTGCACCTTGCTTCTTGGAAGGAGCCGAACGCGCCGCGGCGATAGTGGGATAATTCCATGCTTTTGACATTGACTTCGAGTACGGCGCCGGCTCGCGACCTGGGTTATTTGCTCCGCAAGCACCCCGATCGGTTGCAAGAGTTCGGCGTGCCCTTCGGCAAGGCATACGTCTTCTATCCCCAAGCCGACGACGACTGCTGCACCGCCGCGGTGCTGCTCGATGTCGATCCCGTTGGTCTGGTGCGTGGTCGAGCGGGTGCGGCCGAGAGCGGCGGTCCGATCGACGCATACGTCAACGATCGCCCCTACGCCGCTTCCTCATTCTTATCCGTAGCGATCGCACGCGTTCTCGGAACGGCGCTCGGCGGTCGCTGCGACCGTCCCGAGCTAGCCAATCGGGAGCTCGATCTCAGCGCGACGATCTCGCCGGTGCGCGAATCCGACGACGACCTTGCACGGCGCCTCTTCGAACCGCTCGGCTACGAAGTCGGCCTTCGCGCGCTCGACGTTCCGGAGACTGCGCGCGCGGGAACGTTCGGCTCGGTCACAATCCATGCGCAGGTCACTTTGAAGCAGTTGCTAACGCATCTCTACGTTCTGATTCCCGTTATCGATGGCGACAAGCACTATTGGGTTGGCGACGAAGAGGTCGAAAAGCTGATGCGTTTTGGCGAATCCTGGCTCCCGTCGCATCCCGAACGCGAACTGATCACGCGCCGTTATCTCAAACGCGCACCTGGCTTGGCGCGCGCCGCGGTGGCGAGGCTGGACATGCTCGAGGCTCCGTCGGGCGAAGGATCTCCGGCGAAAGCAGGCGTTGCGCGAGAAGACGCGCTCGAGCGTCCGTTGCGCCTTCAGGAGCGCCGATTGACCGCAGTCGCCGAGGTGCTGCGCGCCGATGGCGTCGGTTCGGTCGTCGACATCGGTTGCGGCGAAGGCGATCTGCTCGTCGAGATCGCGCGGGATGCCAACCTCACGCGCCTGGTTGGCGTCGACGTTTCCATGCGCGAACTCGAGCGGGCCAACGCGCGGCTCGCGCGCGCCCTGATGACGGGCTCCTTGCGCGATCGCATCGAACTCTTTCAATCTTCAGCGCTCTACTACGACCGGCGCTTAACCGGCATCGACGCCGCGACGCTGCTCGAAGTCGTCGAGCACATCGATGCGGCGCGCCTGCCCAGTCTAGAGCGGGTCATCTTTGGAGAAACACGACCGCGTTTGGTCGTCGTCACCACGCCGAACAGCGACTACAACGTCCGCTTTCCGCGCCTTCTCTCGGGAGCGATGCGGCATCCGGATCATCGCTTCGAGTGGACGCGCGCACAGTTTGCCGAGTGGACGGGGACGATCGCGCAGCACTACGGCTACGCCGCAACGATTGCGCCCATCGGCGACGTTGACAACGCTGTCGGTGCGCCGACGCAGATGGCGGTGTTTCGGTGCGTATAGCCATTCCCGACTTCTCGCTGGTCGTCCTCATCGGGGCCACGGGTTCCGGCAAGTCGTTATTCGCCCTCAAGCACTTTCTAGAGACCGAGATCGTTTCGTCGGATCGTTGCCGCGCGCTCGTAGCCGACGACGAAACCGATCAGAGCGCGACCAAGGCCGCGTTCGAGATTCTCTACACGATCGCCGCAAAGCGGCTGGCCGCACGCAAACTTACCGTCATCGACGCCACGAACCTGCGCTCGGAAGACCGCGCTCGGGGAATCGAGTTGGCCCGAAAATACCACGCGCTACCCGTTGCGATCGTACTCGACCTTGATCCCGACGTGAGCGCCGAGCGCAACCGCTCGCGCGCGAATCGCGCGTTTGGTGCGCGCGTCGTGCACAATCACGTTCGACTGCTGCGCAGATCTCTTAAAGGCTTGCGACGCGAAGGCTATCGCTCGGTCTACGTACTCGATAGCCAGCAAACGTGCGATGAAGCCACCGTCGCTCGCGAGCCGCTGTACAACGATCGGCGCTACGACGAAGGCCCCTTCGACATCATCGGCGACGTGCACGGGTGCTGCAACGAGCTGATTTCGCTGCTTCACGAGCTCGGCTACGCCGAATCGCGCGAAGGGGCGCACATCGCATGGCGACACCCGGAGGGACGCCGCGCCATATTTCTCGGCGACCTGGTGGATCGCGGACCGAATATCGTCGGGGTCCTTCGCCTGGTGATGAATATGGTCGCCGCCGGAACGGCGATGTGCGTTCCGGGCAACCACGAGAACAAGCTCGGGCGGAAACTCGACGGAAGGGATGTCAACGTCTCTCACGGGCTAGAGGCGACCCTGGCGCAACTCGAGGCCCTCCCCGAAGAAGAACGCCTGGTCTTCGTGCCGGCGCTGCGCGCGTTTATCGACGGTCTGATCAGTCACTACTGGCTAGACGGCGGGAAGCTCGTCGTCACGCATGCGGGACTGCGCGAGGAGATGCATGGACGCGGCTCGCGCGAGGTGCGCGAGTTCTCGCTCTACGGAGAAACGACGGGCGAGACGGACGAGTTCGGATTGCCCGTTCGATACAACTGGGCGGCGGAGTATCGGGGTGCGGCGATCGTCGCCTACGGACATACACCCGTTCCGAAAGCCGAATGGTTGAACAAGACGATCTGTCTCGACACGGGCGTCGTGTACGGCGGCAGGCTGACGGCGATGCGGTATCCCGAGCTCGAACTCGTCGACGTTCCGGCCATGCGCACGTACGTCGAGCCGGTGCGCCCGCTGCGGGCGCCCGACGCCGCCCAGCCGACCGCGCAGCAGCTCTCCGACGACGTGTTGGATTTTGCCGAGGTCTCGGGCAAGCGCCGCATCGAGACGCGGTACGGCCCGGCAATTACCATTCCTGCGGAGAACGCGGCGGCGGCCGTCGAGGTCATGAGCCGCTTCTGCGCCGATCCGCGCTGGCTGATCTATCTGCCGCCTACGATGTCTCCGTCGGAGACCAGCCGCCGCGAGGATTTGCTCGAACATCCCGACGAGGCGTTCGCCTATTACCGAAAAGTGGGCGTCGAACGCGTGGTTATCGAGGAGAAGCACATGGGCAGCCGTGCGGTCGTCGTGCTGGCACGCGATGATGAAGCGGCCCGACGCCGGTTCAACGTCACAAGCGAATCCGGCGTCGTGCTAACGCGAACCGGCCGAGCCTTCTTCACCGGCACCCAGGCACACTTCGGCGACGCGCTAGTCGATCGCCTTCGCACCGCGTTGGGCGCGACGGGATTTTGGGAACGGCATGAAACCGACTGGGTCTGTTTTGACGCCGAACTCATGCCGTGGTCGGCAAAGGCACAAGAACTGGTCGACCGGCAATATGCGCCCGTGGGTGAAGCAGCGGTCGCCGATCTGGGTTCGAGTCGCGAGGCACTCGAACGCGCGGCCGCCCGCGGGGTCGACGTTTCGGTAGCGCTGGATCGTATCGGCGAGCGCTATCGCGCGGCGACGGCTTATGTCGAGGCGTTCCGGCGATACGTTCGCCCCGTCCGCTCCATCGAAGATCTCTCCCTCGCGCCGTTTCATCTGCTCGCGACCGAGGGTCGCGTTCACGCGGATCGCGATCATCGCTGGCACATGGAAGAGATGGCAACGGTCTGCGCTGCGGACGCGGGCCTGCTGGTAGCGACGCCTTACCGCGAGGTCGATCTTGCCGATTCGGTGCAAGTCGATGCCGCGATCGCTTGGTGGGAAGAACTCACGCAAGCGGGCGGCGAGGGGATGGTCGTGAAGCCTTTCGGCTTTACCGTGCGCGACCGACGCGGTCTCGTCCAACCGGCGCTCAAGGTACGCGGGCGCGAGTATCTTCGGATCGTCTACGGCCCCGAATACACGCTTTCTGAAAATCTCGCGCGTCTGCGCGAACGCGGCGTCGCCGGGAAGAGACGTTTGGCGATTGCGGAGTTTTCGCTCGGGCTGGAATCGCTCCAGCGCTTCGTCGAACGGGCGCCCCTGCGAGCCGTTCACGAATGTGTCTTCGGCGTGCTCGCCCTCGAAAGCGAGCCGATCGACCCACGGTTGTGAGGGACGGTTTGGAGACGCGGTTCAAAGCATACGCGATGCATTTTATTGAGATCGAGAATGGCGCCGCGCTGCGAACCTACGTCATCATCTTCCAAACGGGCGATGAGGTGACCGCGGCGCTCAAACAATTTGCCCCCGACGCTCGAGGTGATGCTCGACGAATTGCCCGCACACTTGCAGAAAAGCTACGATGCGGGTTCGTGCGTCATGCTCATCGATCCGGAAAAGTCGCGCCAAGGGTAGAGGCGCGTCGGGCCGAGCTTACTTCTCTGCGGAAATGTCGGCGTCGTGGAAGGTGCCGCGTTTGGCGGTATCGTCGAGCTCAAGATCTTCGAGCAGGTAGTAGACGATCTTGCGGTCGTTAAAACCGACTTTGGCGAGTTGACGGCCGGAGATTTCGACGACCTCGTGAATGTGTCCGATCTTGCCCTCGTAGGCGTAGTTCACCGGGCCGTACGCAGGATCGTCGGGCTTGGGATGGGGCGTGGCTTTCACGCCGCGCAGCGGGGTCATGTGGCGATGCACGCCTAACTGTTTCCACGGAGGCCGTCTATGTTCATTGAGTATCGCGGGAAGTCACCCAAAGTCGACCCGAGCGCGTTCGTCGCACCGACCGCCGTCTTGATCGGCGATGTCGAGATCGGGCCGGAATCGTCGATTTGGTTCGGCGCGGTGCTGCGCGGGGACAACGGCCCCATTCGCGTGGGCGCGCGCACGTCGATTCAAGATAACTGCGTCGTGCACGTCGGCGACCGCAAGCTCACGCTGATCGGCAACGACGTCACCGTCGGTCACTGCGCGGTGATGGAAGATTGCGATATCAGAGATCACGCGTTGATCGGCAGCAACGCCGTCTTGCTCAACGGCAGCGTCATCGGCGAGGGCGCCTTGATCGCCGCGGGGTCGGTCGTCGGCCAAGACGCGGTGATCCCGCCGCGTGTATTGGCCGCCGGCGCCCCCGCCACGGTCAAGAAAGCGCTCGAAGGCGAGTCCGCCAAATGGATCGACATCTCCTCACGCGAGTACGTCGAACTCTCGCGCTCGTACATCGACGAGGGGATCGTTTAGTCGGTGGTTCGGCAGGCGTTGCGATGTTTATGGCGGGGCGAAGTGGGATTCGTCGGCGTAGGGTAGGAAGCGCGTGTATTCGCGCTGGAAGCGGAGGCGAACGTCGCCGGTCGGCCCGCTGCGATGTTTGGCGATGATGAATTCGGTGAGTTCGGGGTCGGGCGCCTCTTTGTTGTAGTAGCCGTCGCGATACAAGAACGCAACGATGTCCGACTCTTGTTCCAGCGAACCCGAATCCCGCAAATCGGCGAGCATCGGGCGCTTCTCGTTGCGCGTCTCGACGCCGCGGTTGAGTTGGGCGAGCGCGACGATGGGTACTTGAAGATCCTTGGCCGTGACCTTGAGGGTGCGGCAGATGTCCGACAGCTCTTCGTTGCGGTTGACGTTCCGCGAGAGTGCGCCGGGGCGCAGCAACTGCAGGTAGTCGATGAAGATCGCCGAGAGCCCGTGCGCGGATTTCAAGCGGCGGGCGCGGCTACGAATTTCGCTCACCGAGATGCCGCCGGTCTCATCGAGATAGATCGGCAGATCGTTGAGGTGGCCCATCGCCCGACCGATCGCGTCCCACTGATGATCGCGAATTCGGCCGCTGCGCATATCGTGCATCGAGATGCCCGATTCCGAGGAGATCAAACGCTCGATCATCTCGTTATTCGACATTTCCAGCGAGAAGAACGCGACCGGGTCGGTCTTGCCCTCGGCGATCGTCTCGCGCGCGACCGCAACGGCCATATTGAGCGCGAACGACGTCTTACCCATACCCGGACGCGCGGCTACGATGACGAAATTGCCGGGCTGAAAGCCCGTGGTCATGTCGTCGATATCGTGAAAGCCCGAGGTGATGCCCGTGCGCGAGCCCTTGGAGTGAAAGCGCTCCGAAAGGTCGTCGAAGACGTCCTTCATCATGCTTTTGACAGGAGCGAAACCGCTGCTGATCTGTCGCTCGCCGATGCGGAAGACCATCTGTTCGCAGGCGTCCAGCGCGCCGTCGACGTCTTCTTCGGCTTCGTACCCGACTTGGGTGATTTGCGTGCCGGCGTGAATGAGGCCGCGCAGAATCGCCTTTTCGCGCACGATCTTGGCGTAGTATTTCGCCGATGCGGCCGACTGAACGGTATCCATCAACGCCGACAGGTACGAAAGTCCGCCGGCTTTTTCCAAGACGTCGCGGCGACGCAACTCTTCGGAGACCGAAATCTTGTCCAGCGGTTCGCCCCGGCTGTAGAGATCGTCGAGCGCGGCAAAGATCGTTTCATGCACGTGCGCGTAGAAATCTTCGGCCTTGACGATGTCGCCGATCGTCCCCATCATCTCGCGATCGACCAGGATCGACCCCAGCAGCGCCATCTCGGCCTCGAGGTTATGCGGGGGGATGCGGTCGACGACGTGGGCGAAGTTGGCGATGCTCATCTTCCGCTCTTCTGCCGAGTGCCGCTGTGGACGGCCTTGTTCTTTGCTTGGGGAGAACTCGTCTTTCTTGTGGAGCGCTTGTGGATACCGTAGGCGCGCAGGGCCTGCTCGACGTTGGTCACGGTCAGGACGTCCAGCCCGGCCAGGTCGCTATCGACCTCGCGCGCATTCTCGTGGGGAATCAGCATCCGGCGCATGCCGGCCTGACGAGCCGCATAGAGTTTCTCGGTCACGCCGCCGACCGCACGCACCTTGCCGCCGATCGATAACTCGCCGGTCACCGCGATATCCTGCGTCAGCGGCGTCTTGGTCAGCGCCGAATACAGCGCCAAGAAGATCGCCAAGCCCGCCGACGGACCGTCGATGTTTCCGCCGCCGACGACGTTGATGTGCAGATCGAAGTCGTTCGTGTCGATTGCGGACATCGCGCGCAACACGCTGGCGGCGTTAAAGACGCTGTCCTTGGCCATCGAGCCGGCCGTCTCGTTAAAACGCACGGTACCTTTGCCGGCTTGCGCGGCGGGAAACGCCATGGCTTCGATCTCGATGATGCTGCCCAGATACTGGTGGACGCCCAGGCCGAACGCCTTACCGACCTCGCGCGTGCGTCGTCCCTTGACCAACGTATGCTGGATCAAGCGG
>DATCDS010000029.1:0-4295 GCA_036510515.1 Vulcanimicrobiaceae bacterium
AACGCTGGCAGCTGCAGCCGAAGAACTCGGCCCGGCCTCGCGCACGTACGCGAGCGACGTGTGGCGCGGGTTGCGCCGTTCGCCCGGCGCCCTGATCGGTTTGGCGATCGTGGCGATCGTCGTCGCCGTCGCGATCTTCGCCCCGTGGGTCACCCACGCCGATCCGCTGGCGCAGAACCTGCAGCAGCAGACGCTGGCGCCGAGTTGGACCCATTGGATGGGCACCGACAAGCTTGGCCGCGACGTTTTCTCGCGCATCGCTTTCGGCGCGCGCATCTCGATTCGGATCGGCTTCGTCGCCGTTGGGATCGCGATCGTCGCGGGAACGCTGATGGGCGTCGTCGGCGGGTTCTTCGGCGGCGCGATCGACGACGCGATCATGGCGGTAGTCGACCTGATGCTGGCGTTTCCGTCGATCATTCTGGCGATTGGCATCACGACGATCCTAGGGCCTTCGATCGATCACCTTATGATCGCGGTCGGCATCGTCTATATCCCGCAGTACGCGCGCTTGGCGCGTGCGTCGACGCTGGCGGCGCGCGATTTGGAATACGTCGAGGCCGCGCGGGCTGCCGGCGCGCGGACGCTGCGCTTGATCGCCCGGCACATTTTGCCCAATATCGTCGCCCCGCTGTTGGTGCAGGCGACCCTGGGCATCGCCACCGCGACGATGGAGGCGGCGGGCTTGTCGTACTTGGGCTTGGGCGCGCGGCCGCCGACGCCCGAGTGGGGAGCGATGCTCAACGATGCGCGCGACTATTGGCTGAGCGCGCCGTGGGCGCTGATCTTCCCCGGCGCGGCGATCACCCTGCTCGTGTTGGGATTCAACCTCTTTGGCGACGGCTTGCGCGACGCGTTGGACCCAACCCAAGCCGCGCGCTAGTGTTCGAACTCGTTCTCGGCTTGCTCGCCGGCGGATTCTACGGCGTGGCCGATTTCTGCGGCGGCATGGCGACCAAGCGCACCTCGATCTTCGCCGTTACGGTCGGCTCGCAGGCCGCCGGTTTCGTGCTGCTCGCCGCAATCGCGTGGCTGCTGCCGTTTCACGCGACGATTGCAGATTACGGGTGGGGACTGGCGGCCGGCGCCTGCGGCGCCATCGGGATAGCACTCCTCTATCACGCGCTTTCGATCGGCAAAATGGGCGTGGTCTCGCCGATCACCGCCGTGTTGGGCGCGGCGTTTCCCGCGGTCGTCGGCATCGCCGTCCGCCACGAACGCATTTCACCGCTGCAGCTTGCCGGGATAGTCGTCGCGTTGTTGGCCGTCGTGTTGATTTCGCTGTCGCACGACGAGAACGGACGCATTGAGGTTTCGACCGCGGGCGTCAAAGAAGCGATCTTGTCGGGCTTGGGTATCGGTGGGTTCTTTGTGTTTCTCACCCTGGCGCATCCGGCGGCCGGCTTGCAGCCGCTGCTCGCCGCGCGTCTTTGTTCGGTGGTACTGCTGGTCGTGGTCGTGCTGATCGGGCGTCGCTCGATCGTTCCCGGGAACGGGACGCTGGGCCTGATCGTCTTCGCCGGCGCGATCGACGCGACGGCCAACGTGCTCTACGTTCTGGCAACGCACGTGGGCACGCTGGCGATCGCCGCCGTACTCACCTCGCTCTATCCCGCCTCGACGGTCTTTCTCGCGCGCATCGTGCTCAAAGAACGCCTAGCTCCCATCCAAAACGTCGGCCTCGCCATCGCGCTCGCCGGGGTGGCATTGATCGCGGCTTAAGCGCTAGAGGGTCGACCAGACGTCGAGCTTGCGCTTTACTCCGTCGATGACGGCGTCGGTGAACTCCGTGGTGGAGGCGTTGCCGCCAAGGTCGGCTGTAGCGATGCCGCCGTGGACGGCTTCGAGCGCGGCTTCGTAGATAGCGCGCGAGGCGTTGGCGGCGCGCTTGTCGTCGATGTAGCCCAGCAGTGCGCCCGCGGCGAGGATCATCGCTAGCGGGTTGGCGACGTTCTTTCCGAACAGGCGCGGCGCGGTGCCGTGTGGCGCTTCGGCCATCACGACCGATGGTTTGAGATCGTGATCGAAGGAAAGCAAGATCGATTCCGCGCCGGCGATCGACCCGAATAACTGCATGACCAAATCGGAAAGGCAATCGCCGTCGCGATTGAGCGAGGGAATCACTAGCGGATCGTCTCCGGCGTTGCCCAGCAGCAGCGCGTAGGTCGCGTCGATCAGCTGGGGCTCGTAGGCAACGTCGGGATGCCGCGCGGCCGCCGCGTCCATCTCTTCTTTTAACATGCCTTCATAGACCGGGCTGACCGTGTACTTGGGGCCACCGAAGACTTTGGCGTTCATCTTCTTGGCATGGACGAAGGCGTATTCCGAAACGAAGCGGCAGACGCTGCGCGAGATCGCTTCGGTGCGGTAAGCCATCTCGTCGTCGCCTTCGCCCTCGCGCCATTCCTTGGCGCCGTAGGCGTCGCCGACGGCCATGCGCACGACCGAGATCGGCGCGTGAATGCCCGCGACCGGGCGCACGCGCGGCAATTTGCGTCCGGTGCGCACGATCACCTTACCGTCGATCGCTTTACGCAAGATGGCGTTGGGCGATCCGACGTCGCCGGAGGCTTCGGGCGTAACGGTGGCGGCCTTAAGACCCAGCTTGTGCCTGACCATCGCGGCGGATGCGTCCAAGACGATTTGGTTGGCCGTCTCGCGCCGTTTTTCTAAGGAGAGATCGTAGGCCTCGAATTGGAGCGGAACGTCGATGACCGATTCGTCGAGGACGCGCAGCGATTGCAAGAGCAACTCTTGTCCGGTCTGGTCGCCTTCAAGGACGACGATGGTCGGCGGGTTCAAATGATCTCCTCTAACTACGACGAAGAAACGGTATCGATGGCACGCGTACGGCGGAAGGCAACCGCTAGAACTCGACTCAACCTCGAGATCGTCGGCATTGCCGCGATCGGTTTGGCCGTGGTTTTTGGAATCGCGCTTGCGCTGCCGTCGTCGTCCGGGCATATCGGAGCGGCCACGGCTTGGATGTTGCACGTGGTGTTTGGAGGCGGCGCGCCGCTTTTCCCGGTGCTGGTGGCGCTGTTCGGCGCGATCGTTTTTCTCGAAATCAACGTGCCTCGCCTGATCGCGTCGTGGGGACTCTTCGCGCTTGGCTACTTCCTGCTGATCGATGCGGCGTTGGGCGCCGGCGGTCTGCGCAAGGGCGGCTTCGTCGGTGCGAACGTTTGGTGGTCGCTCCACGCGCTCCTGGGCGGCGCCGGAGCGTGGGTGGTCCTCGTCGTTGCATTCCTGGTCCTAACGCTGGCGCTGACCAACGCCAGTCTGAAGAAGGTCATCGGATGGCTGATCGGTGCCGTCTCTGGCATTCGGTGGCCAAAGCTCAACTTCGCCCTTCCGCAAGGACACCAAAGCGTTCGCGATGCGTTCGCGCTGCCCAAGGGGCCCGCGAAGGCGTCGCCGGGTGCGCCCAAAGCTGCGGTTTTTGACATCGACGACGATGACGACGAGCCGTCCACGGAGGCCGACCCCGTCGCGATCGTTCCGGTGGAGACGTTCGTGCCGTTCGTCGCGGCGCCGGTCGTGGTGGCGACGGTGCCAAAGGCCCGCTTCGACGAACCGGTCAGTGGAGAATACGAACCCGCAAGCGCGGCCGGCGTGGCGCGGACCTATCGTCTACCCGATCTCTCCCTGTTCGATCCACCGCAGGCCCAAGTCGTCGACGAATCCAACCGCGCGCACGTTCTGGAGGATACGCTGGCGTCGTTCGGCGTCGGTGCGAAGGTCACGCACATCGAGCGCGGCCCGTCGATTACGCGCTACGAACTGCGGCCCGAGCGCGGCGTGAAGATCTCGCGGATCGCGGCGCTGGCCGACGATATCGCGCTGGCGCTGGCTGCCACCACCGTACGCATCGAGGCGCCGATCCCCGGCAAGTCCGCCGTCGGTATCGAAGTTCCCAACGCGACGGTTTCGGTCGTCGCCGTGCGCGAAATTCTCGACGCGATTCCGCAGCGCGGTCAGGTACCGCCGTTGTGGATGGCCCTGGGGAAAGATATTACCGGCCGTCCCGTGTTCGGCGACCTTTCAAAGATGCCGCATCTCCTGGTGGCCGGGGCGACCGGTTCGGGGAAATCGGTCTGCTTGAACGCCATCATTGCGACGTTGCTGGCCAGCGCGACGCCCGATCAGGTGCAGATGCTGATGATCGATCCCAAGCGGGTCGAGCTGACGGTCTACAACGGCATCCCCCACTTGATTAAAGAGGTCATCACCGACGCGCGCCTGGCCGCCGGCGCGCTCTTCGAGATGACCAAGGAGATGGATTCGCGCTACGA
>DATCDS010000030.1:0-13131 GCA_036510515.1 Vulcanimicrobiaceae bacterium
CGTCGAGCACGCGGGCTTCCCGAACGTAACGGCGTAAGCGCGCCCGGTTATCTCGTTGGTCGTAGTAGTAACCGGTCTTCTGCCCGCCCCGCAAGGGAGCGATCAGGCGCATGTCGCCCTCGAGGATCTCGACCTCGTCGGGGACCTCGCCGATCGCCTGCGCGATGGGAACCATACCTTCGAGCGCGCGGGTCGACTCGGCGTTGGAGAGCAGGATACCCGCCGGCCCAAAGACCTCGTCGAGCGCCGCGATCAGCGGCTCGCGCAGGGCCAGCATCCCGGCAGCGTTGACCTGCACCGAGAGTACCGGCCCGTAGCGATCGATCACCAGTCCCGGCAACCCGTCGGATTCGCCGTAAGCCGCGCGATAGTACGGCTGGTCGTAGATGCGTTCGCGCAGGGACAACGCGCGCCGCAGTCGCCGAACGAACCACTTTCGATCGATGCTCGCGCGCGCGTCGCGAGTGAGCAAGCGCGCGCCGATCAGCGCGTTAGGATTGACGAAGGCGGTGCCGACGGGGTTCTTGCGCGCGTCGCTAACGCGCGCAAGCTCGCCCGGAGCAAAGCCGGTCAGTGGCGTCTTGGCAACGTCGACCTCGTTGGAGAAAATCCAAGCGTGGCCGAGGCGGACGCGTTTGTCGGCCTTGGCCAGCAGCCGAAGCTCTCTCATTTGGGTCAGACGACTTTGCGCGAGATCGTTTTCGCCTGCATGAAGAGCAAGAGGTAATCACGCCCGCCGGCTTTGCTGTCGGTGCCGGACATGTTGAAGCCCCCGAACGGGTGCACGCCCACGAACGCGCCGGTGGACTTCCGATTGAAGTAGAGGTTCCCCACGAAGAACTCGTCGCGCGCGCGCGCGATCTTCTCCTCGTCGCTCGTGTAGAGCGAGCCGGTCAATCCGAACTCGGTGTTGTTCGCGATCTCCATGGCCGAATCGAAGTCGGGCGCTTTGACGACGGCGAGCACCGGGCCGAAAATTTCCTCCTGGGCGATACGCGCATCGGGCGCGACGTCGGCGATGATCGTGGGCTCCAGGAAGAATCCCGTGTCGCCGCGGCGCTTCCCGCCGGCGACGAGACGGCCTTCGCGCTTGCCGATCTCTATATAGTCCGAAATCGATTTTAACGCGGAAGCGTTGATCACTGGGCCCATGTAGCTGCGCTGATCGGCGGGGTCTCCAACGGTCATCTTCGCGACGCGTGCCGTGAGTTTTTCGACGAACTCGTCGTAAATCGAAGCGTCGACGATTGCGCGAGAACATGCCGAACACTTCTGACCGCTAAAGCCGAAGGCCGATATCGCCACGCCTTCGACCGCTGCGTCGACGTCCGCGTCGGCGGCGACGACGATCGAATCCTTGCCGCCCATCTCGGCGACGACGCGCTTGATCCACTTCTGTCCTGGCGCGGTCTTGGCGGCCAGCTCGTTGATGTGCAGTCCGACCTCTTTGGAACCCGTGAACGAAACGAAACGAATCCGCGGGTGGCTAACGAGCGGATCGCCGATCTCCGAGCCCGACCCGGGAACGAAGTTGACCACGCCCGGCGGCACCCCGACCTCACCGAGCAGGTCGACGAACCACGCCGCGATGACCGCCGCATCGCTGGATGGCTTAAGGACGACGGTGTTTCCGGTGACGATCGCCGCGCCGGTCATGCCGATCATGATCGCGCCCGCAAAGTTCCACGGCGGAATCACCGCTCCGACGCCCAGCGGAACGTAAATCGATTCGTTCTGCTCGCCTTCGATCGGAACGATCGGGTGCGGCTGGGCATACCGCAGCGCCTCGCGCGCGTAATACTCAAGAAAATCGATCGCCTCGGCGATGTCGCCGTCGGCTTCCACCCAGGACTTCCCAACCTCGAACACCAGCATCGCGTCGTACCGTAGCCGACGCTCGCGCAGTTTGGCGGCCGCGGCAAACACGAGCGCCGCGCGATCGGCGGGCGTCACCCGCTTCCAGGATTCGAACGCGCGCGCGGCCGCCGCGATGGCCGCCTCGGCTTGCTCCTTGGAGGCCGAGCCGACGATGCCGATAACCTGCTCGGGGTCCGCCGGGTTGGTCGAACGGATCTGCTTGGCGGTCTGCACCGGCTTGCCGTCGATCACGACCGGGTAGGCCGCGCCGAAGGTCGTCCGCACCGATTCGAGCGCCGCGCGCATCGCTGCGGCCTCCGACGGATCGGAGAACGTCTTGACGACTTCATTCTTAAAGGGTGCGATAGCATCGAGGATGATGGACACCGTTTGTACTCCCAACGTGAGCGGTGCAGGCAAGTCCAGGGGACTTCGGGCGCGGGCCCGGCTTCTCCATCCTACCCGCTGCCGGCCCGCGCAGCTGCCACTTAGTCCCTAGCGGGCCGGATGGCGAGGTGAGAGAATCAGCCCGCTATGGCGTATGATATCGCGATCGTCGGCGGCGGAATCGTCGGGCTGGCGACCGGCCGCGAACTCCTGTTGCGGCATCCGCAGCTCAAGCTCGTCGTCCTGGAAAAGGAAGACGTCCTGTCCATGCATCAGACCGGCCACAACTCGGGCGTCATCCATTCCGGCATCTATTATGCCCCCGGTTCGCTCAAGGCGCGCTTGTGCGCCCAAGGCCGGCGTCTGCTCTGGGAGTATTGCGACGCCAAACAGATCCCCTGGAAGCCGGTCGGCAAGTTGATCGTCGCCACCGAAGAGAGTGAGTTAGACCGGCTCGAAGCGCTGATGAAACGCGGCCTCGACAACGGCATCGAGGGGCTGGAGTTCGTGGACGCTGCGGGGATCGCCGCGCGAGAGCCGCACTGCCGCGGAATCAAGGCGATCTTTTCGCCGGTCACCGGCATCGTCGACTACGGCATCGTCGCGCGTTCGTACGGCGACGACATCCTGCGTGCCGACGGCGAGATCTTTACCAAACGCGAGGTAACCGGCATAGATCGTTCCGGCAACCTGAACGTCGTGCATACCGGCGGCGGCGACGTCCAGGCGAAATACGTCGTGACGTGCGGCGGATTGATGTCCGATCGGCTCGCGAAGATGACGGGCGGCTCGGGCGACCCCAAGATCGTGCCGTTTCGCGGCGACTACCTGATCTTACGCCCCGAAAAGCGCGAGTTGATACGCGGCAACATTTACCCGGTCCCCGATCCGGCCTTTCCGTTTCTGGGCGTCCACTTCACGCCCCGCATGAACGGCGACGTGTGGTTAGGCCCCAACGCCGTGCTCGCGTTCGCACGCGAAGGCTATTCGTTCGGAACGATCAATCTGGGCGACTTGGCCGAAACGCTTACCTATCCGGGCTTCATCAAGCTCGCGTCCAAGTACATGGGGATGGGGATGGGCGAAATGTATCGCGACGTCGTGCGCGGCGCATACGTCAAAGCGCTGCAGCGCTACATTCCCGATCTGCGCGTCGAGGATACGATGCACGGTCCGTCGGGCGTGCGCGCGCAAGCGATGAACGCCGACGGGTCGATGGTCGACGACTTCGTCTTCGGCGGCGACGACTACGTGATGCACGTCCGTAACGCACCATCTCCCGCGGCGACCTCATCGTTGGCGATCGGTCGATTCGTGGCCGACGACGCCGATAAACGTTTCGCGTTGGGTACCACGGCCGCGATTTAGTGTTGGGCGTTCGGCGAATGATCGAAAGCGACATCGAGTCGATCCTCGATTTGTTTACCGTCGTTGCCGACGAGCGGGTCTATATTGCAACAGAACCAGGTTTCGACCGCGCGGCCTATCGCGCGCGGTTGGAGCGCGGTTTGGGTCGCGATGGACTGCCGATTTGGGTCGTCGCCGACGACGCGACAGCGCTGCAGCCCGGCGAACCCGCGATCGGCCAGCTCGGGCTGTGGACCAGCGATGACGATGGGATCACACTGGGCATGATGGTTGCGCCCGCCTTCCGCGGCTTGGGACTTGGGCGGCTGTTACTTCAAACGGCGATGGATTGGGCCCGCGACAACGACCACGCGACGCTCGCGCTCCTGGTTCACCCCGGCAACGGGCGAGCCATCGCCCTGTATCACGCCATGGGCTTCGAACGAATCGCCTACTACGAGCGGGACATCCGCCGGCAAAGCGGAGAAGTCTGGGATACGATCCTGATGCGCGCTTACTTGACGGGGTAACATCGATGTGCAGAAACATCCGAACGCTCTTTAACTTCGACCCGCCGGCCAGCCAAGACGAAGTTCGCGCGGCGTCCGTGCAGTTCGTCCGCAAGCTCTCGGGGTTTGCAAAGCCGTCGCAGGCAAACGAAGTCGCATTCGAACGCGCGGTCGACCAAGTTGCCGCAATCGCCCGCGACTTGATCGACTCATTGGTCACGGCGGCAGCGCCGCGCGATCGCGTCGAACGCGCGGCCCGAGCCAAAGCGCGCGCCGCCACTCGATTCAATTAGGGAACCTAGTTTCGGCGAAGGCATGGCGGTTGGAATCCTAGCCGAACAGCGTTCCAACAAACCGTTCGACGGCGGCGGCGGCTTCTCGCCCGCTGGTCCCGGCATAAGCGTCGATCAGCGCGCTGCCGACGATGATCCCGTCGACCAGCGGCGCGACCTGCGCGACGTGCGCGGGCGTGCTGACGCCAAATCCAACCGCTAACGGTTTATCGGTGACCTCGCGCAGCATCGCGACCTGTCCGTGCAACGGCGAGAAGTCCGGAGCCGCTCCCGCGCCGGTTACGCCCAGGCGCGAGACGACGTAGACGAAGCCGCCCGAGGCCGCCGCGATGATCGCGGCGCGATCGCGCGGCGTCGAGGGCGCAACCATCAGCGGCATCTCCAAGCCATGCTTTGCCAGCGTCGCCCGCAGTTCGTCGCTTTCTTCCAGCGCGATATCGGGCACGAGCGCTCCGGCCGCACCCGCCGCGGCCGCATCCAGCGCAAACGCCTCCAAGCCGTATCGATAGATCGGATTGAAGTACGTGAACAGCACGATCGGGGGGCCGCCCGCATCGCGCGCGAGCTTTACCAGCGCCAACACGTCGGCTATCCGCGTGCCGTTGGCCAGCGCGCGCGTTCCAGCTGCGGCGATGGTCGCACCGTCGGCAAGCGGATCGCCGTAAGGAATCCCAAGTTCGATGGCGCCGGCATTCGCCCGCGCGAGCGCGGCCAGAATTAACCGCGTCGTCTCCAAATCCGGATCGCCCGCCATCACGTACGGAATGAACGCGGGCCGACCCGGCGTGAAGATCGATACCAAGCTCATGCTTGCAGGCCCCGAACCTGAGCGATGTCTTTATCGCCGCGGCCGCTCAGGTTCACCACAATCAAATCGTCCGGGCCGCGTTCTTGCGCTAGTTGTTTTGCGAACGCCAACGCGTGCGCGCTTTCAAGCGCCGGTACGATTCCTTCGGTGCGCGCGAAGCCTTCGAATGCCTCGAGTGCCCGTTTGTCGGTAATCGGTACGTAGGTGGCGCGCCCGGTTTCCATGAGGTGCGCGTGCTCGGGTCCGACGCCGGGATAGTCCAAACCCGCGCTGATCGAGTGCGTCTCTTGCACCTGGCCATCGGCGCTCTGTAGGAGATAGGAACGCGAGCCATGTAAGATGCCGACGCTTCCGGCACCTAACGCGGCGGCAGTGCGACCGGTTTCAATGCCGTCGCCGGCCGCCTCGACTCCCCAGAGCTTCACCGACGGGTCGTCCAGAAATGCGGAAAATATCCCAATCGCATTGCTGCCGCCGCCGACGCACGCGACGACATCGCTTGGCAGGCGCCCGTAGCGTTCCACGCATTGCCGACGCGCTTCGATACCGATCACCTTCTGGAACTCGCGAACCATATACGGATACGGATGCGCGCCGACCACCGACCCGATCACATAGAACGTCTCTTCGACCTGCGCGGCCCACACGCGAAAGGCTTCATTGGTAGCGTCCTTGAGCGTCTGCGTTCCGCCCGTCACCGGATGCACGGTCGCCCCGAGCAAGCGCATGATGTAGACGTTGAGGGCCTGGCGCTCGACGTCGAGTGCGCCCATGTAGACGTCGACCGGAAAACCGAACTTCGCACCAACCGTCGCCGTGGCCACGCCGTGCTGACCGGCGCCGGTCTCGGCGATCAAGCGCTTCTTGCCCATACGGCGCGCGAGCAACGCTTGCCCGACGGTGTTGTTGATCTTGTGCGCGCCCGTATGGTTGACGTCTTCGCGCTTAATCAGCAGTGGGACGTCCGAACCCAAATAGCGTTGCGCGGCGTATAGCGGAGATGGTCGACCGACGAAGTCGCGCAATATCGCATCGTATTCGGCCCAGAATGCCGGATCCGCGAACGCCTCTTCCATCGCGCGCTCGAGTTGCGTCAGCGCGCCGACTAAGACCTCGGGGACGAAGCGTCCGCCGAACGCTCCGAAGTAGCCACGCGAATCAGGTTTCATCTGTCTCCCGAACTGCAGCAACGAACGCACGCATCTTGGCGAGATCTTTGCGACCAGCGGTTTCGATTCCGCTTCGGACGTCGACCGCGTACGGGCGCACGATGCGAATGCAATCGGCAACGTTAAGCGGTGTCAATCCGCCGGCGACGACGATCGGGCGCTCGAGCGCCAATCCTTCGAGCGTGCGCCACGCGAACGGGACGCCCGTTCCACCGGGTCTACCTTCGACGCGCGTATCGAAGAGCGGCACCATCGCGCCATACTCGGCGACGCGACGGCGCAACTCGTCGAGCGGCTCGCCTTCGGCACGCACGCGGATCGCTTTAATCACCCCGCCCAGCGTGGCGGCCTGCTCTGCGGACTCGTCGCCGGAAAGTTGCACGACCAAATTCGGCACGGCCTCGCGCGCTCGTTCGATCTGCGCGCGCGTCGGAAAGACAAAGACCCCAACGGGTGTGACAAAAGGCGGTAGCACGGAGGCAATCTCTTGCGCGGTATTGGTCGAGATGCGCCGGGGCGATTCCGCGAAGATCATACCGATCGCATCGACGCCCGCAGTCACGGCGGCCAACGCATCTTCGGGCGACGCGCACCCGCAGAACTTTATGCGCGTGCGCACTTGAGGTTCGCAATTAGGGCGGCCGGATCGTCGGCCCGCATCAATGACTCGCCGATCAAGAACCCGCGTGCTCCTGCATCGCGCAGACGCTGGATATCTCCAACGTCACGCATTCCGCTCTCGCTTACACCAAAAGCCCCGGGCGGCAGCAGCGGCAGCAATTGCTCGCTCACCGCTAGGTCCGTCTCGAACGTCCGCAGGTTGCGATTGTTGATGCCGACCAAGGTGGCGCCCAACGCATTCGCGCGGTCGAGTTCGGCGGTATCGTGAACTTCGACCAAGACGTCCAGGCTATAGCGAGCGGCTTCGTCCATACAAGCCGCAAGGACGTCATCGGTGCGGCCCGCTACGATCAGGAGAATCGCATCGGCGCCGTAGGCGGCCGATTGAGCCACGCCGTAGCGCGTGTTGAGAAAGTCCTTACGCAGGATCGGACGTTTGGCCGCACCGCGCACGATATCCAAGTACGCCAGCTCCCCTAAGAAGTGATCGGCTTCGGTCAGGACGCTGATCGCATCGACCCCCGAGGAATCGTAGACCCGAGCGATCGCGGCGGGGTCGAAGTTGTGAGCGATCAATCCCGCCGAAGGTGAAGCCCGTTTGACCTCTCCGATAATCGCACCGCCAGTTGCAGCTCGCAAGGCCGCTGCAAACGGGCGACGTTCCGCAGAGCGATCCAGCGCGCGCCGTGCGACCGCCTCATAAGGTTCGCGCCCTTCTTCTCGCGCAAAGTGTTTGGCTTTAGCGGCGTAGATCGTCGTAAGGATATCGCTCATCCCGCCAGCTCCACCGCGCGTTGGAACGTCCGCAGCGCGGCGCCATCGTGAAGGATTGCACGGGCTACCTCGAAGCCGTGCTGCATGCCGGTCGCTTTCCCGCAAACGGTCAAAGCCAAAGCCGCATTGAGCGCGACCACGTCGGCCCGAGCCGAGCGCTCGCCGCCCAAGATCGAAAAGAACGCATCCGTGCAAGCCGGAATCGACCCGCCGACGAGCGCCTCAACCGACGCGCTCACGCCGAGGTCGCTCGGGTCAATCGACCAATGCCGCGCGCCGGTCTCATCAAAACTGTAGACGTCGGTTCGCCCCGAGCCCGAGACTTCGTCGAGCGCGCCGTTGCCGTGAACGACCGCACCCGCGCGCACGCCCAGCCCCGCGAGCGTATCGCCGACCAACTCGAGCAGCGCCGGACGCGCGACGCCCACGACTTGGTGGGTTGCCGATGCCGGGTTGGTCAACGGGCCAAGGATGTTGAAGATGGTACGAACGCCCAGTTCGCGACGAACGGGCGCGACGTTGCGCATCGCCGGATGAAATGCGGGCGCGAACATGAACGTGAAGCCGGCGGTCGCGAGCATCTTCTCGGCGACTTGGGGCGTCACGTCCAAACGCAAGCCGCAGGCTTCCAAGACGTCGGCACTTCCACAAGCTGAGGAAGCCGCGCGATTGCCGTGCTTGGCAACCGGAACGCCGGCAGCCGCTACGACCAGCGCGGCCATCGTTGAAATGTTGATGGTGTTCGCGCCGTCGCCGCCGGTTCCGACGATATCGGCTACCATCGGCAAGGTGTGGGCGACGCGCAGGCTTCGCTCGCGCATCGCCCGCGCCGCTCCGACTACTTCAGCCACGGATTCGCCTTTGGCCGCCAACGCAACCAGTAACCCCGCAGCTCGAACCGGCGTCAGGGTCCCATCGAAAACCTCGCCAATCATCGCGGTCGCCTGGGCTTGGTCCAAATCATCGCCGGCCAAAAGATGGCGCAACAACGGCGCGAATTCCATAGCGAATCAGACCCTGGAATTGCACACGGCGTTCCGGGGCACCCGGAACGCCGTGCCAAGAGATGGGTGTTGAGTAGTCTGGCTACTTAACAAGTTCGAGGATCGAGAGTTCCGCGGCATCGCCGTGACGCACCCGCGATTTCGTGATCCGCGTATAGCCGCCGGGGCGATCCTTAAGCGACGGTGCGATCTGCTCGACGAGCTTCTTTACCACGGCCGGTTCGGTGAGGAACTCGGCGACCTGACGTCGCGCGGCCAGATCTCCGGGCATGGCGGTGGTAATCAGACGCTCGACGACCTTGGAAATTTCCTTGGCTTTGGTCGAGGTCGTCTCGATCTTTTCGTGTTTGAAGAACGACGTCGCCATGTTTCGAAGCAACGCCTTGCGATGGCCGTCGGTCCGGGAGAGGCGCTTATACTTGAGTTGATGCGGCATAAAGCGTTATGGCTACGACTGGCGTAGCGACAAACCCCTCTCTTCGAGCACTTGCTTAATTTCGTCGAGCGACTTCTTGCCGAAGTTGCGCATCTTCATGATCTCGTCCTCGCTCAGATCGAGCAGTTCGGAGACGCGCGAGATGCCGGCGCGCTTGAGGCAGTTGTACGAACGAACCGACAGGTTGAGGGTTTCGACTGGGATGTCCCACTCGCTGGTCGGCGCTTCGGGAGCCAGCTGCTCTTCGCTGGTGAAATCGACGAACAGGTTTAGCTGGTTCTGGATGATCTGCGCGGCCGTCGAGAGCGCCTCATCGGGCGAGATCGAACCGTTGGTTTCGATTTCGACGGTCAGGCGATCGAAGTCCACGCTTTGACCGACGCGGGTATCGTCGACGGTGAAGTTGACCTTGCGGATGGGCGAGAAGATCGAATCCAGAGGGATCAGACCGATCATGTGCTCGACGTTCCGCTGGCGGTCGGCCATCACGTAGCCGCGGCCCTTCTCGATGCCGATCTCCATCGAAAGCTTGGCGTCTTTGGACGTCAGCGTCGCGAGATGGTAGGCGGGATCGAGAATTTCGACATCGGCGTCGGGTGCGATGTCGCCGGCAGTCACGGGCTTGTTCCCGCTGGCGTGGAGGCTGAGAACTTTGGGCTCGTCGGTATTGAGCCGAATCGCCAGACCTTTGAGGTTGAGCATCAGCGCGATCGTGTCTTCGACCATCCCCGGGATCGTTGAGAACTCGTGCAGCACGCCGTCGATTTTGACGTAGGTGACGGCCGCGCCCGGAATCGAGCTGAGCAAGATGCGTCGAAGCGCGTTGCCCAGCGTGATGCCGAAGCCGCGCTCGAGCGGCTCGATCACGAACTTTGCATACGAATCACGGCGCTCGCGCACTTCGATGGAAGCGCCCTGCGTGGTTTCCAAAACGGTCATAATCTCTTGTGTTATCCTTTATTGCCGTTCAAGTTATCCGTCGTGTTGCCACGGCGATCGTACTCCCAACGGCGGAGTCGTGTTCGGTTTCGCGCGGTGTCTTACACTAGCGCGAATAGTATTCGACGATCAGCTGTTCGTCGACCGGCGTATCGATCTGCTCGCGGGTGGGCAGTTGAGATACCTTGGCGTCTCGCTCGGTGGCGTTCCACTCCAGCCACTCGGGAGGACGGCGACTGCCGGCCGCATCGAAGTTGGCCGCGAAGATCGGCGACTTCGCACTGCGCTCGCCGATGGTAATGACGTCGCCCGGCTTGACGATGTACGACGGTACGTTGACGACCCGTCCGTTGACGCGGAAATGACGGTGCGTCACGAGTTGGCGGGCCTGAGCGCGGCTGGTCGCCAGATTCAAGCGGTAGACCACGTTGTCGAGACGGCGTTCGAGGAGCTGCAGGAACGTTTTGCCGGTTTGCCCCGGAACGCGTGCGGCTTCGCGGAAGTAATTTTCGAACTGCGTTTCGTGAACGCCGTAGTAGCGGCGCATCTTCTGCTTCTCACGCAGCTGGCGGCCGTATTCCGAAATCTTCTGGCGCTGTTTGCTCAGCGTCTTCTGACCCGGAGCGGTTCCGCGGCGCTCGACGGCGCATTTGCGCGTGAGGCAGCGATCGCCCTTGAGGAACAGCTTGATCTTCTCTCCGGTCTTGCTCGATGCGGTCTCGCGACGGCAAAGGCGACAAACCGGTCCATTGTAACGCGACATAGTCTCCTATAACCCCTTACACGCGACGCCGCTTGGGCGGGCGGCAGCCGTTGTGCGGAATGGGGGTGACATCTTTGATGAGCGTGATCTCCAGGCCGGTTGCTTGCAGGGACCGAATCGCGGCCTCGCGTCCGGCGCCGGGGCCTTTGACCAAGACCTCGGTCGTCTTCATCCCATGTTCGATCGCCTTGCGTGCGGCCGTCTCGGCGGCCATCTGTGCGGCGAACGGCGTCGACTTCTTCGAGCCTTTGAATCCCAGGTTACCGGCCGATGCCCAGGACACTACGTTGCCGTGCGTGTCCGCGATCGTCACGATCGTGTTGTTAAACGACGCATGGACGTGCGCGACGCCCGCTTGGACGTTCTTGCGCTCGGTCTTGCGGCGGGTCTTAGTTTGCTTCTTGGCAGCCAACGAAAAATCCGATCGTTTATCCTGTCCCCGAACGACGGGGTGTCGTCACCTCGACCGTCGCGCCGCACGTCGTGCTGGCCAACAATCTCTTTCTCGAACGCTCGGTGAGTGCGCTCGGCCCGCGCGAGGCGGGATGCCGCGTTGGCGCCGCGCAGAGAAGGGCGGTGCCAAGAGGGTATTCTACGGGAACCCGGCCCCCAGGTCAAGGCCACTTGTCGCCATTTGTCGTCCCTTGTCGACCTTAGGAGCCGGCCGGACCGCCCCTTCCCGCTGGGGGCCCGGCACGAAGAGGGCCCCGGCGGTTGCCGGAGCCCTCGTTTTTCCCATGCGGGGTTGTGTCGTTTAGAACTTGATGCCTAAGCCGATGTACGGACCCGCGTGGCTGTAGTTGGACGGTGCGTTCTGCTTGTTCTTGCCATTGTCGCCCAAGAAGCCGAAGTCCACGAAGATCGGGCTGCTGCGCCCGAAGGCCAGGGCTCCGCCGATTTGGTACTTCAGCACGTTGTAGGACAGGTCGAACGGGCCAGTCGGGCAGACGTTCGTACTACACGTTCCCTTGTTATTGGGGTAGTAGTACACGCTGCCGTATAGCGAGAACACCTGATCGAGGTCGGGCAACTTTTCAAGACCAACGCCGAACCCCTTGAGTTGGGGGTAACCGTAGTTGCCGGTCTTGTAGAGGTAACCAACGCCGAGATAGATGCGCGGATTGGCGATCCTGAGCCCTAAGCGGACGTCAAAATCCTGATCGCGCGCGGTGAAGGCCGGCACGAACGTGCTGCCTTGTCCGCCGATGGTCGTGACGCAGCCTTGATCGCCGCTCACGGGACAGGGCGAGGTAAATGCGGGGGTGGCTACGCCCTGATTGTGCGGATACTGGTACTGGCGATAGTCGCCTTCGAGCATCCACGGGATGTTGAACGCGTCGAACTCCCACGCACCGCGGACGGCGTACGAGCCGCTCTTTCCGCTGTTGCCGGGGCTGAACTCGTTGTACACCTTGGGCTGAATGATGTAGTCGCCCGCGATGAAGATGTCCTTATACGGAGCCAGCGTTGGTTCCGGCGTCGGAGCGATGGTGGCTTCCGGAACCGGGGCCGCGGTTACTTCCGGGGCCGGCGGCGGCGTCGCCGGTAAATAGCGAACGACGACGACGCGCTGATCCGGAACCCATTGGACGTACGCGCCCATGCCTTCGGAAATAACGCGAACAGGCACCACGACGTGGCCCTGATAGATTTCCGGCGGAACGTCCAGCGGACGCGATTCGCCGTTGATGATGACTTCGGGCTGACCGACGGTCACCTTGACATCGGCTCCGGCTTTGCTCACGTCGACCGTGCGGCTGGATGCGTCGTACGAAACGGTCGCGCCCATCTGCTCGAACATGGAGCGAAGCGGAATCAGGACGGTACCGCCGCGCACGAGCGCAGCGAGGACGCGGCCTTGCTTGAGTTCGTCCGGTTTGGTGTAGACGTGATGATCGTTAAAAAGAATCGGGACTTGTCCCGATGGCGGGGAGCCGAAATCCGCTGATGGCGCTGCGTCCGATGCTTGCGAGACGGTTTGTTGTCCAATGTTGCCCTGCGTCTGCGCATTAGTCGGGATCGCGAGCGCTGAAAATCCCACCACGGCGACGATCGCCGCGAGGATTCCGGTGCTCAATCGTTTCACTGGGGCCTCCTAATAGTTGCTTGATGTTTGGATAAGAAGCGGACGTTCCGCTCCACGTACCACGAACGAAGCAAGAGTAGAGTCGCTGGTAATCCTTACAATCGTCTGGGTTTCGCAGCTCTTATTCCCGCGCTAGGT
>DATCDS010000031.1:0-13979 GCA_036510515.1 Vulcanimicrobiaceae bacterium
CAACAGCGCGAGGGTCGCTGCGTTCTGCCAAAGCCTATGGCGAAACTCGGCCACGAGCGCCAGACCGGTAAAAGCGGCGGCCACCTCGCGCAGGTACAGCTCGTTGGGAACGCTGGGCTTAAAGCCGTTGGGAAACTGCAGCAACACCGCAGCGAGCTTGCCAGAAATGCGCAACGGTTCCAGGCGTTCGCGCAGCAATCGCGCGTCGTCGTGCACGCGCGCGCGGCTTTCGGGTGCGTGCGTGACGGACTGCGGTGCCTTAAACGTGAATCGAAACGCGGCCGGCGTTCGCGCGTTCATGCTGCCGATGGTTGACGCGGCGGGAACCCCGTAGTACGACGCATCGATTTCGGCGGCGGCGAACCGCGCGGCATAGTAGCCGAGCATCTCACCGGCCTTGGTCGTCGGCGGGTAAAACGGTCCGACCCAGTCCTTGTACGCATAACCGCACGTCCCAACGTAGATCATTCGCGGTAGCTTACCCCCGAGATACAAGTCGAGCCCGGCGAAGTGCCGGGCTCGACGGATTCTACTTCTTGGTCGCGACCTTCTTCTTGCCGGCGACGGTCCGCTTGGGACCCTTGCGCGTTCGGGCGTTGGTCTTGGTCCGCTGGCCGCGCACGGGGAGGCCCTTGCGATGGCGCAAGCCCCGATAGCAGCCGATATCCATCAGGCGTTTGATGTTGCCCTGCACTTCGCGGCGCAAATCGCCTTCCACGCGAAGCGAGAGCGCGTCGATGGCGTCGCGCAGCTTCTTCTCGTGCTCTTCGGTCATGTCTTTGACCCGCACGTCCGGGCTGACACCCGCGTGCGCGATCAGACGGGCGGCGATCGCCGGCCCGATACCGTAAATGTATTGAAGGGCGATCTCGATGCGCTTTTCGCGCGGCAGATCGATACCAGCTAAACGAGCCATCTTAAAGCGTTATCCTTGTACTTGCTTGTGTTTTGGGTTGACGTCGCAGATCACGCGCACTTTGCCTTCGCGGCGAATGATCTTGCATTTTTCACAAATCTTCTTAACCGAGGGTCGAACTTTCATACTACAAAACCTACTTATAACGATATGTTATTCTGCCGTGCGTGAGATCGTAGGGCGACAGCTCCACGAGTACGCGGTCGCCGGGGAGAATCCGGATGAAGTTCATCCTGATCTTACCGGAGACGTGAGCGAGCACTTTATGCCCGTTTGCTAGTTCCACTCGGAACATCGCGTTGGGAAGCGGCTCGACGATCGTCCCTTCGACCTCGACGGCCTCTTCCTTCGGCGTTGCCGACGCTGCCGCTCGCTCCGACCGTTTCTTAGCCCGGTCGGGACGACGGCCTCCGCGTCTGCGCGCCATCTATCGCACCTCGATCATCATACGCGAACCTCTTCCTTAGGGCGAAAACGCTGTGCCTCGGGGGGCTCCCCGACCTCGCGAAGGGTCAGAATCTTCGGCCCATCGTCGGTCATGGCAATCGTGTGCTCGAAGTGCGCTGCGAGTTTACCATCTGCCGTGACGACTGTCCAGCCGTCCTCGAGCGTTTGGGTCGCCGGATCGCCTTGGGTGATCATCGGTTCGATGGCCAAAACCAGGCCAGTCCGCAGCTGCGGCCCCGTTCCGGCTTTGCCGTAGTTGGGAACTTGCGGTTCCTCGTGCATCGCCCGTCCGACCCCGTGTCCGACCAACTCCCGCACCACGCCGTAGCCGTGCTGTAGCGCGTGGGCCTGAACCGCCGCTCCGATATCGCCAACGCGTGCGCCCGGAACCATCGCGGCGATTCCGACCATCAAACACTGCTGCGTCACGTCGAGCAACCGCTGCGCTTGTGGAGAGATCGTGCCGACCGCTACGGTCACCGCCATGTCGCTGACGTAGTCCTCGAACGTCGTTCCGATGTCGATCGAGAGCAGGTCGCCGTCGCGCAGCACGCGGCTACCGGGAATCCCGTGAACCACTTCGTCGTTGACCGACGCGCAGATCGAGCCTTGGAAGCCGTTGTACCCCAAGAACGTGGGGATGCCGCCTCGCTCCCGAATACCGGCTTGCGCGATCGCGTCGAGCTCGCGCGTGGAAATTCCCGGACGAACCGCCGCCATCACCTGCGTGAGGACGGCCGCCGTGATCTTGCCGCTGCGGCGCATCGTTTCGATTTCGCGAGGGGACTTCAGCGCGATCATCAGTGTGCGTGCTCGACGTGCAGGGCGTGCAGTAACTCGTGCTGGACCTGGTCGACGCTTTGAAGCGCGTCGATTCGCACGAGCTTCCCCGCCTTGGCGTAATACTCGATGAGCGGCAAGGTCGAGCGATCGTAGACGTCCAGACGATTGGCTACGGTCTCGGGTCGATCGTCCTCGCGTTGGACCAGCGGACCGCCGTCTTCATCGTCGATACCGGCCACCTTGGGCGGATTGGTCAGCGCGTTGTACGTGCGCCCGTTGCGTGGATTGCTCCAGCGCGCCGAGAGTCGCGAGAGCAAGGTGGCACGATCGGCCGAGAAGACCACGGCGGCGGCCAGCGGCCAACCCTTGCGCGCGAGCAACGCGTCGAAGGCTTGAGCTTGGGCGACGGTGCGCGGAAAACCGTCCATAATGAATCCGCGGCCTTCGCCCGATGCCAACTCGCTCTCGATCATTTCCAGGATCAGATCGTCGGGCACCAACTCGCCGCGCTTCATGTAGCCTTCGGCCTGCTGTCCTACCGTCGTCGCGCGTTCGCGCTGCGAGCGCAGAATGTCGCCCGTCGAGATCTGACGTACGCCGAAGCGCTGCTCGAGCAAGCGCGCTTGCGTGCCTTTGCCCGCGCCCGGGGGTCCCAGGAAGATCAGGTTCATGCTACTTCTTGATGAATCCGCGATAGTCGCGCATCGCCAAGCGCGCTTCGATCTGGGTGATCGTATCCAGGGCGACGCCGACGACGATCAGCAGTGAGGTCGATCCCAAGTAAAACGTCGTGACCGACAGTCCGCGCTGAACGGCTCCCGGCAAGACCGCAAGCAAGCCCAGGTAAATCGCCGCGGCGGTCGTGATGCGCAAGAGGATCTTGTTGAGGTAGTCGACGGTGGGCTGACCGGGACGGATTCCGGGGATGAACGATCCGCTCTTCTTGAGATTATCGGCGATGTCGCGCGTGTTGACGACGATCGCCGAGTAGAAGAACGTAAAGACCACGACCAGGACGAAATACACCAGGTTGTACTGCCAGCCGTTGGGGCTGAAATACAGCGTGAAGAGGTTCGAGAGTTGGGCCTGCCAGGTGTGGGCGTTCGTTCCCGCGTGGCTCACCCAGTTGAGCGCCTGTTGCGGCAGCAGCAGGATCGAAATCGCGAAGATGATCGAGATAACGCCCGAGTTGTTCAGGCGCAGCGGAATGTACGTCGAGCGCCCCGCGAACATCTTGCGGCCGACGGTGCGGCGTGCCTGCTGCACCGGCACGCGACGCTGTCCCTGGTACAAGAACACGATCGAGACGATGATGATCAGCGCGACGATCACGTACAGCAAGATGTTGAGAATGCTCTCGGCGCCGGCCGAGGTCGAGGAATACGTTTGCGCGATGTAGGTCGGGAAACGGAGTACGATTCCGATGAAGATGATCAGCGAGATGCCGTTACCGATGCCTTTGTCGGTGATCTGCTCGCCCAGCCACATCAAGAACATCGTTCCGGCCACGAACGCGACGATCACGAACAGCATGAACGCGAGGCTGTGATCGTAAAAGACGCCCGAACTCCGCATATAGTTAGACATGATGGTCGCCTGCATGGTCGCCAGGACGATCGTCAACCAGCGCGTGTATTGGCTGATCTTCTTCCGGCCGTCCTCGCCGCCTTTCTTGGCCAACTCTTCGAGATGCGGCAGCACGACGGTCATCAGCTGCATGATAATCGAAGCGTTGATGTACGGCGTGATGCCCATCGCGATGATGGAGAGCTTCTGCAAGGCGCCGCCCGAGAGGAACCCCAAGAAGTTCGTGAACGCGTTCCCGCTGAGCAGGTCGTTCCAAGCCTTATCGTTCACGTTGGGAATTTGGACGTGAATCATGAACACGAACAGCGCGAACGCGCCGAAGACGTACAGGATCCGCTGCCGGATCTCGGGGACGAGCAGCGCCGCGCGAAGGCTCGTCAGCACCTACTTGCTTCCCCGTTCTTCGGGGATGTGCGCGCCGGCGGCCTGCAGCGCTTCGCGCGCGCTGGTCGAGAACAGCACGTCGCGAAACTTCAGTCCGCTGGGAAGGCTCTTGCCGGTACGCGCGCCGCCCAAGATCTTGACGCCGTCGCCGATCTTGCCGAGCAAGCCCTTTTCTTTAAGCGCCTGCGGCGTTACTTCGACCGACGGATCCCACGCCGCCAACTGATGCAAGTTCACGACCGAAAACGTCGTGCGGAAATGTCCGATGTCGCGAGCCTTCTGCGAGTAGCCGCGACGATGCGGAAGGCGGCGCGCCCAGGGCGTCTGTCCGCCTTCGAATGCAGGGCCTTTGCCGCCGCCCGAACGCACGGTCTGACCTTTGCCGCCTTCGCCTGCGGTCTTGACCATGCCCGAACCGTGCCCGCGCCCGACGCGCGTGCGCTTAGGCCACGAGCCCTTGGCCGGCCGAACGGCGCCCAACTTGAGCACGGCACCGCCCGCCGAAGCGACGTTGCCGCCGCCGGGCTCGACCGCTTTGGGTTTGGACGCCTTGACCGCGGGTTTGCTCTTCTTGGGCGCGGCTTTGGCCGCGGGCTTGGGAGCGGTCGTTTTCTTCTTCTTGCTCGCGGCCGGCTTCGCGCTGGACTTCGCACTACCGGTCGCTTTGGAGGTCTTCTTTGCTTTTGCCATGGTTTCTCTCTGTAAGAGTTGCGTAGCGCGGGGGCGCTATGCTGCGAAAATTTCTTTGGCGGTCTTGCCGCGCAGGGCCGCGACGCGTTCGATCGTTTTGAGCGAGCGCAGCGCTTCTACCGTCGCCAAAACGACGTTGATCGGGTTATTCGAACCCAGCGACTTGCAAACGATGTCGTGCAGGCCGGCCAACTCCAGGACCGCGCGCATCGAGCCGCCGGCGATGACGCCGGTCCCCGGGGCGGCCGGCTTGAGTAACACGCGCGCCGCGCCGACCTGTTGGGTCACCTGATGCGGGATCGTCTTTTCGACCATCGGCACCGTAACGAGGTTCTTACGAGCGGCCTCGACGGCTTTGCGAATCGCTTCGGGAACTTCGCCGGCCTTGCCGATCGCAAACCCGACCTTCCCCTTGCGGTCGCCGACGACGACCAACGCGCTGAACGAAAAGCGCTTGCCGCCCTTGACGACCTTGGCTACGCGGTTCACGCGGACGACCTGCTCTTCAAATCCACTGTTGTCGCGATCGCGACCACCACGGTATTGCATTAAAACTCCAGTCCGGCTTCGCGCGCGGCGTCGGCAAGCGCGGCCACGCGCCCGTGATACTTGTAACCGCCGCGATCGAAGACGACCTGCGAAACGCCGATCGACTTGGCTTTGGCGGCAATGGCTTCGCCGACTTTCTTGGCGGCGTCGGTATTGGTCTTGGAACCCAGGCCGTCGGCCAGAGCCTTCTCGCGCGTCGAAGCGGCCGCTAAGGTCTGACCTTTGGCGTCGTCGACCACGGTCGCATAGATGTGGTGCAAGGTACGGCGAATCAACAAGCGCGGACGCGCGGCGGTTCCGATAACGGTGTTGCGCAAGCGCTGGTGCCGCTTACGACGCGATGCGTCTTTTGAAGTCAGCGGCATCTACTTCTTGCCTGCCTTTCCGGCTTTTCCGAGCTTCTTGCGCACGAACTCGCCCTCGTAGCGAACGCCCTTGCCCTTGTATGGCTCGGGCGGGCGCAGCGAACGGATCTCCGCGGCCACTTGGCCGACCTGCTGTTTGTCGATACCGTCGACGTGCACTTTGTTCTGCCCCTCGACCGAAAGCGTGATGCCCTTGGGCGCCGCGTAGACGACCGGATGCGAATAACCCAGCGTCATGTTCAGCTTTTCGCCCGACTTGGCAGCACGATAGCCGACGCCTTGAATCTCCAAGCTCTTACGAAACCCTTTGCTCACGCCTTCGACCATATTGGCGATCAACGTGCGCGTCAGGCCGTGCGCCGCGCGATGCGGTTTGCCGTCGCCCTTGCGCTCGACGATAACCTTCCCGTCTTCGACCTTCACGCTGACGTTCTGCACCAGCAGATGCTGGCTCAACTCGCCTTTGGGACCTTTCACGCGTACTTGCGCGTCGCCGACGTTCACATCGACGCCGCTGGGAACGGCTATTGGCAGTTTTCCGATACGAGACATTTCTTTTAAACCTTACCAGACGTACGCGAGGACTTCGCCGCCGACACCGAGCTTCTTGGCTCGTTTGCCGGACATGATGCCCCTCGACGTGGAGATAATGACCAAACCCAGGCCGCCCAACACGCGCGGGATTTCGGTCTTTCCCGAGTAGACGCGCAACCCCGGTCGCGAGATGCGCCGCAAGCCGGTGATGACTTTTTCCTTTTCGGGACCGTAGCGCAGCTTGATCCGAATGACGCCTTGCGGACCCTCTTCGACGCGCTCGAAGTCGTCGATGAAGCCTTCGTCTTTGAGGATCTGTGCGATCGCCTTCTTCGTGCGCGAAGCCGGCACGTCCACGAGCTTGTGATTGCCGGTGTTCGCGTTGCGGATGCGCGTGAGCATGTCTGCGACCGGGTCGGTTGTCATTGCCATTTTAAATTGGTACCCCTACCACGAAGCCTTGGTTACGCCCGGGACGACGCCCGTGTGGGCGTGCTCGCGAAAGCAAATGCGGCACATAGCAAACTTACGCAGAAAGCCGCGCGGCCGTCCGCACGTCTTGCAGCGGTTGTAGCCCCGAACCTTGAACTTGGGCGTACGCTGCGCCTTAACGATCATGCTTGTCTTTGCCATTATCCAACTACCTCTTCAATCCCGAACCGGACGCGGCGCTCTTTTGCAGCGGCAGCCCCATCGCAACGAGGAACTCCGATGCTTCTTCGTCGGTCTTCGCGGTCGTTACGATCGCGATGTCCATCCCGCGCGCCTTGTCGACTTTGTCGAAGTTGACCTCCGGAAAGACCAACTGCTCGCGCAGGCCCAGATTATAGTTCCCTCGACCGTCGAACGACTTGCCCGGCAACCCGCGAAAGTCGCGAATACGCGGCAATACGATGTTGAACAGCTTGTCCAAGAAAACGTACATACGATCGCCGCGCAGGGTCACGCGCGTCCCGATGTTCATGCCTTCGCGCAGTTTGAACGCCGCGATCGACTTCTTGGCCTTGGCGATGATCGGCTTTTGACCGCTGATTGCCGTGAGCTCGGCGACGGCCGCGTCCAACGCCTTGGCGTTTTGGATCGCTTCGCCGACCGACATGTTGATGACAACTTTGTCGAGCTTGGGCACCTGATGGGCATTGCCGTAGCCGAACTTGTCCTGCAAGTGCTTGCGGACGTCGGTCTGGTATTTCTCTTTTAATCGCAACGTTGCCATCGTCAGGCTCCCTTCGCCGATTCGCGAGCGGGCTCGCCGCACTTGACGCAGACGCGCTGCATTCTGCCTTCGACGTTCTTCTCGCGCCGAACGCGCGTTGGCGTCTTGCACTTCTCGCAGACGTACTGCAGCACGGAGATTGGAAGCGGAGCTTCCTTCTCGAGAATGCCGCCGGTCTGCGCGCTGCCGCCCATGTTCTGCTGCTGCGACCCCTGCTTGGTGTGCCGCTTGACGACGTTGATGCCTTCGACGGTCGCCTTGCCGAGGCTGGGGTGCACGGTCTTAACGATGCCGCGCTTGCCCTTTTCTTTACCGCGACGGATCAGCACCGTGTCGCCCTTGAGGATATTCAATTTAACTGCCATCGTTCTTAGAGGACCTCCGGCGCCAACGAGGCGATCTTCAGGAATCCGCGGTCGCGCAACTCGCGCATGACCGGGCCGAAGACGCGCGTCCCGCGCGGGTCGAGATTGTCTTTTTCACCTTTAATGATAACGCAGGCGTTATCGTCGCAGCGCACGACCGAGCCGTCCTTGCGCCGAATCGGCGCCGACGTACGAACGATCACGGCCTTGACGACCTGGCCCTTCTTGACCGCGGCACCGGGGATCGCCGCCTTGACGGTACCGACCACGATGTCGCCCACGTGCGCGTAGACGTGGCGGCTGCCGCCGGTCACGTGAATCACCAGCAGTTCGCGCGCGCCGGAGTTATCGGCAACCTTGAGTCGCGTTTCTTGCTGAATCACTTGGCACGCTCTACGATCTCGAGCAAGCGCCAGCGCTTGTCGCGCGAGAGCGGGCGACACTCCATGATCCGCACCAGATCGCCGGCTTGAGCCTCGTTCTTTTCGTCGTGCGCCTTGAAACGCACTGACTTACGAATGATTTTTCCGTAGACCGGATGCGGCACCCGCGTTTCGGTCACGACCACGATAGTCTTGTCCATCTTGCTCGAGGCTACGCGACCCTGCTTGACTCGTCGGGCAGCTCGTTCGCTGCTTGGGTTAAGCTGCTCCATGTTGCTCCTGCGCGATCCGCTTTTCAGAGATAACCGTTTGAATTCGCGCGTAGGCGCGACGCATCTCGCGGATCTTGCTGAAGTCCGTGAGATGGCCCGTTCGAAGTGCGAAACGTAAGTTGAACAACTCGCCTTTGACGTCGCGGGCCTTCTGTCGAAGCTCGGGCACGTCGAGCGAACGCAATTCTGTCAGATCGGCGATCACGTTTGCACCTCCTCGCGCGAAACGATCCTCGTGCCGATCGGCAGTTTTGCTGCGGCGCGACGAAGCGCTTCGCGCGCAACGAGCGGCTCCACGCCGGACAGCTCGAAGAGCACGCGGCCCGGGCGGACGACGGCAACCCAGAACTCGGGATTGCCCTTGCCCGAACCCATGCGGACTTCGGCCGGCTTCTTGGTGGCCGGTTTGTCGGGAAAAACTTTGATCCATACCTTGCCGCCGCGTTTGATGTGGCGGGTCATGGCGATACGAGCGGCTTCGATCTGGCGCGCGGTCATCCAGCACGGCTCTTCTGCCGCCAGGCCGAACTCGCCGAACGTCAGCTGATTGCCGCGTTGCGCGCGACCGCTCATGCGTCCGCGTTGCACCTTGCGCCATTTGACGCGTTTTGGGGTCAACATGTTACTGCGTTACCTCGGGCTGCTCGGGTTGATCCGCTGGCGGTTCCGGCGGAAGCACCGGTTCGGGCGGGGCCTCGGCTTGGAACGTCGGTTCGGGCGCGGCGATCGGTTCGGCCGCGGCGATCGGCTCGGGCGCGGCGATCGGTTCGGGCGCGGCGATCGGTTCGGGCGCCGGGATTGGCTGGGGCGTTGCAACGGCGGCTTCCACGAGCGGTTCGGGCGATGCGAACGGCATTGCGGCGATGGGCGCCGGCGACTCGAACGGTGTCTCGAGTGCGGGCGCGCCGGTGCGGCCGCGTCCACCGCGTCCGCCGCGTTCGCGACGTTCGCGGAAGGCGCCGCCGCCGCGTTCGCCGCGGTCTAAGCGATTCTCGTTGCGAGCCTGATCGGGCAGCACCTCGCCGCGATAGACCCAAACTTTGACGCCGATGCGTCCGTAGGTCGTAAACGCTTCGACGTTCGCATAGTCGATGTCGGCGCGTAGCGTGTGCAAGGGAACTTTGCCGTCCTTGTTGCGCTCGGTACGCGCGATTTCCGCGCCGCCAAGGCGACCGGAAACCTGCACCTTCACGCCTTGCGCTCCGGCCTTCATGGTTCGCATGATGGCCTGCTTCATGGCGCGACGGAAGGCGATGCGCTTCTCGAGCTGGTCCACGATATTTTGGCCGATCAAACGAGCGTCGATTTCGGGATGCTTGATCTCCATCACGTTGACTTGGACTTGCTTTCCGGTCAACTTTTCCAAGCTCTTGCGAATATCTTCGATACCGACTCCGCGCTTGCCGATGATGATACCGGGCTTGGCGGTGTTGATGATGACGCGCGCTTGATTGGTGCGGCGCTCGATTTCGATCTTGCTGATGCCCGCCGAGCGCTGCCATTTCGTAAAGAACTTCCGAATCGCTACGTCTTCGTGCAGCCAATCGATGTAGTGCTTTTTCTCGAACCAGCGGCTGTCCCACGTGCGCGTGATGCCCAAGCGAAGTCCGACTGGGTGAATCTTCTGTCCCATGCTCTACTCCCCAGCCTTTTTCGCCGGCGTACGCTTGCGCGTCGTAGGTTTCTTTGCAGCCGGCGCGGCTGCGGCGGCAGCCGTCGTCGTACGGCGGACGGGCTGACGCCGCAGAGAAATGGAGGCTCCGCCGCGAACGCGATTCTTCTTCGCCAGCGGCTCTTCGCTCACCACAACCGTGACGTGCGACATGCGCTTGCGCTTGAAATACGCACGGCCTTGAGCCCGCGGATCCAGGCGTTTGGTAAAGCGGCCGCCGGGACCGCCGTCGACGGTGATCCGCACGATGAACAGATCGTCGCCGTTCATCGAATGGTTGTTGCCCGCATTGGCCACGGCGCTCTTGACGAGTTTCTCCATTGGCTTGGAGGCGTAGACGTCGGCAAACTTGAGCAGAACGAGCGCCTCGCGCACGCTCTTGCCGCGAATGGCATCGGCGACCCGGCGCAGCTTGCGCGGCCCCATGCGGGCGAACTTGAGATGTGCGACCGCGGTGGGACGCTGTTGGACAGCCTCGCTCATGCCTTCACCGCCGCCTTATCGCCGCCGTGGCCGCGAAAATGGCGCGTCGGCGCGAACTCGCCGAGCTTGTGCCCGACCATGTTCTCGGTCACGTACACGGGAACGTGCATCTTACCGTTGTGAATGCCGATCGTGTGACCCACCATCGACGGAACGACCGTCGAGGCGCGGCTCCACGTCTTGATGACGCGCTTCTCGCGCGTCTCGTTGAGTTTATCGACCTTCTTGACGAGGTGTTCCGCGACGAACGGACCCTTCTTTAAACTACGACCCATCGACTACGCCTTCCGTTTCCGAACGATCATTTTGGCCGTGCGCTTGTTGCGACGCGTTTTCTTACCCATGGTCATCTGACCCCACGGAGTGGTTGGCGGCCGACCCGAGGTCGAGCGCGCTTCACCGCCGCCGTGCGGGTGATCCACCGGGTTCATCGCGATACCGCGCACGCTCGGGCGTTTGCCCAAGTGACGCGAGCGGCCGGCTTTGCCGATAACCTGATTCTCGTGCTCGATGTTGCCGAGCTGCCCGATGGTGGCGCGGCACGCGATGTGAATCTTGCGCACTTCGCCCGAGGGCATGCGTACTTGCGCGTACTCGTCTTCTTTGGCCATCAGTTGCGCCGAGACGCCGGCCGAACGAACGAGCTTGCCGCCTTGACCCGGCCGCAACTCGATATTGTGAATGACGGTACCGACCGGGATGTTCTTGATCGGCAAGCAGTTGCCGGTCTTGATATCCGAAGCCGGGCCCGATTCGATCACGTCGCCGACTTTGAGCTCGACGGGCGCCAAGATGTAGCGCTTCTCGCCGTCGCGATAGTGCAGGAGGGCGATTCGTGCCGAGCGGTTCGGATCGTATTCGATCGTCGCCACCTTGGCCGGAATCGCGTCCTTCGTGCGCTTGAAGTCGATGATGCGATAGATCTTGCGGGTACCGCCGCCCTTGTGACGGACGGTGATGTGGCCGTTGTTGTTGCGGCCCGAATGCTTCTTGCGAATCTCGGTGAGCGACTTTTCCGGTTCGACCTTGGAAAGGTCCGAAAAATCGATCGTCGTGATAAAGCGCCTGCCCGGACTCGTCGGCCTATATTTCTTTACTGGCATTTCTTATTGCTCAAAATAATTTACTCCGCCCAGTTCGATCTTCTGGCCGGGTTTGAGGGTGACGATCGCCTTCTTGAAATCCGACTGCTTGCCGGACGTCCGTACGCCGCGGCGTGCGGCGTTGCGGCCCTTGCCGCGAACGTTGACCGTGTTGATCTTCGTAACGTTGACCTTGAAGATCTCTTCGACGGCGTGGCGGATCTGCGTCTTGGTCGCGCCGGGATGCACCGAAAACGTATACTGCTGGACCAGCGAGTTCGCCATGGCTTTTTCGGTGATGCGTGGCGAAATGATGACGTCGCGAGCGTCCATTAGGCCTTATCTCCTTGTGCGAACGCAGCAGAGAGTGCTTCGTATGCCGCCGACGTGAACACCAGGCGCTCGTAGCGCAAGACGTCCTTGACGTCGAGCGCGCCGCTATCGGTGACGGCGACCTTCTTAAGATTGCGGCTAACGCGCAGGATCTCCGGACCGGCCTTCTCGCCGAATCCGTGAACGATCAGCGTCGAGGGGCCGCTCTTGGCGTTCTTTGCCGCGCCGAACAGCAGTACGGCGAAGTCGGCGGTCTTGGCGATCGCGAATTCGCCGGCATCCAGAACCGTGATTGCTCCGGCCTTGAACCGGTCGGCCAGCGCCGCGACGAACGCGACGCGTCGTTCCTTCTTATTGAGACCTTCGATGAACGAACGGGGCTGCGGTCCGAAGACCACGCCGCCGTGGCGCCATTGCGGCGAACGAATCGAGCCCTGGCGCGCGCGCCCGGTGCCCTTTTGCTTCCACGGCTTGCGGCCGCCGCCGCGAACCTCGTCGCGCTTCTTGGTCGATGCGGTGCCCGCGCGCGGGTTGGCGAACTCGCGGTGGACGGCACGATAGATCGCGTGGCCCTTATCGGAATAGTCGGCTTCGAAAATCGCGGGCGTCTGCACGTCTCCGACGATCTTGCCGGTCGAATCGATGACGTTAGGCATCAGGCTTTGGCCTCCGCGGCGGATTTCACGCTCTTACGAACGATGACCAAGCCGTTTTTCGCACCGGGAACGGGGCCGCGCAGGAGGAGTACGTTGCGCTCCACGTCGGCGCGAACTACTTCTAAATTCTGATGGGTCGTCCGGTCGACGCCAAAGTGACCGGGACGACGACTGCCTTTGACGGTCCTCCCGGCATTGGTATCGCCGTTCGAACCGGGCTGACGATGGATCATCGAGCCGTGACTCGCGCCACCGCCGCTAAAATGATGTCGCTTGATGCCGCCGGCGAAGCCGTGGCCCTTCGAGATGCCGACGACGTCGACGCGATCGCCCGGGGCGAACTCCGCAACGGTGATGGTTTGTCCGGCTTCCACGCCGTCGATGTCGTTGCGAAACTCACGAACGAACCTCGTCGGTTCGACGCCCTGTTTCTTAAAATGCCCGGCAAGGGCACGCGTGACACGAGCTTTTTTAATCGTGCCGAAGCCGAGCGCAACCGCGTCATAGCCGTGCTCTTCCTTCGTCCGACGCTCGACCACCGTGCAGGGACCGGCTTCGATCACCGTGACCGGAACGTACGTTCCGCTCTCGGTGAACACGCTCGTCATCCCAACCTTGCGGCCAAGGATGTTCTTCATATCCTCGTCCTTTGAGAGTATTGGTGTCCACTGGTCCTGGCGTACTGCTTATTATCTCCGCCGGCACGCAAAACGAAGCCGCGGGCCGGCCAGGACCACAACCCAGGCAGTTTATCGAAGCCACCCGGTAAAGTCAAGCGCACAGCGCGGAAACCGCATGGAGGGGCTCTCGGAGCGCTAAGGGTTATTTAGGGGGGATCTGCTCGTGATGGTTGGGATAGGCGGGCGGTGTGTAGGTGGGGAGCGGGTGCTCGCGCAGCATTTTCAGCGCGGTTGCGACGGCGGCTTCGAGCTGCGGATCGTGACCTTGGCGCATGAGCGCGGGATCTTGCCAGACTTCGATGTCGGGCGCGATGCCCTCGCCTTCGACTTCCCACTTGCCGGTCAGCCCGCCGATCGCTATGCGTGGGGCCATGACGGTGCCGCCGTCCATCAGCGCGGGATAACCGCCGATGCCCACCAGACCGCCCCACGTGCGCACGCCGACCAGCGGCCCTAAATGCGCTTTGCGGAAATACCACGGCATCGCATCGCCTCCCGAGCCCGCGTACTGGTTGATGATCATGACCTTAGGTCCGTAGATCGCCAGCGGCGGGTCGAGCGTGATCCTTCCGTCGCGCGGAA
>DATCDS010000032.1:0-18134 GCA_036510515.1 Vulcanimicrobiaceae bacterium
GAGCGCGTCGAGGTCGTCGAACGTCGCGAGCCGTTCCAAATGTTTGATCGTCGGATAGACCAAATGCATCTCGCCGCGCGCGTGCGCGCCGAGCGCGTCGCGCGGTGAGAGCCATCGCCCGTCGTGGGTTTCGTCGGCGTCGGCCAACGGCGTCTGATGCTCGGGCATGCGCGCGAGAAAGAAGTGGGTGTCGTAGCGGCGCGGCTCGCCCGGCGGCGTGATCCAGCGCGAGAAGAACGTCAGCGCGCGCGCGTCCGCGCGGCAGTTCAAATCGCGCAGTACGTCGGCGAAGGTCACCGGGTCGTCGCGCAGACGGCGGCGCGCGTCGGACAGCGCGCCTGGGTCGTGAAGAGCGTCTCCGGATAGCGATACCGCAAAGAGCACGCCGGCTTCTTCGAACAGCTCGCGCAGCGCCGCGATCGAAATGGCGGCGGCGACGGCGGGTTCGATCGACTCGCGAAACTCCGCGCGCAGACGTGCGGGATCCAAACCCAGCGTGCGCTCGGAGGCTTGCGAGGAAGCATCGGCGGCGTCGATCGCGCCGCCGGGGAAAACGTAGGCGTCGGGGGCGAACGAGCTGCGCGTGCTGCGCCGCACGAGGAACGCTTCGAAGCCGCCGGCGGCCGGTCGCAGCAACATGACGGTCGCGGCTTGGCGGACGATGTCGGAACTCTCCGCGTTTGTGGGTACGTTCATAGGGTTATGAAATCGCGCATTGTCGTTCTCGCAGCCGCCGTCCTGTTCGCGCTGGGTGTGGGCGCGTCGCCGGCACAAACCACACCGGCGCCGGCGCCCACACCGCCGATTCGAATGCCGCAGCTTCCGCCCACCAACCAAATCATCAACGACGTCATCAACGCGGTGGTCGGCCACGCGACGGGCGCCTTCGGCTACAATGCTAACGAGGTCGATGGGACCGTCACCTACTTCCGGCGCTTCGACATGCAAGTCCACTTGCAGCTCGACAAATACCGCGACGTGCACCTGCACCAAGGCACGGTCATCAACCCGCGCGGGTGGACGATCCAAGCGGGGCAAAGCGTCGAGGTCTTCGGCCACGCCAACGGTGACGGCTCGTTCGAAGCCGACTCCATCACGGTCCACGGCTAAGCCTCCGCGCGTTCGCGGGGCCAATCCAAAGGCCGTGCGGGTCCGTTCTACGAGCAGAACCCCAGGATGCTGCTTTTAGAACTTCCCTCGTGGAAAGGACCTCGCACTGCAATGAAACTCCATAGAATCGGCGCGCTCGCAATGGCGCTTTCGCTGTTCGCGACCAGCGTCGCGCTCGCGGCGATGATGGGCAAACTGTTGCCCAACGTCACCGACGCGCCGTCGCGCTTCTCGGGCCCCGGCGTCTACACGGGCGCACCGGCCCTCCAAGTAACCCTTTCGATGATCCTCGCCGGCGGCGGCCCCAGCCACTTCCAAACCCAAACGCTCGTCGGCACGCTCGCCGGCCCCAAAGCCGGCCCCGAAGTCGCATCGTTGACCAAGAAGTTCGGCGCGACCAAGGTCGGCAATTTCGTCAAGGTCTTCGACTTCGTCGTTTCGGATGCGCTCAAGATCGTGACGGCCAAGCACATCGCGCTGCCCAAGACGCCGAGCCCCAATCCCAAAAACGGCAAGGCCCTGTCGGCCGCGCTGTGGGGCGCCGGCCAGACCGGCCGCGGCTTCAACGTCGAAGTGCTCCTCGATCGCGCGGTCTCGCACGGGATCCACGATCAAATCATGAGCGACATCGATGCCAAGTACGGCATTGCGGCCGATGCCGACTACCACGCCGTGCTCAATCAAGCGATGCACGATCTCGCATCGGTGTACGGCCTCAAGTAACCGTTCGCGTCGAACCGGAAAGGGCTCGCGGCAACGCGGGCCCTTTTTCTTATCCTCGAACGGACAGCGCGATGCACAGGATCGCGAGCAGCCAGTTGGTGACGTGCGCGGTCCAACAGTACGGGCACGGCATCTTGGTGACCCGCAGCAGACTGTAGGCCAAGACCAGCGACATCGCCGCGGCCAGCAGCGAGATCGCCATCGCGAGCCGGAGCCAGATGGGCCCGGCAACGGCGGCCGATACCCAGACCAGGATCGCCAGGATGGGGTAGAAGGCCGCGCCGGCCCAAGCGTTGTTGAAGCCGAGCAGGCGCGCGCGAGGGGTCTGGACCACCGAAGGCTCGGCGAGCTGGCCGCGCGCGGCCTTCTGGGCCTTGTTCAGCATGAAAAGTGCGGCATAGAGACCAACTCCGCACAGCAACGTGATCGCTATCCGCAAAATCATCGGGCGCCTCCTGACAAAGAAAGCCCTTCGGCGCACGGGCGCCATCGCCTTATTGCTCGGCTCGTTTGTGCTTGCGGCGCTGGTCATTCATTATCAGCACCACGTCGAGCTGGCCATTCGCTCGCTCGGCTTTAGCAAGTACCCGCTGGCCGTCGCGATCTTCGCGCTGGTGGCCTCGGCACCGTTCTCGGTTACCGATGCCCTGGCGATCATGAACGGCGCGATCTTCGGCCCACTGTGGGGATCGGTGATCAATGCCATCGGATTGGTTTTCGCCGCGACGTTGGGCTATTGGATCAACAAACGCGCCTCGCATCTGCTCGATCTCCCCGCGGCGCTCGAACGTTTGCCGCGCTGGGTCACGCGCTTTCCGGTCGGGTCGCCGGCGTTCTTGCTCTGCGTGCGCATCATTCCGGGTTTCGGCGGCACGGTCGCGACCGCAACCGCGGCCACCTTTCGCGTCCCGATGTGGGTTCACGTGTGGACCATGTGCGCGATCGCCGTGCCGCTCTGCACGTTGTTGGCGATCTTCGGCGATCGCGTGACGGTCTTCGTTCACAATTCCGAACACAAGGCAAGGATTTACTACATGCACCACCATCCGCATTGGCGCTTCCGCCACGATCGTCCGACGGCGTCTCCGTCGCCGCAGGTAACGCTGCTGCGATGAACGTCACGACGGTCGAGAACCAAACGCATCTGGGCGAACTTTGCGAACGCGTCGGCCGCGCTCCCCGCGTCGGGCTGGATACGGAGTTCCACGCCGAGCGTACCTATGCGGCGCGTCTGATGGTCGTGCAGTTGGCGTTCGAGGATGGGGCGGCGATCGTCGATCCGCTCGCCTTGCCGGATCTAATGCCGCTAGCGCTCGCGTTGGAGAGCACGACCGTCGTCGGCCACGCGCTTTCCAGCGACCTGAAAATCTTCGCCGAGAAATTCGGACGCGTGCCGCCCAAGATCTTCGACTGCCAAGTAGCGGCGTCGTTTCTGGGCTACGGCATGCAGGTCTCGCTCGCCGATCTCGTGCGCGATCTGACCGGCGTACGTCTGACCAAGTCGCAAACCGTCAGCGATTGGTCGTCGCGTCCGTTGTCGCCGCGGCAGATCGATTACTTGGTCAACGACGTCGCGCACCTGTTCGCCGTGCAGGATAAACTGCTCGAACGGCTGCGTGCGACGGGGCGCGAAGAGTGGGCCATCGACGAGAACGCCGCGCTTGGCACGATCGAGAAATATGCCGTCGACGAGCGACGCTTGGTCCAGCGCGTGCCGGGCAATAACCGCATGAACCGGCGCGAGTTAGGGATCCTGGGCGAGTTGGTGCGCTTGCGCGACAAGATGGCGCGCGAACGCGATATTCCGGCCAAGTACATCGTGCCGGACGACGTGATGGCCGGACTGGCCACGTTGCGACCCAAAACGCTCGACGATCTCGCGCAGCTGCGCCGCGTCGATCAGGGGATGAAGCGGACGCTGGGCGACGCCATCCTCGCCGCGGTCGAGCGCGGCGAGGCAATTCCCGAAGACGAACTGCCCGAGCGGGCGCCCCGACCGCTGGGCAACGCTCGCGAGACGCTGGTGGCGTTGCTGGGCGTGGTGGCCGGCGAGATCGCGCGGGAGAACGGCCTGCCCCCCAGCCTACTGCTCCCGCGCAACGCGCTCGACCGGGTCGCGCGCGAGGTCCCGCGCGACCGCGAAGCGTTCGAGCGCGCCCTTGGCGTGTCGGGCTGGCGGCTGGAACTCGTCGGCAACCCGCTGTGGCAGCTGCTGTCCGGCGAAACCGCCGCGCGCGTCGAAGGCTACGCGCAGGGCGACCCCAAAATACGTCTTTGCCCATGACAGAACATGCGAACTCGTTCGATGCCGTCGACAGCCTGCGCGTCGGCGACCGTTCCTATACCTATTTCCGCCTCGATGCCGTCGAGAAAGCCGGGCTGACCAAACTCGCGCGGTTGCCCTACTCGATCAAGATCCTGCTCGAGAATTTATTGCGCTTCGAAGACGGGCGCACGGTGAGTAAGGACGACATCGAAGCGCTAGCGCGCTGGAACCCGCGCGGCGGATCCCAACGCGAGATCGCGTTCCGGCCCGCGCGCGTGCTGCTGCAAGATTTTACCGGCGTGCCGTGCGTGGTCGATCTGGCCGCGATGCGCGACGCGATGGCCGCCATGGGCGGCGATCCCAAGGCGATCAATCCGCTCCAGCCCGTCGAACTGGTCATCGATCATTCCGTGCAAGTCGATCACTTCGGTTCCGACGATGCGCCCGCCAAGAACGCCGAGATCGAATTCGCACGCAATCGCGAACGATACGCGTTCTTGAAGTGGGGACAGAGCGCGCTGGAAGGCTTCCGCGCCGTTCCACCCGACACCGGCATCGTGCACCAAGTCAACATCGAATATCTCGCGCGCGTGGTCTTCGGAGCGGGCGGCGGCGGCACCGCGTTCGATCCGGCCAAAGCCAGCGCCTATCCCGACACGGTCGTCGGCACCGATTCGCATACGACGATGGTTAACGGCGTCGGCGTGGTCGCGTGGGGCGTCGGCGGCATCGAAGCCGAGGCCGCAATGCTGGGCCAGCCCGTCACCATGCTGATTCCCGAAGTGATCGGCGTTCATTTGGAAGGCGCGCTGCGCGAAGGCGTCACCGCCACCGACTTGGTTCTGCACATGACCGAGACGTTGCGCAAGCGCGGCGTCGTCGGCAAGTTCGTCGAGTTCTACGGGAAAGGGTTGAGCAACCTCGCGGTTGCCGATCGCACGACCCTGGGCAACATGTCCCCCGAGTACGGCTCGACGGTTGCGGTCTTTCCGATCGATCACCGCACGCTAGAGTATCTGCGCCTGACCGGGCGCGGCGCCGAGCACATCGCGCTGGTGGAGGCGTACGCCAAAGCGCAGGGCTTGTTCCGCACCGACGACACGCCCGAACCCGAGTTCACCGACGTCATCCACCTGCATTTGGGGACCGTCGAGCCGAACTTGGCCGGCCCGCGTCGCCCGCAAGATCGCGTCGCCCTTTCCAACGTCAAGACCTCGTTCAACCACGCGCTGGCGGAGTTCGCCACGGCGCGCGACGCGAAATCGGCCAACTCCGTGGCACGCTTTGAAGACGAAGGCGGCGGCACCGCGATCGCCACGCGCGAAAAAATTCTCGACGGCTCGGTGGTCATCGCCGCGATCACATCGTGCACGAATACCTCGAACCCGACGGTGCTCGTGGGCGCGGGATTGCTCGCGCGCAACGCCGTCGCGCGCGGCTTAAAGAGTCAGCCCTGGGTGAAGACGTCGCTGGCGCCGGGCAGCAAAGTCGTCCAAGATTATCTCGCCAAAGCCGACCTGCAGCAGTACCTCGACAAGCTGGGCTTCAACATCGTGGGCTTTGGATGCACGACGTGCATCGGGAACTCCGGGCCGCTGCCGATCGACGTAGCCGAATCGATCGCCGAACACGAATCGATCGTTGCCGCGGTCCTTTCGGGCAATCGCAACTTCGAAGGCCGTATCCATCCGCAGGTGCAGGCCAACTACCTCGCATCGCCGCCGCTGGTCGTCGCGTTTGCGCTGGCCGGCCGCATGGACATCGACCTAACGACCGAACCGCTCGGACACGACGCGCAAGGGCAACCGGTGTATCTGCGCGATATTTGGCCGAGCAACGACGAGATCGCCGAGGTCGTCACGCGCTGCGTGACCGACGACATGTTCAAGGCGCGCTATCGCGACGTGTTCGCGGGCGACGACAACTGGGCCAAACTCGACGTCGGTGCCAGCGAGCGCTATGCGTGGGATCCCAAGTCCGAATACGTCAAGAACCCGCCGTACTTTGAAAACATGCCGGCGATTCCGGCGCCACTGACCGACATTCGCGCCGCGCGCGCGCTGGCGATGGTGGGAGACTCGGTGACCACCGACCATATTTCGCCGGCCGGCAACATCGCGCGTTCCAGTTCCGCCGCAAAATACTTGATGGAGCACGGCGTGCAGCCGGCCGATTTTAACTCGTATGGCGCGCGTCGCGGCAATCACGAGGTCATGGTGCGCGGCACGTTCGCGAACGTGCGGCTTCGCAACCTGATGGTTCCCGGCGTCGAAGGCGGCGTCACGCGCTATCTGCCGACCAACGAACAGATGTCGATCTTCGATGCGGCGATGCAATACAAGGTCGACGGTACGCCGCTGATCGTGTTGGCCGGCAAAGAGTACGGTTCGGGATCGTCGCGCGATTGGGCCGCCAAAGGCCCCTTTCTGCTGGGCATCAAGGCCGTGATCGCGCAGTCGTTCGAACGCATCCACCGCAGCAACCTGATCGGCATGGGCGTTCTGCCGCTGCAGTTCGAGGCCGGGGCCGACCGTTCGACCTACGCGCTCGACGGCGAAGAGCTTTACGACATCACCGGCATCGAAGCCGGCGTAACCCCGCGCATGCACGTCGGCGTTCACGTCACCGACCCCAAGGGCGGACGTTCCCTCACGTTCAAAGCGCTCGTCTGCATCGACACGCCCGACGAAGCCGAATACTTTCGCCACGGCGGCATCCTCCAATACGTCCTCCGCCAACTCCGCGCAAAAACCTAACGCCGTCATGACACCGGCGGTGGTCTTATGAACCCTTGGTTGAAACCGATTCTGGGCGACACGCAAGACGAGAGGCTGCTGCATCGGCTCGAGGCTTTCTCGGACATCGTCATCGGTTTTTGCATGGCGGAGTTGACGTTCTCGCTTGGGACCTCCAACGGGGATCTCGTCGCGCCCGTCCTGGCGCTGCCCAAGCTCTATCCGTTCGTGTTGGGATTCTTCACGATCGCGATCATGTGGTGGTTCCACAATCGTCTTTTTGCCAAGTTCTTTATCATCAATACGGTAATGATCGTGGCGAACTTTGCGACGCTCGGGTCCTTGATGCTGATGATCTATTTCATCCAAGCGTTTTCGATCGTGGTTACGTTGCCGAATCCCACCGACTCACAGATATTCAGCGCGGCGCGGCTCTATTTCGCGACGGGGTCGCTGGTCTACGGGTTGTTGGGACTGATGTTCGCCCTCGGCATCGTCTCGCGTTGGTCGCAACTCGACCTCGCCGACCGCAGGTTCGGTGTCCGGCGCGCCTTCGCGTCGTTCATGGCGACGGCGGTCTTCGTCACCTTGGGCGTGATGTTCAACTCGCACGCACACATCAAGCCTATCCTCGTCGCGGTCGCCATCCTGGCCGTCGCCGTCGCCATCTCGCGAAGGATCGTCACCCGCCTCGTCCGCGACTAAAATGATCTGAATCGCGCTCGGCGAAGTCGGGTCGTATGTCGCCAGAAGCTATTACGGCGGTTTCTTCGGTTTTGACGACGCTAGTGATCGGCGCCACGGCGGTGGCTGCGGTCGTGCAGTTGCGTCATATGCGGACCGGTAACGCCATCGAAGCGGTTCTCTCGTTTCGGGCCATCCTCGAAGACGACGAGCATCGCGCCGCGACGAGATTACTTCGGAGCGGAGCGTTGAGCCGCGCGTTTGACGACCCACTGTTTCTTCAATACTTATATCGAGTTTCGAACAGGCTCCCGTTCGAGGACATTCCGCAGGAATATGTGGATCTCGCTCAGGCGGCGGTCTCCATCGGAAATGCGTTTGAATTAATCGGGGGAATGGTTCGCAATCGTATCGCACCGGCGCACCTGTTCTTGCAAAACTATTGGTGGGTCGTTGAAAACTCGTGGACGCAGTTGCAAGACTGGGTCGCCATGGCGCGAGACTACACCGGCAACCAAGGGTTGTTTGAAGACTTTGAATTCTTGACGGTGGCCGCTCGCAAGTGGGCGAAGGAGCATCCCAATAGTTACGCGCGTGGCGTCGCGCGTATTCCGCTCGTTAACCGCTTCCCGCTCGATCGCCAACCGTGGTACCGCGAGGAACGGCCGTGACGCCCGAGGCCGTCACCGCAATCGCGTCGGTCTTAACGACCCTCGTCATCGGCGCAACGGCGGTGGCTGCGGTCGTTCAACTGCGCCATATGCGCGCGGGAAACGCGATCGAAGCGATTCTTTCGTTTCGCAGCATGCTCGACGATGAGGAACACCGACGGGCCACGAATTTGCTTCGCGGCGGCGCGCTGAATCGCGCGCTCGCGGATCCGGGGTTTCGCCGGTACGTGTACCGCATCTCCAAGCGGCTCCCGCCGGGAGACGTTCCCGCGGAGTTCCCGGAGCTCCATCAGGCGGCGATCGCCATCGGCAACGGCTTCGAGCTCATCGGCGGAATGGTGCGTAATCACGTCGTGCCGACGCACATGTTCTTACAGAACTACTGGTGGGTCGTCGACAACTCATGGACCATGATGCAGCGATACGTCGCCCTGATGCGAGAATACAGCGGCAGCGATGGCCTCTTCGAGGACTTCGAATACTTAACCGTCGCTTCTCGCAAGTGGGCACAACAGCATCCCAACAGCTACGCCCCCGGCGTCGCCCGCATCGCCAACGCCAACATCTATCCCCTCGCCCAAGAATCCTGGCTCCTCGAACCCGAATAGCGAGATCGTGGGAATTGTGCCGCCCGCAATCATTAGCGCACTGGGGTAAGAGAGCAGCAAGCTTCACACACGATTACTCCTTTCCAGCGCCGAATCTGCGTGCGCGACTCACACTGGCACGTCGATTCCCAGCGCAACAAGTTGCGCGCTCGGTATATGGATATCCTGGACCATTGTCCCGGCGAGTCGATACATCGTTTTGAAAAGCCATCGCTGCACCGGCCACATGTGATGTTCGCCGCCTTTGACGATTTGCGGTGCCGCAACGAAGAACAACGTGTCATCTCCGCCAATGTGCAGGCCAGAGGCCGCGCACGAGTCGACAATCGGCTGGAGATTGGGCAGCTCCATGAACCCAAAACCTGCGTGCACGCGCACGAGGTTCTCAGCTAGACGCTCGACCGTCACGCGCTTGCGCTCGTCAATGTATGGTTCGTTCGCGGGGGAAATCGTAAGGAGGACAATTCGTTCATGCACGGTTCGCAGTTTCAACCACTGGTGGCGCAAGATGTAGGGAATGTCTTCGGGGTTACCGGTAAGAAAGACTGCGGTGCCATCGATGCGCAGGGATTCGTGCTCGTGCATCTCGTTCAGAAACTGCTCGACCGGAACCGAATTCTCGGCGAGTGCGATTGCTAATCGTCGACGTCCTATGTACCACGTTGTTGCCAGAACCGAGAGCACTACCGCTAGTGTAAGCGGTAACCAGCCGCCATTAGGAATTTTCGCCAAACCGGCTAGCACGAAGCTCATATCCATGCAAAACAACGCTGCAAAGACGATGGCTGCCGTAAGCGGATGCCAATGCAAGACGCGTCGGATGACCCCGTAAAATAAGATCGTTGTTGCCGCCATTGTCAATGAAACCGCCAACCCGTATGCCGCCGCTAAATGATCGGATGTCCGAAAGACGAGCACTAGTATGACACAACCAATTGCTAGCAACACGTTGATCGCAGGAGCGAATACTTGCCCCGGATAGCGATTGGAGGTGTGAACGATCCGCGTCCTCGGAACCAAATTCAGCGCGATGCTTTGCTCGACGATGGTAAACGCCCCGGAGATCAATGCTTGTGACGCGATCACGGTTGCGGCGGCCGCAAGCGCGATCATCGGAACGAGCGTCCAACCTGGTGCAAGCGAGTAAAATGCATTGTTAAGCGCGTGCGGATTTTCTAACACCGCACTGCCTTGCCCAAGATAATTCAGAATCAGCGCCGGAAACACCACCAGATACCAGCTCATGGCAATCGGGCGCCGTCCGAAATGCGACATATCGGCGTAGAGTGCCTCGGCACCCGTGACGCATAAAATTGTTGCACCGAGCATAAGAAAACCGAAAAGCTCGTGACGTATCATGAAGGTTACGGCGTGCATGGGGTTGATCGCCCAAACAATGCTCGGGTGCCCCGCTACCGAAATCGCACCTGCGACGGCAATCCCAATAAACCACAGTGTCATGATTGGACCAAACAAAAAACCGAGTTTTTGCGTTCCGCGAGACTGAATAGTGAATAAACCGATCAACAGCACAATCGTCACAGGCACTTCCCATGTCGTTGCGGTGGGTGTTACAACCGTAAGACCCTCGACGGCGGACAACACCGAGATTGCTGGCGTAATAAGGCCGTCGCCCAGCAGTGCCGCACCGCCGATAATACCGATAATCATGAGGAGCGTTAGAGGCGGAGGAATACCTTTGGTCGCTCGCGGCATCAAGCGGGCGAGGAGCGCGAAAATACCGCCTTCACCGTTGTAGTCCACGCGCATAATGAAGGTGATATACTTTACGCAGACCACCAGAATCAATGTCCAGACCAGTGCGGAAACTATCCCTATGACATTTTCGAGGGTCGGTTGCACATGCGCTATGTCGAAACACGCCTTGAACGTGTACAATGGACTTGTCCCGATGTCTCCAAAGACAACGCCCAGCGCGGCAAGCGCAAGGGTTCCCGATAATCGCTGCTGTTTGATATTGATTATTCCGCTTCCGTTAGTGCCCATGATGAAATCGAATACATACCAGCAAGAGAGAGAATCCGATCGGCGCGGAGACCACTATGAACGCTCACCATGACACAATTTGTAGTCGTCGTGGCGGGGTTTTAGAGTGCTACTCGGCGGAAGTCGTGGAGTGTAGCGGCTAGGTAGACGAGGAAACGCGCGGCGGCGGCTCCGTCGATGACGCGGTGATCGTAGGAGACGCTGATGGGTTGGATGAGCCGCGGGACGAATTGTTTGCCGTCCCAGACGGGTTTGATGGCGGCACGCGTGGCGCCCAGGATCGCAACTTCGGGGGCGTTGACGATTTGGGTAAACTGCGTGCCGCCGATGCTGCCGATCGAGGAGATCGTGAAGCTGCCGCCTTGCATCTCGGCCATGCCGAGCTTGCCGTCGCGAGCCTTTTTACCGAGCTCGGCCGTCTGCGCGCCGATTTCGAGCAAGCCTTTTTTGTCGGCGCCCTTGAGCACCGGGACGACCAAGCCGTTGGGCGTGTCGGCGGCGAAGCCGATGTTGTAGTAGTGCTTGAGAACCAGCGCGTCGCCGTCAAGCGAGGCATTGAAATCGGGGAACTGTTTGAGCGCGGCGACGGAGGCCTTGACCAAGAACGCGAGCATCGTCAACTTCACCCCGCCGGACTTGACCTGCTCGGCGTTGATCTCGTTGCGGAACGCCTCGAGATCGGTGATGTCGGCCTCGTCGTAGTTGGTGATGTGCGGAATCTGCACCCAGTTGCGATGCAGCGCCGGCCCGGACAGCTTCTTGATGCGCGAGAGCGGCGTGCGTTCTATCTCGCCGAACTGTGCGAAGTCGATCTTCGGCCACGGCGGCAAGCCGGGAAGATTCCCACCGACGGCAGAAGCGGCGCCGCCTTGCAGCGCCGATTTCACATAACCTTGCACGTCATCGCGGGTGACGCGGCCGTTGGGCCCGCTGCCGCGCAGCGCCGGCAATTCGACGCCGAGTTCGCGCGCGAAGCGCCGCACCGACGGGCTGGCGTGGGTGATCTCAGACGTCGCGGGCGCAACGGCAACAGCCGGCGCGGGTGGCGCAACGGCGGCAGCGAGCGCGGGTGGAACCACGGCAGCAGCAGCGGGTGCCGGCGCAGCAGCGGGTTCCGGCGCGGGGGCCGGCGCAGCAGCGGGCGCTGCGGTTCCGGCTGCCGGTTGCAGCGTGAGGATGACGGTGCCTTCGGCGACTTTGTCGTCGGGTTTGACGTTGATGGCGACAACGGTGCCGTCGGCGGGCGATGGGATCTCCATCGACGCTTTCTCGGTCTCCAGAACGATCAGCGAATCGTTCTTCTTGATCGTGGCGCCGGGCTTGACCAGTACCTCGATGACGGGAACGTCTTTGAAATCGCCGATGTCGGGGATGCGAACGTCGATCGTATCGCTCATCGCTATACCGTAATCGGGTTGGGCTTGTTGGGATCGATGCCGTACTTCTCGACGGCCTTGGTGACGGTCTCCAACGGAATCGTGCCCTCGTCGGCGAGTGCTTTGAGCGCGGCCAGCGCGACGTACTGGCGATTCACTTCGAAGAACTCGCGCAGCCTGCGCCGGTAGTCGCTGCGGCCGTAGCCCTCGGTTCCCAGCGTGACGTAGTTGCGTCCGACGTACGGGCGAATCTGTTCGGAGTAGGTGCGAACGTAATCCGTCGCCGCGACGCCGGGTCCGACGCGCCCTTCCAGCGACTGCGCGACGAACGATTTGCGCTGCTCCTGCGGATGCGTGAGGTTCCAGCGCTGCGTCGCGACGCCGTCGCGTTGCAGTTCGTTGAAGCTCGTAACGCTCCAGACGTCGCTGCGCACGTTCCAATCGTCGGCGAGCAGCGTCGCCGCGGCTTCGACCTCGCGCAGGATCGAGCCGGAACCAAACAGCTGCACGCGCGGCGCCTTCTTGTCGTCACCGCCGTCGTGCAGCAGGTACATCCCCTTGAGGATCGCCTTCTCCACGCGCTCCGGCATTTCGGGGTGCGCGTAGTTTTCGTTGAGCAGGGTGATATAGTAGTACACGTCTTCCTGCTCGGCGAGCATCCGGCGCAAGCCTTCTTGCACGATCACCGCCAACTCGTAGGAATACGTCGGATCGTAGCTCACGCAGTTGGGGATGAACGACGCCTGCACTTGGCTGTGCCCGTCTTCGTGCTGCAAGCCTTCGCCGTTGAGCGTCGTGCGTCCCGACGTCGCGCCCAGCAAGAAGCCGCGCGCGCGACTGTCGCCCGCGGCCCACGCCAGATCGCCGATGCGCTGGAAGCCGAACATCGAGTAGTAGATGTAGAATGGAATCATCGGCAGATCGTGGTTGGAATACGACGTCGCCGCTGCGATCCACGACGAGAACGCACCGGCTTCGTTGATACCCTCTTGGAGAATCTGGCCCAGCTTGTCCTCGCGGTACCACATCAGCTGTTCGGAATCTTGCGGATGATAGAGCTGGCCGACCGACGAGTAAATGCCCAGTTGGCGGAACATGCCCTCCATGCCGAACGTGCGCGATTCGTCGGCGACGATCGGCACGACGCGCGGCCCGATGGCGGCGTCCTTGACGATCGTGTTGAGCAGCCGCACGAACGCCATCGTGGTCGAGATCGAGCGTTCGCCGGTGGATTTTAACTGCGAATCGAAGGCGGTCAACGCCGGAACCGGCATATTCGCCGACGCGCGCCGGCGCTGCGGCAGGTGACCCAGCGCGGCCATGCGCTCGCGCAGATAGCGCATCTCGTTGCTGTCGTCGGCGGGCTTGTAAAATGGGATCTTTTCGATCTCCGCGTCGCTGACCGGAATGCTGAAACGGTCGCGGAACGCGCGCATCGCCTCGAGTTCCATCTTTTTGGCTTGATGTGCGATGTTCTGGGCCTCGCCGGCGCCGCCCATGCCGTAGCCCTTGATCGTCTTGGCCAGGATGACGGTCGGCCGGCCCTTGTGCTCGGTCGCGGCCTTGTACGCGGCGTACACTTTGCGCGGATCGTGGCCGCCGCGTTGCAGCGCCCAGATCTGCTCGTCGCTCCAATCGGCGACCAGCGCCGCGGTCTCGGGATAACGTCCGAAAAACTTTTCGCGCACGAACGCGCCGTCGCGCGCTTTGAACGTTTGGTAATCGCCGTCGACGCATTCGTTCATCAACTGCACGAGTTTGCCGCTGGTATCTTTGGCCAGCAGCGTATCCCAGTTGGTGCCCCATACCAGCTTGATCACATTCCAGCCGGCGCCCTTGAAGACGCGTTCGAGTTCTTGGATGATCTTGCCGTTGCCGCGCACGGGCCCGTCGAGCCGCTGCAGGTTGCAGTTCACGACCCAAATCAAGTTATCGAGTTTTTCACGCGCCGCCAGCGAAATCGCGCCCAACGATTCCGGCTCGTCGGTCTCGCCGTCGCCCAGGAACGCCCACACCTTGCGGTCGTCAGCCTTCTTCAATCCGCGATCGTCGAGGTAACGCATGAAGCGCGCCTGGTAGATCGACATGATCGGTCCCAAACCCATCGAAACCGTCGGAAACTGCCAGAAGGCGGGCATTAGCCACGGATGCGGATACGACGGCAAGCCTTCGCCGCCGACTTCCTGGCGAAAGTTATCGAGCTGTTTCTCGGTGATGCGGCCTTCGAGATACGCGCGGGCATAGATGCCCGGCGACGAGTGGCCTTGGAAGAAAATCATATCGCCGCCGAACGTGTCGGACGGAGCGCGCCAGAAATGATTGAAGCCGACGTCGTAGAGCGTGGCCGACGACGCGTACGATGCAACGTGACCGCCGAGTTCCGACGAGACCTTGTTTGCGCGCACGACCATCGCCATCGCGTTCCAGCGCGCGTAGTGGCGCAGATGCGCTTCCAACTCCAGGTTGCCGGGCATCTCGGGCTGCCGATCGGGCGCGATCGTGTTGACGTAGTCGGTCTCTAGGCCCAGCGAAACTTGCGCGCCGCCGCGCTGCGCTTCTTCGACCAACTGGCCGATCAGTTCGCGCGTCCGCTCGGGACCCTCGTACTGAAGGACGCCGCGGAGGGCAGCGATCCACTCGGCGGTCTCTTGGGGATCGGGTTCGTGCGGGAAGGCGGTCATGGCGCGAGCGTTCCCCGACGTATGGGGAATCCTTCCTGGCGGATGGAGCCAATCAGGGCTATGGAGCCATCCAATTTACGAGGCGCTCTTCGCGTAAGACCACCCCGATCGAGGCCAGCAGGATGACGCCGCCCAGTATGGCCGGCAGCGGCAGCGCCTCGTGGAAGACGATCAGGGCCAAGATCGCGGCAAAGACCGGTTCGAGCAGGGTGGCGAACGAGACCGCACTGGGCGAGAACCAGCGCAGCGAAGCGTTGATGGCCGTATGGCCGAGCAGTTGGGAGATGAGGGCCATCGCCAGGATGCCGCCCCAGGCGGCCGTCGCGTCGAGCGGGGGCGGGGCCTGACGCGCGATCAGCGAGGCCAGCACCAGCGCCAGCGCCGCCCAGAAATAGGTCCGCGTCACGATCGATCGGGTGCCCAAGTCGGCACGAACCTCGCGCACCAGGAGCAGGTACGCCGCGATCCCGATCGCACCGACGATCGCCAGCAGAACGCCCAGCCATTGGTGGCCGGCATTCGGGGGAGGGGTGGAATCCAAGCCCACGACCATGATCGCGCCGACGGCCCCGCCCGCAAAGCCCGCCATCGCCGCGGGCGAGAGGCCCCGTTTGCGGACGATCGCGTCGTAGAGCGCCGTCCAAATCGGCGAGGTGCAGACCAGCAGCGTCGAGATCGCGATGGTCGTATATTCCAGCGACCAGATCCAACCGGCGAAGTGCAACGCCAGCGCGACGCCGGCGACGGCCAGCACGACGTTCTGGCGGAGCGTCGCTCGGCGCGGCGCACGCGTCCGCGCGAACGCCGCAAACACCAGCAGCGCGATGGCGGCAATGGCCAGGCGCGACGCGCTGACCGCCAGCGGTCCCGCCCCGCCCAGCGCGAAGCGCGCGAAGATCGCGGCCGCTCCTACCGCGACTTGCGCTCCGCCCAGAATCAGATACGGCACGCCGCTCGCTTGCGCCGCGATGCCGCGCGCGTCCTACTCGGCGCAACGACCGTGGGGCGGAGAATAGCCACCCTTCGCGTATGGTACGAGCATCATGAGCAAGATTTACATTTCGGGCGACGACCCGTCGATTCGGGTTCCGATGCGCGAGGTCGCGTTGACCGATGGTTCGACCCACGCGATGTACGATACCAGCGGACCGCACGGTGACGACGCGGTGACGATCGACCTGCGCGCCGGCTTGATGCCGCTGCGCCGGCGCTGGATTCTGGATCGCGACGATACGGTCGAGCTGGAGAAGCCGACCTCGATCTATCGCCGCGGCCGCGAGGCGATGTCCGAACTGGACGAGATCCGTTTTCGCAACGCGCCCAAAGCGCGCCGCGCCAAGCCCGGCGCCAACGTCTCGCAGATGCACTACGCGCGCCGCGGCGAGGTCACGCCCGAGATGCGCTTCGTCGCGCTGCGCGAAGGCTGCGCGCCCGAGTTCGTGCGCGACGAAATCGCGCGCGGCCGCGCCATCTTGCCCAACAACGTCAACCATCCCGAAAGCGAGCCGATGATCATCGGCCGCAACTTCCACGTGAAGATCAACGCGAACATCGGCAACTCGGCGGTCGCTTCATCGATCGACGAAGAGGTCGAGAAGATGACCTGGGCGACCAAGTGGGGCGCCGACACGGTCATGGATCTGTCGACCGGCAAGAACATTCACGAAACGCGCGAGTGGATTCTGCGCAACTCGGCGGTGCCCATCGGCACCGTGCCGATCTACCAAGCGCTGGAAAAAGTCGACGGCAAAGCCGAGGACTTAACTTGGGAGCTCTATCGCGACACGCTGATCGAACAGGCCGAGCAGGGCGTCGACTATTTCACGATCCACGCCGGCGTGCTGCTGCGCTACGTGCCGCTGACGGCCAAGCGCATCACGGGCATCGTCTCGCGCGGCGGCTCGATCCTGGCCAAGTGGTGCCTCTCGCATCACCAAGAGAACTTTCTCTACACGCACTTCGAAGAGATCTGCGAGATCATGAAAGCCTATGACGTCGCGTTCTCGCTGGGCGACGGCTTGCGCCCCGGCTGCCTGGCCGATGCCAACGACGAAGCGCAGTTCGGCGAACTCGAAACCCTGGGCGAGCTGACCACGATCGCATGGAAGCACGACGTGCAAGTGATGATCGAGGGACCCGGCCACGTGCCGATGCACTTGATCAAAGAGAACATGGACAAGCAGTTGGAGATCTGCCACGAAGCGCCGTTCTACACGCTGGGACCGCTGGTGACCGACATCGCGCCGGGCTACGATCACATCACCTCGGCGATCGGCGCGGCGATGATCGGCTGGTACGGCACCGCGATGCTCTGCTACGTGACGCCCAAAGAACATCTGGGCTTGCCCAACAAAAAAGACGTCAAGGACGGGGTGATCGCCTACAAGATCGCCGCGCACGCCGCCGACGTGGCCAAAGGCCACAACCGCGCGCGGCACTGGGACGACGTCCTCTCCAAGGCGCGCTTTGAGTTCCGTTGGGAAGATCAGTTCAACCTCTCGCTCGATCCCGAAACCGCGCGCGAGTTCCACGACGAAACCTTGCCGGCAGCGGGCGCCAAGATCGCGCATTTCTGCTCGATGTGCGGCCCGCATTTCTGCTCGATGAAGATTACGCAGGAAGTACGCGAATACGCCGAGCGCGGCATGGAGGAGAAGTCTCGCGAGTTCATCGAGAAGGGCGCCGAAGTCTACGTCACCGCGCCGTGAGCGCAGCGCGCGCGATTGAGGCCGTACTCTTCGATCGCGACGAAACGCTGATCGAAGACGTGCCCTACAACGGCGACGCCGCGCGCGTCGTGCCGTTGCCCGGCGTCAAAGCCGCCCTCGACCGTTTACGCGGCGCGGGCATCCCGCTGGCCGTCGTGAGCAATCAAAGCGGCGTCGGGAGAGGATTGATCACCCTCGCCCAAGTCGACGCCGTCAACCGCCGCGTCGAGGAACTGCTCGGCCCGTTCGCCGGCTGGTTCGTCTGCCCGCACGCTCCCGATGACGACTGCGACTGCCGCAAACCCAAACCCAAACTCATCCTCGATGCGGCCCACGCCCTGGGCGTCGCCGTACAACGTTGCGTCGTCGTGGGCGACAAGCCCACCGACGCGCAAGCCGCGCGCAACGCCGGCGCCATCTCCATGAACGTCACCGCCGAGCGCAACATCACCGCGGTGGTCGACGCAATACTGTCATGGCAAGCATAGCACCGCGTGTCATGGCGAGCGTAACGTATCGGTGTCATGGCGAGCGTAGCGCCCGGGAGGCGCGGAGTCGAGCCACG
>DATCDS010000033.1:0-4078 GCA_036510515.1 Vulcanimicrobiaceae bacterium
TCTTCGTCTCGCTCTACGACGAGGGCTTGATCTATCGCGGTAAACGATTGATCAACTGGGATCCGAAGGCCAAGACGACCATCTCGGACGCCGAGATCGAGCACGTCGAGCGAGACGCGACGCTGTGGCACGTCCGCTACCCATTTGCTCGCGGCGCCCGCGACGGGGTGACGGTCGCCACGACTCGGCCCGAAACGATGCTGGCCGATGTCGCCATTGCGGTGCATCCTGAGGACGAGCGCTATCGGGATCTCGTCGGCAAGACGGTGCTGGTTCCACCATTGTTGGCGCGCGCGATCCCAATCGTCGCCGACGAATCGGTCGAGCGCGACTTCGGCACGGGAGCGGTGAAGGTCACCCCCGCCCACGACCCGACCGACTACGAGATCGGCGTACGCCACGCTCTGGCGATGCCGTCGATCATGGATCAGGCCGGACGCATCATCGGCGACGAGATCGACGTAGGACCGTATGCGGGGCTCGATCGTTTCGAGGCGCGCCAACGCATCGTCGAGGATCTGCGCGAAGCGGGATCGCTCGTGCTCGAGCAGCCGTATCGCCACAGCGTCGCGACCAGCGAGCGCTCCGGAGCCGTGGTCGAACCCATGCTCTCGCTGCAATGGTTCGTGACGATGAAACCGCTGGCGGAGCCGGCGCTCCAGGCATACCGCGATGGGCGTCTGCGGTTCGTCCCGGAACGCTACGGCCGAACCTACGAGCAGTGGCTGGAAAACATTCGCGATTGGAACGTGTCGCGGCAGGTCTGGTGGGGACATCAACTGCCGGTCTGGTATACGCCCGCCGGCGACGTCGTCGTCGCGGAGACGGAAGAAGAAGCCGGCGAGATTTCGCGCGCCGAGCACGGCGGCGTCGAGTTGCGGCGCGACCCCGATACGCTGGACACGTGGTTCTCCTCGGGCCTGTGGCCGTTCTCCATTTTGGGTTGGCCCGAATCGACGCCCGAGCTGGAATGTTGGTATCCCTCGCAAGTCCTCGTGACGGGATGGGAGATCATCTTTCTTTGGGTCGCACGTATGGTGATGCTGGGGATCCACTTCTTGGGTCGCGTGCCGTTTCCAACCGTGTTCATCGCGCCGCTGATCTTCGACGCGCAGGGCCGCAAGATGTCCAAGTCGCTCGGCAATGCGATCGACCCGATGGATCTGGTCCAACGCTACGGTGCCGATGCCTTTCGCATGGGCATGCTGCGGCAGATGCGTTTGGAAGGTCAAGAGGTCCGTTTTCAGGAGTCGCGGTGCGAGGAAGCGCGCAACTTCAACAATAAAATTTGGAACGTCGCTCGCTTCGTGCTCGCGTTGCCCGAGGGACTACCGGGCGCGCGCACGCTGCCGCCGCCCGCGCAGCTCAACCTGGCCGATCGCTGGATCCTCACGCGCCTGCACGATACGATCGTGCAGATGAGCCAACTGCTCGACGGCTTCGATTTCGGGACGGCCGCGGAAACGATATGGAAGTTCGTGTGGTACGAGTTCTGCGACTGGTACGTGGAGTCGATCAAACAGCCCAACGCCACGCGCGCGCGGGTCGCGTCCTTCGTGCTCAACAACGCGATGCGGCTGCTGCACCCAATCGAGCCGTTCGTCAGTGAGGAAGTCTGGCTGGCGATGCCGCACGACGGCGCGACCATCGTCACGGCCGCGTGGCCCGACCCCTTGGAGGTGCCCGTCGATCGCGATGCTGCGGGGCGCTTTGCGGGCGTGCGCGCGTGCGTCGAGCGCTTGCGCAACCAGCGTGCCGAGTTCGGCATACCGTTGCGCGCGCGCGCGACCGCGGCCCAGGCCATCGATCTCGAACAGGTCGGCCTGGAACGACCCTGGATCGAAGCCTTGGGGCATATCGATCTGCGGGGCGGCGGGCCCTCATCGGCCGACCCGTTGGGCGCCATCGCGATCGAGGCGCCCAAAGAGCGTCTCGTCGAGCGGTATTCCAAGGAAATAGGCCGTTTGCAGAGCGAGGTCGACCGGGGCGAGAAGAAACTGGGCAACGAAGCCTTCGTGGGTAGAGCGGCACCCGACGTGGTCGCCAAGGAGCGTGAAAAGTTGGACGGCTATCGGAACGAACTGGCGCGCGTCCGCGCGGTTCTAGCCGCATTGGGCGACAAGGCGTGAGCGCGGCCGCGCACCGGCGGGTACTGCTCTCGGCCGAGGAAATCGAGCGCACGATAGCGCGCTTGGCGGCGCAGATATTGGAGCCGCAAGACGCGCAGGGGGGACCGGTGATCATCGGCGTCCGTCGGGGCGGCGAAGCGCTGGCGATGCGAATAGCCGCGAAGATTCGCGAGATCACCGGCCGCGAGCCGGCCTTGGGATTTCTCAACATCAACCTTTACCGCGACGACGACGTCTCGCACCAGCTGCCCGAATCGAAGATTCCCGTCGACATTTCGGGCCGCCCGGTCGTAATCGTCGACGACGTCCTCTTTACCGGCCGAACGATTCGATCCGCGCTCGATGCCGTCACCGATTTGGGCCGGCCGTCGGCTATTCGCCTCTGCGTTCTGGTCGATCGCGGCCTGCGCGAACTGCCCATCGCATCGGACTACGCCGGCCGAACGATTCCGACAAGCCGGAGGGAACGGGTCGAGGTCAGCCTAGGCATCGAGGCGTCGCCGACCGACGAGGTAACGATCGTTGCGGACGCGTCGTAGCCTGATCGATCTCGACGATCTCACCGCAGACGAAATCGTTGCTATCCTCGACCGCACCGGCGCGCTCGAGCGAACGCGGGCGCACGAGCGTTTGCGCGGGCACACCTGCGTCAACATGTTCTTCGAGCAATCGACGCGCACGTACACGTCGTTCAATCTAGCAGAACTGCGCATGGGCGCCGATGTCGTGAACCTGTCGCCCGGCTCGTTGAGCTTGGCGACCAAGGGCGAGTCGATCGAGGACACGGCCATCACCCTGTCGGCGATGGGCGTCGACGTCCTGGTCCTGCGCCATCCCGAGGGCGGTTTCCCCGCACGCGTCGCCCGCTCGTTCGACGGGCACGTGATCAATGCGGGAGACGGTATTGCGGCCCATCCGACCCAAGCGCTGCTCGATCTCTATACGTTGCGTCGCGAGTTTGGCAACGTGCGAGGGCGCCGCGTCGCCATCGTCGGCGACGTCGCGCACAGCCGCGTCGCACGCTCGTCGATCAGCGGGCTTCGCACCCTCGGCGCGCTCGTGACCCTGGTCGGACCGCCCGAGTTGCTGCCCGATGCCTTGGCCCAAGACGGCGTGGAGATCGAGCGCGATTTCGACCGCGCCATCGGCACGGTCGACGCGATCATCCTGCTGCGTCTGCAGCGCGAGCGGTTCGGACGCATGGAAATCTCCGACGACGAGTACGTCGCGCGCTATCGGCTGGACGCCCGGCGGCTGGCGCGCGTCCGTCCCGAAACGATCGTCATGCATCCGGGGCCATACAATCGCGGAATGGAGTTGGACGACAGCGTCTTAAAATATACGGGCTGGCGCTACGCTCAACAAGTGATGCACGGCGTTCCCGTCCGCATGGCCGTGCTGGACTTTCTGGTTAACGGCGCCGATTCGTTCGCGGCGTGCTGATCGCCGGCGGCCGGGTCGTCGATCCGATCAACGGGATCGATGCCTTGCTCGATCTACGTCTTGCCGAGGGCCGGATCGCACAGATCGGCGAGCATTTGCCCCAGGAAGACGGCGAAGAACGCATCGATGCGTCGGGCGCCACGGTAGCACCGGGCTTCATCGACATGCACGTGCACCTACGCGATCCGGGCTTCGCGCACAAGGAGACCCTTGCGAGCGGCACCGAGGCGGCGGTGCGCGGAGGCTTCACCGCGATCGCCTGCATGCCCAACACGCAGCCCGCCCTGGATTCCCCCGAGTTGCTCGGCGGCTTTGCGGAAGGGCGCTGCCGCGTCTATCCCATCGCCGCGATCACCCGCGATCGACGCGGCGAGCGCCCGTGCGACTACGCCGCGCTGCACGCAGCCGGCGCGGTGGCCTTTAGCGACGACGGAAACACGCTGATGGACGCCCGCGTTTTGCGCGATGCGGCCTTGGCGGCGCGCGACGTCGCGGGCGTCTTCATC
>DATCDS010000034.1:0-4597 GCA_036510515.1 Vulcanimicrobiaceae bacterium
AACTCTCCAGCGCGCAGGTCGCTCTGAACGCCGCCCAGGCCAAGTATAGGGTCGGCGCCGCAACGATCATCGATTTGGTCACGGCCGAAGCCAACTTGTCGCAAGCGCAAACCGATGACGTGACCGCGGTCTACAACGCGCAGACCGCCCAGCAGGCATACAACTTCGCCGTCGGGTTGAGCACGCTCAAGCTTTAGCCGGGCTTGGGGGGCCGGACCGGGACTTTCCAGAAATCGCCCGGTCATGACCCCCAACGCTTCGATGCTGCCGGCGACGGTTTCCGACCCGATTAACGCGGCCATCCTCGCCGTTTCCGAAGACCGGCTGGCGGGTTTTCAAGAAGATCCCTTCGGCGAGATCGCGGCGCGTAGCGGCATCGATGCCGAAACCGTCATCGAACGGGTGATCGCGATGCTGCGGGCCGGCACCATCCGCCGCGTCCGTCAAACGCTCATGGCCACCAACCTGGCGCGCGGCGCGCTCTGCGCGTGGCAGATTCCGCCCGAGCGCCTGGATGCCGCGTTCGAATACATGTTCTCGCAGGACCCATTTTCGGGACACGTCGTGATTCGCTCGGCCGATCCGGCCACGCCGGGATCGAACTATCGTTTGTGGACCACGCTCAAAGCGCCGCAGGGTTTCTCGATCGAGAAGCACGCCGAGTTTTTGCGTCGGAAGGTCGGCGCGCAACTCGTGCGGCTGATGCCGGCGAAGCGATTGTTTGCTTTGGGTGTCGGACACGTTCGCCGACGCGGCATCGAGCCGGGCGCGCGCGCCGACGTTCCCGCCGAGGTAATGGATACGAACATCGTGACGCTGGACGAGTTGGATTGGCGCGTGTTGACGGCGATCAAGGCAGAGTTCGCCCCCGAGGAGCTGCGGCGCGACGTGTGGGCCGTGCGGGCCGCACGAGCCGGGGTCGACGCGGCGACCTTCGCGCGGGTCGCACGGTCGCTCAACGAACGCAAGGTGATCGGCCGTTTCTCCACCTTCCTCGAGCACGTCAAGGCCACGGCTAACGACGAGCGCGTGACGCGCTACAACGCGTTGTTTCACTGGTCGGTCCCGCCGGGACGCGAGATCGACGCGGGCCGCGAAGTCGGCCGTCATTACATCATCACCCACGCCTATTGGCGCGAGGGCGGCCCCGAATTTCGCAACGTCAACGTGATGGCCGTCGCGCACGGCTTGGACAAAGACGTCGTGCTCGCACACAAAGCCGCCATCGACGAGCATCTGCGCGAAGCCGGCATTCCATTTGAGTATACGAACGTGTTTTGGGGCGGTCGAAGCGAAATCAAACCGTCGGAGATTTCGCCCGATGCCTACCGCGAGTTCTGTCTTGCGAACGGATTGGATCCAGAGGAGATGAAAGAAACGTGACGCGAACGTCGATCGTCGCCGCGGTCGTAGCGGCCGCATTGCTGGCCGGTTGCGGCAAAGCCAACGTCGCCGGCGGCGCGGCGGGGAACTCGTGGACCCAGCCCGGCGTCTTGCGCTTTGGAGAGAACCAGGACATCAAGACGCTGAATCCCGTGCTGGGCGCAAACGCGACCATCGGCGATCTCTCGATGTTCATCTACTCGTATGCGATTCGGTACGACGATAAGGGACAACCCGTTCCCGATGCGCTCACCGAGGTGCCGACGGTCGCCAACGGCGACGTCAGCAAAGACGGCTTGACGCTCAAGTACAAACTGCGCCACGATATCACGTTCCAAGACGGCGTCAAATTGACGTGTGCGGATCTCAAGTTCACCTGGCAGGTCGTCGTCAATCCGCACAACAACGTCGCCGCAACCGACGGCTACCGCGACATCAAGGATATCGACTGCAGCGATCCCTACGTCGCGGTCGTGCACATGAAGCGCGTCTACGCTCCGTACCTCCAGCAGTTGTGGGGCGTCAACGGCAACGCGGCGATCTTGCCCGAGCACCTGCTGGCAAAGTACAACGACGATAAGGGATCGTTCAACAGCGCTTCGTATAACGCGATGCCGATCGGGAGCGGCCCGTTCAGGGTCGTGCAATGGGCGCGCGGCGATCACGTCACCTTGCAAGCCTATCCGAGATACTTTCGCGGGAAACCCGGGCTCAACGAGGTGATCTACAAGATCATGCCCGACGAGAACACGTTGCTCACCGCCGTGCAGACCCACTCGATCGATATGCTGGCGCGCGGAACGGCGATCAACTGGCTTCGCTATCGGGCCCTGGGCGCCGATCCAACCAGCGGCTTGACGACGATTCGCGTGAACTCGTTTACCTACGACCACATCGATTTTAACCTCAAGAGCGGCGCCCTGCCGATTCGCGACGTGCAGGTGCGCCGAGCGATCGCGTATGCGACCAATCGAGCCGAGATTATTGCGAAGGTGCTGCACGGATCGGCGATCTCGGCCGAGACGAACTATCATCCGACCCTCTCGTGGGCGCGGACGACCGACACGGTACACTATCCGTTCAGCATCGACAAGGCCAAGCAAATCCTCGACGCCGACGGTTGGAAAGTCGGTCCGGATGGGGTGCGCGTGAAGGACGGGCAACGCTTGGAGTTCCTCCTCAGCACGCAGACCGAATCCACCGGCGGCCAACGACTCCAGGAACTGCTCCAGCGCGAATGGCGCAACGCCGGCATCCAAGCCGACATCAAGAACTTTCCAACCGCAACGATGTTCGAAAACGGATCGGTAGGGATCCTGGAGGGCGGGCACTACGACGTGGCGACCTACGCGTGGGTCGCGGCCTCCGATCCCGATGACAGCGCACTCTACGCGATCCATAATTTCGGGCCGGTAGGACAGAACACACTCTTTTGGGCCAACGCCAAGGTCGATGCGGCCGAAAGCGACGCGCTCTCGACGGTGAACGTCGCCCGTCGCAAAGCCGACTACAAGATCGTCCAGCAGCAATTGATGCTCGACGTTCCTACCATCGTCATCGCCTTCCGCAAAGAGATCTACGTCTACAACACGGACTTGAAGAATTTCAAGCCCTCGCCCGTGATATCGCCGTTTTGGAACCCTTGGGAGTACAAGATATGAAAGTCGTAGCTACGGCCCTCGTCCTGGCCCTCGTCCTTCCCGCTTGTTCGCAGCAAGGCCCGGGACACGGCGTGGGCGGTCGCCACAACTCTTGGACGGTTCCGCACCAGTTGACCTACACGACCGCCGAAGACATCAGCGGCCTCAATCCGCATCTCTATTCACAGCTCGTCGTCGGTTTGCTCTCGCAGCTCACCATGGCCTACTTGATTCGCTGGAACAAAGACAACTTGCCCTATCCTGAGTTGGCGACGGTCGTGCCGACCAAGGCCAATGGCGGTGTCAGTGCCGACGGCTTGACGATTACCTATCATCTGCGCGAGGGCGTGAAGTGGTCCGACGGCGCGCCCTTCGATGCCGACGACGTGTTGTTCTCGATCAAGACGGTCCTCAATCCGGCCAACAACGAGATCGGGCGCGTCGGCTGGAACCTGATCGCCTCGGCGACGGCGCCGAACAAGTATACGGTCGTCCTGCACATGAGTCGGCCGTACTCGCCGTTCGTCGAGACGTTCTTCTCCACCGCCGGAGCCAACCCGTGCATCCTTCCCAAGCACTTGCTGGCGAAGTATCCCAACATCAACAACGTTCCGTATAACGCGTTGCCGATCGGCATCGGCCCGTTCAAGTACGAACGCTGGGACCGCGCCACGCAAGTCGTGCTCGTGCCTAATCCGACCTACTGGCGCGGGGTACCCAAACTGCAGCGCATCGTCTTTAAGATCATTCCTAACCGCGATACCGCGGTCGCAGAGCTGGAGAGCCACGAGCTGGATATGTGGTGGCCGATCGGCGGCGCCTACTATCCGCAGGTGAAGAGGATCCCCGGCTATACGGTTTCGCGCAAACCGGGCTACATCTACAACCATCTCGATTTCAATATCCAGCGCCCGCGCGTCAGCGATCCGGCCGTGCGCGAAGCAATTCGGCTTGCGACGAATCGGATTGAAATCCGAGACAAGATCGGCCGCGGCCTCGGGATCGTTCAGGACGAACCCGCCCCTGCGACCGCGCCGTACTACGACCCGTCGATTGGGACGACGGCGTTCGATATCGCCGCTGCGAACGTGCTCCTGGATAAAGCCGGCTGGAAGAGTGGCGCCGACGGAATCCGTGCAAAAAATGGCGTCAAGCTCGATCTGGATGTCGCCTCTACGACCGGGACTCCGGACGTCGACAATCAGATCGCGCTCATCCAGGGTTGGTGGAAGAAGATCGGCATCGGGATCGTCGTCAAACGCTATCCGGCCCCAATGATGTTTATGCCTGCGGCCTCGGGGGGTGTGACGTACGGCAACAGTTGGGATGTCATTTTCTTCGCTTGGGGTTCGGACCCGTTGGGAGACTTCAGCAGCATTTATAGTTGCCACGTGCTTCCGCCCGCGGGACAAAACGATCTGCGCTGGTGCAATCCGAAAGCGCAAGCCGCGATGGATGCCTTGTATACGCACTTCAGTCAGGCGCAGCGCAATAAGGATGCCTCGGTCGTTATGAAAGAGCTGGTCAAAGACGTACCGACGATCGTGTTTTCCGTGCGCGAGGACGTCTGGGCC
>DATCDS010000035.1:0-36548 GCA_036510515.1 Vulcanimicrobiaceae bacterium
CGCGGTCGATCAGCCGCTCGGTGCGCGCGTGAATCTTATTGAGCGCGAAGCCGAATCCGATGGTAACGATCGCTTCGATCGCCAGCGCCAGCCGTTCTTCGCTCAGCAGCCGCAAGGTCAGCCAGTCCACGCAGCTGACGACCAGCACCGCCAGCGTCGTCATTACCGCGTAGACGACGGTACGATTGAGTGCGAAGCCGAGATCCAACACGCGATGGCGCAAGACCGCGTACGCTAATGCGATCGGGAGCGCGCAATAGCCAAGGTTGAAAATGCCCAGCACGTAGACTCCCTGCGGCGTAACCTGCAAGGGGACTTCGCCGACGTTGAAGGCTGTATAGGCGATCGTGCTGACCACGAAACCAGCGATGACCCAACCGATTCTGCGCCGATCCTCGCCGGCCGTATCGCGATAGGCCATGGTCGCAAAGATCAAGATCAGCAGCAAGTACGCGCCCATCAGAAAGTTGTCAAACACTTGCCACGACGAAAAGATCACCGGTTCGTAGATCGCTTCAACCATACATAGGATGGCGCCCAGGACGAATAGTCCGTCGGCCAGATGCATGCGAAGGCGGGCCGCTGCCGTAGTAGGAACGCGCGGAAATCGGACGATGAACGGCAGCAGCGCGACGACCGGCATCGTCGCAAGCGCGGTGATGAGGGCGACCGACACGCCGCCGAACCAAGGATCCGGGATCCAGGAGAACTGAGCGATGACGCCGCCGGTCGTTACAGTGCCCGAGCCATACAGGACGAGCGCGGCGGTTGCCAACGACGGCCGCCGTAGCGCGATCAGCGCGACGATGATCAGCGTGATGTTTGCCGTTGCCAAAAGCGTCGCGGCGAAGAAGGGCGGCAATGGCGGCCGATCTTCCGCAGCCCGGAGCGTGACGACGCGACGCGATGCGCCGCGAAGAACGGTAACCGCAAGGGTCGTCCCCGGGGGACTGCCATCCCGCAAGCGAGTCCGATCGGAGAGTGACAACGCCGACAAATCGATACCATCGCCAACACGAATGCCGGCCTTCGCCGCCGACGATCCGGGCCTTACTCGGACCACCAGCGCACCTGCTGGGCCAGGCGCTTGCGCGATGCCGAACGACGTGTGCGCGAGCGGCGAAAAGACCTCGCCCCAAGCCAAAAACAAGACCGCCGCCGCAAAAACCGCCAGCAGAATCCCAACAATCGACCGCCCCATCCGCATCTCCCTCAGCCGGCTACAGCAAGCAGGCGTGTGCGATGGCTTCTGCCCAGGCAGCCCTGATACATCCGAGCGGGCACCTAGCGCCGCAACGGGATCATCCAACCATCCTGCCCATTTTCTCGCAGCCAATCGGCGTTAAATAACCTCGACATATACCGTTGTCCGCCGTCGCAGAGGATCGTGACGACGGTGGCGCCCTCGGGGAGTTCGCGGGCGATGCGGGCGGCGCCGACGACGTTGAGGCCGCTCGATCCGCCGACGAACAGGCCTTCGTTCTTCAGCAACCAGTGCACCATCGCGATCGCTTCGGCATCGGTGGCGCGAATCGCGCGATCGATCGGCGCGCCGGCGAAGTTCTGAGTCAGGCGCTTGATGCCGATGCCTTCGAGATCGGAATCGCCCTCCGCGCGCAGCTCGCCGTCGTTGACGTAGTGGTAGAGCCCCGAACCCATCGGATCGCACAGGACCGTCAGCACGTTCGGGTTGCGCGCCTTGAGCGCCGTCGAGACGCCGGCCACCGTGCCGCCCGTTCCCGCAGCCGCGACGAACGCGTCGATCTTGCCGCGGGTCTGCTCCCAAATCTCCGGGCCGGTCGTCAGCTCGTGCGCGCGCCGGTTGGCGAGGTTCTCGAACTGATTGGCCCAGATCGCACCGGGCGTCTCTTCGGCGATGCGCCGCGCGACGTGATAGTAGTTCTTCTCGTTGGTGAACGGCGCCGCCGGGATGACGCGCACGTCGGCGCCGTAGGTGCGCAGCAAGTCGATCTTCTCGGGCGATTGATCGTCGGGAATGGCGATGATGCTCTTGTAGCCGCGCGCGTTGCCGACCAGCACCAGCGCGATCCCGGTGTTGCCGGCCGTCCCCTCGACGATCGTTCCGCCGGGCTGCAGCGTTCCGCGTTCCTCCGCATCGTCAACGATCGCACGCGCGGCGCGATCCTTCACCGAGCCGCCCGGGTTCAAGAACTCCGCCTTGCCCAGGATTCTCCGCCCGAGTTCCCGCGACAACGCGCGCAACTCAATCAGCGGCGTCTTGCCGACCGCCCCGGAGAACCCACGCGCGATACTGTGTGTCACACCGCGTGCGGTTCGCTGACTCACGCCCCACTCCCTCAACGACCGTCTCTGGAAAGACTTGACCGGCGGGTTCGTCGAAAATGGGTCGTAAAGACGGGATATCCCCATTGCGTATTGTCTGCATCTCCGACACGCACAACCTACTTCACAAAATCGCCGTTCCCGACGGCGACCTATTGGTTCACGCCGGCGACCTCACCAGACGAGGACGGCGGGCTGAGATCTATGCGGCGTACAAGGCGCTTTCAAACCTCCCGCACGCCCGCATCGTCGTCACACCGGGGAACCACGACTTCGGCTTCGAGCAGTCGCCCGATCTCGTCGCCGAGCTTCACACCGCGTTTCCGCGCATCGAGACGCTCATCGATGCCGCAACGACGGTAGACGGGCTGCGACTCTACGCGTCGCCGTTCCAGCCCTGGTTTTACGACTGGGCCTTCAACTTTCTGCCCGGTCCCCCGGGCGTAAAACAGGCGGAAGAAAAATGGGCCGAGATTCCCGGCGACACGGCGATCCTCATCACGCACGGTCCGATGTATGGCGTCCTCGATGAGACCCGAGCCGGCGAACACGCGGGATGTCCGGCGCTTAAAGCGCGGATCGCACAGCTACGGCAGTTGCGATTTCACATATTCGGGCACATTCACGAAGCGCATGGAACGCAAGTCGTGGGAAGCGTACTTCACGTGAACGCCTCAATCTGCGACGTGGATTACGTTCCCAATCATGAGCCCATCGTGCTGGACACCCGCGCGTTCCCAGCCCTCTCATCGCTTCCGGCGAGCGGAACCCCGCCCGGGCGCGACAACAAAGAATGAAACTCGTGCTCCGTTTCTGTCATCAAGATGGTCGGGTTCCCGGGCAGTAGTGTCATGCGAGCCTTTTGTACAGTTTGGCCCTTCCGATACTGTCGTTATTGCACGTATAGACGTGTAGCCCCGGCACGTAAATGTAGTCCAGGTCGTCCGTGACGATCGCCGATATTCCGGCCGCCTTCATCTGCTCAACGAAAAATACATCATACCCATCCAGCGGGTAATTGCTAAAATTACGCTTCGCCCCCTCTAGCATCGCGGAATCCAACGTTATGGGCAGCAAAGTGCTTAACGCCTCGACCTGGCCCCATGCAACGGCAAGCTCTTCTACGACTTCCTGACGCGCAACGATTCCCTCGCGGAACTTCTTAATTAAAATACGCTCTCCATGCGCCGCATTGTAGATATCGCATTCCGTCCGCTCGATAATGCTGGCGAGCTCGGAATACGACAGAATGCTGCTGAACAAGTCAACCCTAGCCGCTACGCACGAGCCCACGAAGTCCGCGTAGGCTTTCGCCTTAGCCGCGTAGCCCAACGTCGCCTTGGAATACGTCAGGCACTTCCAAACGTTCGTATCCACGAAAAGTTTGGCCGTCGACTTGAGCGACGACCCAGACAATCGATGAACTGCTGCTGCTTGCACGAACTCGGATCTAGGCGTGCACTTCGCGCATTAGGCTTCGAGCGTGTCTATCGAGCGGTCGATCGCGGCGCGGTAGTTTTTGTCCGCATAATAATTCTTGGAGTTATCAACGACCCGCCGCAGGGCAAACTTGCCCGGATCATTGAGCCCGACGACGGTCATATTCGCGCGAATGCGCTCCGGCGGAACGTCGGCGTACAACTTACCTATGGCCTGGTTCAAGAATAAGGATACCACGACTCGAACTGCGGTAAAGTCAAGTGTGACTTGGCGGTCAGCCAGGAGCTCCGGATGGATAATAGAGTATATCCGGTCGCCATCCGTCGGCGCCAGACAGTCCTCTCCGATCATTTCTTTCAAATTGAGCTTCATACTATGCCATCCTTAGAACAGTGGCTCATCGACTTCGTTTGCAAATACGTAGCGCTTTTCATCTTGCTTAAGCATAACGTTTAGGACAGTCCCCCGAAAGTGGTGGTTCGAGCGCCTCTTAAGTAGGCGGCCACCAGCTATCTTGACGATACCCGAGTGGCTCAAAATGTCGACCCTCCCTTTGTTGAGCCGCAGGAACTCAAGCAATAGATTAAGCCCCATCCCGCGATTCCCTGGCTTGCTCGTGGTCCCGGGGAGCACCGCCCATTCGATCGCGTCATCGTCTTCGTAGTCCGCCAAACTCGAGACGCTTCGAACGGTCCCCGGAATGCCTGGCCCGAAATCGACAATTGTGAGCGCGATCTCCTCACGTTGAGGATAGCGCTGCCCGCATGAGAACACGCCTACCTCCGACGATCCATGCTCAAACGCGTTGCCATAGAGTTCCCAGACGGCAGCAGCGATCGCGTCTTGCACCGCAGTACTGACATTCACCCAGCCCCGGCCGAGCCAGTCGCTTCGCAAATACTCCATCACGTTGCGAGCGTCATGATCCTCTCTAAATGGAATCGAGTTGCCCTTTGGCGTCGGCTCGTGCGATAAACCCAGCGTATGGAGAAACCCATTCCGCCCCAAATTTGCCCGAACGCGGCGGTTCAAGGATGCCTCATCGATGTACACCTTGCACCCCGCTCTCTGAACCGTTCTGATGAGACCGCCCAGAAATGCGACGGCATTTTGATGCAAGAAAATGCAGTGTTCGAAGTCCAGTATTACGTCTTCACGAAGTCTCGTCGCCTCTACAGCTTGTGCATACAATGCGAAGAGCGCCGCAAAGGCGCCGTCATCCGAAGAGGTTGTGGCAATGCCGAGTCGGACCACGACTATTCTCGTTCTGGTCGCAATCGCTAGCATCCTCGAAGGAACGCTTAAGCAAAATACTCGGCAAACGCCCCTCTTCGACTGGCCAATGACTGCCCGCGGGGGCCGTACCGCATGCGGCCGGTTGCATCTCGGGTCTTCCATCCCACAAAATCCTCCGGCGCAAACGGCCTGGCCGCGCGCCCCGCTCCGGCCCTCAAAGCGATCGGGCCGAGGAGGCCGGCTATTCGTATCGCTTACTGATCCGAACGTGGCCGCGGTTCGCGTACTTCCCCGCATACGTATCGGCATCTGTCTTGTACGGAATCTTCCAAGTAATGCCGAGGTCGCGTAAGGTCTGTCGTACTCTGCTGCAATCTTCTTCGTCTTCAACGTCGTGGGTGTAGACACAGATCACGCGCGTGTCAGCGTTCCTCGCATTCGGGTTTTGCTTCATCGTTGCGACCTTGGCGCTGCTGCCCAACAGCCCGCTTAGCGTTGCGTCTCTGATCTTCACCCACCATGCATCTACTTCCGAGGTCTTGATGAAGAGCATCCACTTACCACCGCGCTCGGTGTGCTCTGGATACGAACGAGGACCCCTACGCTCGGCGTAGATCCAATATTCATCAAAGGTCTTGGACGGAAGGAGCTCATCGCCGACGCCCTTCGTCGCTTCAACTGTCGGACTATTTCCCTCCGCCGCAGTTACAGCTCCCGACTGTACATGGTATCCGAGCGCACGATATCCGGCCTGCCGCTTTGCGGCCATCCTAGCGAGCATCGGAACGCTGCTATCAATATAATCGTAGACGATGACTTCGCGCTTGTTCGCATGATCCCGATGCAAGCGGCCAACATACTGGGCCAAAGTCCCCTTTCCAGGATATCGGCATCGCCAAGAACAGCGTGTCTAACCGCGAGTCATCAAACCCCTCGCCGAGGTAGCGCCCAGTAGCGAGAACAAGTCGCTCCTCGCCTTCCGCCGCACCGAGTGCCGTCTGGGCCGTTCGCCGATCGTCGGCGCTCAATCCGCCTCGCAGCACTGCGATATTGCGGGCAGCTCCTTTGAAGCAATCGGCGAGGTAGTTCAGATGATCGCGCCGTTCGGTCAGGACCAGCGGGTTTCTCCCCGCGTCGAGTGCAGCAAGAACATCGTCGATAATGAGGCGATTACGGTCTTCGTCTGTTGCCAGTCGCGCAAATATCCGTGAAATCGGCGTACCCGGTACCTGCAACTCGACGGGCAGCTCAAACGACGTCCTGCGTTCCCTCACCAGATGCGCGAACGCGCGCCGGGCCGCTTGCGCGCGCGGATCGACCCGATGACGCACGGGACCGCACTGCATAAAGATGATCGGGTGATGCCCATCCTTTCGCGCGACCGTCGCGGAGAGTCCTAAGACGTAGCGGGCCTTCGATCGCCGAGCTACCAGTTCGAACGTAGAAGCGGAGATATGATGGCACTCGTCGACGATCAAGTGCCCGTAGTCGCCCACGAGGTCCGCGACCTCGCCCTTTCGAACGACGCTCTGCATCAAAGCCACGTCGATGCGCCCCGTCGGCTTGCGACGGCCGCCGCCGATCGCGCCGATATCGCCGGGTTCCACGGAGAGAAACGTCTTGAGCCGCTCGCCCCATTGCGCCAGCAGTTCCCGGCGATGAACGAGAACGAGGGTGTTGCAGCCGCGATGCGCGATCGCCGCTGCGGCCACGACGGTCTTCCCGAAAGCCGTCGCGGCTGCCAATACTCCGAAATCGTGCTGAACGATCGCGTCGAACGCCTGCTGCTGCTCCTCGCGCAAGCTTCCGAGGAATTGCACGCCGAGGCGGGTGCCCGCTTCGCGGCGATCTTCGACGACGGCCCGTACGCGGTTGGAACGCAGCAACTCGATCGCCTCGTCGAGGCATCCCCGGGGAAGCGCGACATGGCGGGGATGCAGTTCAGCACACGAAATGATCCTCGGCTTCCCGTATGTTGGAAATCGCATTGCCTGAGCGCGATAAAATTCGGGATTCTGAAACGCCGCTAGGCGAACCAATCGCGCGATCATTTCCGGCGGCAGGTGCGAACGGTCTATATAAATCCCATCGGCAAGCACGAGATTCACCGATTCCGGCAGCGTTCCCGCGATCGGCTTCGGCGCGCGCCGACGTGATGGCGGCAATAGCCATGGCTCTTCGGACTCATCGTCGTCAAGCGGCATGCGCACGCCCAAGATCCGACCGGCCTCCTGGGCATCGTTGACGAGCTCCGAAACGGCCCGCCGCGTCATCCGCGTCAGCGATGCAAGAAAGCCCCATTGGTCATCGTACGGTTCGAGGTCGGCGCCAACGAACACGCTGTTGCCCCGTTCTCGAGCAAGCCGCGCAAGCGGCAAGGCGATCAGATTCCCAAACCCGCCCGCCGGCATCGAGTCTTGGTTCGGAAAGAACCGATCGTACGATGCGAACCCGATCTCAGGGCGACGCTCCATCGTATCGGTCATGAGAGCCGCTCCGAGTTGACGTGCCGCACGCGCGGCGATTGGCTCGCTGAAGAATATCCACACGTGACCGCCCTGGCCGGACCTAGATCGCTCGAGTGAGGCGGGCACGTTTCGAGCGTGGCACGTTTGGAGGAATGCAAGCGCATCCTTCGCCCAATCTTCGCCGTCAAAATCCGCCGCGAGAAACCAGCATGTCTCGTCGTGCAGGAGCGGATAGACGCCCATTGCGTAATCGGCGTGACGGCCATTTCGGCCAGGCACTCCTCGCAGATGGCGGGCTATGGCTTCATCGGATACGGGGATGAATGCTTGGTTCGGACATACACCGCACTTGATCTTCGGCTTTCCACAGATGCCCGCCACCCATTCATTGGAGCAAGCCGGCGCGTAGCCCGTCCGCCCATCCTTAGCGTTCTCCCAACGCAATGCAAAGACGTCGGAACGACCGCCGAAGAGGCGGCGGAAGAGCGCGATCTTCTCTTTCGAAGACATCCTCGTTGACTTCGCGCGCGTTGACGATTCGTCGACGTGAGATTCTTGCAAGAGAACGGCAAGCTGCGCTTGTAGCACTGCTCTTTGCGCGTCAAGTTTATGCAAACGATCTTGAAGCCGCGCAACGTCGTTGTCGCTTTGTCGCTTTGCCGGAATCGGGGGAAACCCCGCACGGCGCACGTCGGAAGACATTCTAGCGGCTTTCCCCTCGCGCGCATTCCAACCTACGAACGGGCCCCCAAAAGCCCCGGCGGGGCATGGAAGGCCTAAGGAGAATTCCTCTTGCGGAGTCGGACGAGGCCGAGCTTGGCCGCTGCCTCCGGGATGTCGATACTCTTTCTAACGCCTAGTCGGAGGCGAATCCGATTGAGGTGCGTCTGAAGTCTGCTCCGGGAAAAGCCAAGGTACTGCGCAATTTCTGTCAGCGTCGCCTCACGCCGGCTCGACAGTGTTTGGATAACTTCAATTTGCCGCGGCGTCAACCCGGCCACAGCGTGCGACGGCGGAAGCCGCTTCGCCATGGTGTCGCGCGCTACTAGCCGTTTGCGCGGCTGGCAAGGCGTATAAAGACGAAGGCGCTCGACCTCGTCGAGGAGTTCGTCTCGCGTTAGTACGCGCAGTTTGGATTTTAGCAGCGCAAAGTGGCTATAAAAGTTGCCACGATTTAGGCCCAACTCCTTGGCAATTTTGCGTTGCGATAGTCCGGCAAAGAGCCCTTCCAAAACATCGCACTCGCGCTGCGTCAGCGGTTGGGGCACCTCCTTCTGCTTTGGCACGCGTGTCAATCCGAGGTCCACCGCGCGGTCCAACGCCTCCATCGCCGAATCGCTTTGCAGCCTCTTTTCAACCATCCTGAGGCTGCGCGAAACCGAACCCACGCTGCGTCCGAGACGGTGGGCGATCCGTGTAACCGGCACGTGCGCTGCCGCCGTCTCGAGTAGGCGTCGATGAGATTTCGTTAGCGCGATCTCTTGTATCCCTCCGTCCGCCGGCTCCTGGATGAGCTGCAACTGACGAGCTCGCTGAACGACTTCGTATCTCGTCCTACCGCCGATCGTCGAGCCGACAGTGGAGACGCACTCGTATACCACTCTTATGGAAACGCGCAAGCGTGCCGCAATCTGCGGGGTGGTCAGCCCACGATTCATAAGTTCGAGGACTTGCTGGGCGCGCGGAAGGAGTCGTGGCCGTAGCGGCCCAGCCTTGGCGAGCCGCCGGGCAGAGGGCCGCGGCATGCCCTTGGGCGTTGGGACCAGTCCCAACGCGCGAGCGTGCTCCAAGACCTCGTCTCGCAATCCGCCACCGAGCTTATAGCGCACGCGCGTGATGGCCAATGAGGCGCCCCCATAGGGCACGCCAAGCCGCGCAGCGATCTCGGCTATCTCGAGCCCGCGATTGAGGAGCTTCAAAATCTTGAGATCGCGCGGAGTAAGATGAGGGATGTAGGCGGGGACAGCCCCGAGACGATCCAACCGCGACATATACGTCGAATTGTTTCGCGTCACTGCAGGGCAACCCCGCCACGCAAAGGGCTTGTCCCCCTGCTCCTTGTCCGACTACAGGCCCAGAGTGCTTCTTAGCTCGCAGTTGATTCGATCGATGTCATCAGGATGCGTGAAGCGATGGAGTACGCGCTGTCCAATGTGTCGCTTTAGCAACTAAATTTCGTCTCGCTCCAGCAGCGCGTACGACGAATCTAAATGCTCGCGCAGGTCGGCGACGATCGCTGACGAGACTTCGATGATGCTGACATTCTGCGTCTGCGGGTTCACGGGCGAGCTAGCGCAGAACAAGGGCGCAATGGCCCGCGGAAGATCCGGTCGAGACATATGCCGATTCTACCATTTCCTCCGGTGCTTTACCTCTGTTGCCAATCCCTCCGGCAAGGAGGTATCCCACCAACCGGTAGTCACGGCAACCTGACGGGGTTCTTTCTTTACGCCGGGTCGAGCACGCCCGGGTCCGCGACGAAGCGTTCGTTCCAGCGGATGCGGCCGGTGACTTGCATGACGACGAACAGGGTGATGATCACGCCGATGGTGATGGCTAGGCCGCTCCAGCCTTCGTTGAACAGCGCGTACGAGAAGAGAATCAAGTACACGAGTTGGGCCAGCGCGCTCTCGACGGCGGCAAACCGTAAGCCAACGACCAGGCGCAGGTACGAAATCGTCAGGAACATCGAGACCAGCGAGCAGATCACAAACGCGATCCACAAATCGACGCGATCGACCAGGTACCCAAAGAGCAGGTGGAACGCGAAGAACGCCGCCGCCAGGAAGAAGTAGTTCACCGGATGCAGATCGATCTTGCGCAGCGTGGTGATCACCAGCATGACGAAGAAATAGAACAGCAGCGCGACCGGCGCCCAGAACGTGATGCGTTGCGCCAGCGGGCCGGGTTGCATCGGGGACGGCATCGCCATGCCGATCCCATCCGCGGTGACCAGCGTCCCGTAGTTCCAGCGAAGGGTCCACGCGTTTCCAACGCGCCGTTCGCTCACGGGCAGCAACGTTTGCGGCGGGAAGTCGATGGCGCTGAAGTTGGTCGTCATCGTTAAGTCAAAATTATTCACCGGTTGCACGCCGTTGCCGAAGGAGTACACCCACGCGTCCATGCCCCGCGATAGGTAGCTGATGTCGATCGTGGTTTCTTGACCGGGCGCTAACGTGAACTTCAACTTGCCTTGACTCAAGGCCGTCGCGTTAGGGATTGGGTGCCCGCCGATCGCAACCGCGAAATCCGTATACGTTCCGTCATCCGACGGGAACGGGAAATGCACGGCGAGTTCGCTGCTGTCCGTCGTGTTGCGAACGCGATAGTGCGAAGCGAATCGCACGTTGTAGAGGTTATACCAGAGCAGCCCTTTGCGACGCTGTTGAAGATCGAGGTTCACCGCGATCCGACTGCCCACCAGCGGCACGACGACGTCGTGCTTTGCAATCCGGGCGGTGATCTGCGGCGGCGACTGCGTCTGCGCCGAGCCCCATTGCGCGGTCAATTTCGTGGTTTGGCTCGCATTGGAATCGTCGGTGCGCGAGAGCAGCGTGCCGCCCAAGATCATCCAGGCCAGGCTCGCCCCGCAAAAGATCACGACGATGGCGCTAAGACGTGGGAGCATGAGACGAACCTCCGAGTGACGGTTACTTTGTTATGCAAAGTTATTAACTTTGTACCACAAAGCCAACGGGCGCGCAAGCGGGCGCCCGAGGTGCCCCGCACAGGTGCCGCGCGGATGCGCCCCAAAGCGGCCTGGCATGGCACACCTCACACCGCAAACAGCCGAGATTCCCCTTCGCCGGATCGATGGAACCGAGACCACCGTTGGCGCCTTCGGCGGCAAGACCGCCCTGGTCGTCAACGTCGCGTCGGAGTGCGGGCTCACCCCGCAATACGCCGGCTTGCAGACGCTCTACGACGAGTTCAAAGACCGCGGGCTGGTCGTGCTGGGATTCCCCAGCAATCAATTCGGCGCGCAAGAACCCGGCACCAATGCGCAGGTCGCGACGTTTTGCGAGACCCGTTTCGGCGTCACGTTCCCGATGTTCGAAAAGATCGACGTCAACGGACCGCAGCGTCACCCGCTCTACACGGCGTTGATCGGCGATGGCGGCGACATTACCTGGAACTTCGAGAAATTTCTCGTCTCTCCCGACGGCACCGTGCAGCGTTTCGGCCCCAAGGTCACACCCGAAGATCCGCAACTCCGCAGCGCCGTCGAAAGCGCTCTGGCCTAGAGACTCTTTACGTCGTCGGCGACGTAGAGCGTCCACGGCTTCTCGGGATGATGGTCGGGCGGGAAGGTCTCGCCCGCCTTAAAGTGCCGACGAACGCCGCACTCCGAACATTCGTATTCCCCCGCGACTTGGACGGGATCGCCCGCGCTCCCAAAGACTTCTGCCATGTCGTTACCTCCGGGCGCCCTATTCCCACCGAGATTCATCGCGACACGCCCGTTGGGTCATTTCTTGCGAGGAACGCCGCCGCCGTATGCGATCGTGGCCGTAACGTTCACGGAGCGGCGACCCCCGATCGTAAACGAGACCAAGGACGTGGCCGCGTGCCGCCGGACGCTGGGCCCGATCGTCCGCACGATCTCGCGTTGGCCTGGGATCTCGATTCGCACCGTCGCCGTGCGCCCGAGCGGCGCGATTGCAAGTCGATAGCGCCCGGGTTTTACGTTGCGGAACGCGACGCCGCCCACGTAGTTCGACTTCGCGATGGCCAAGATGAAGCCGCCAGGGTCGCGCTCGAGTCTAACATCGAGGTTAAAATAGGGTCCTACCACGATGTAATCCGGATTGGGGCCCCCGAAGATGACTTGCGGCGTGGGCGGGGGCGACGGCGGCTGACCGGCCATCGCGGGCGAAAACAAGAACGAGGCGGCGACGAGTATGCTAACACCAAGAGTCATTTTCACGAAAAGAACCTCAGACTAGAGCAGCTTGGCGAGCGCGATTAACGAAGCGCGGGTTTGGGATTGCGCGGTGGAGAGCAGGACGTCGACATTGATGCCGTAGCCGTCGACGCTGCGACCGTCGCCGTAGGCGTCGGTACGGCTCAGGGCGAGGCGAAACGGAACGCGCGAATGCGGCAGCACGAAGTAGCCGGGCTGCGAGAAGCCCATCACGCCGTAGGTGCTGCTGCCCACGATCACGGTGCCGGGTAATCCGGCGATCACGTCGACCATGTACTCGCAATCGCTGCCGCAGCCGCTGTCGACGATCGCGACCAACCGCGGCTGGCCGCCGTCGCCACCGCCCACGGCGAAGTGATGATCGCGCAGATCCGTGTCGCTCTGCTTGTCGTCGGGCTGCACGCTGCAATCCGACGGCGCCGCAAGCGCGTCGACGATCTGCTGCAAGAACGTCGTGACCTGCGGCGCTGCGGGCGGCTTGAGACCCGCAGCAAGCTGCTGCTGCAAACCGAACGAGAGCGCGGTGCGAAAGCACGACTGCGTCGAGTACTGCGTCACGTTGCCGGCGATTTCGATCTGGCTTTGCGCGACCCAATCCGACAACACGTCGGTGGGCGCGTTGCCGCCTTGATTCCCGCGCAGGTCGAGCAGCACGACGCGCTCGCTGCCCAGGCCTTGCGCTTTGGAAAGCGCGGTGTACAGCGCGGCATTGTTGGCATCGCTAAACGTCGGCATCCGCACGTAGGCGATCCGATCGCCCACCGATTCGTACGACGGCGTTTGCGGCAACGCTGGCGTCGCGTGCACCACATGCACGGCGATCGCGCGGCCGCCGCACCGAATCGCGGTCGCCGTGCCGTCGCGCTGCGGATACGCGACGTACCATGCCGGCGCGAGCGCCGAACCGTTCCACGCGCGCGTCGCGTGCGGCTGTTGACCAGCGTCGTGCGCCGCTAGCGCGAACGCTCGCCCGTTCGACGCACGCAACGACGTACAAGCTCCTTTGGGTCGCGACGCCAACGTCGCGCTGGCGGATCCGCTGGTAAAGGCCGTAAATCCCGGGACGCCCGAGTGATTATCGAGCTGGAATGCTTCGAGGTTGCCCCACGGCGCAAATGCTTGCGCGAGCGTCAGCGTCGCGCTGCCGCGCGCGGCCAGCGATGCGTCCCAGCGCGCGAACCACGCGTTCCAATTCCATCCTCGCGCGGCGGCGGTCCCGTACCCCGCATACGTCTTCTGCATAAGCAGGCGAAGGGTCGGCAGGTCGGCGCGCAGCGCGGCCGCGTCGACCGGATCGTTGTGGCGCGCGCGCAGAACCTTGGAAAAGCGATCGTACCAGGCGTACGGCACGACGAACGAACGATTCGAATAAGGCGACGCGTAGGGATGGGCGAGCACGATTCCGCCGGACGGCAGCTTCACGCCCTCGGAGGTCCAGCGAAGATTTTCGGCTTGGATCTCCGCCGGTGAGACCGTCGGCGGGGCGGCGGCGCCGGCGAGGCCGGCAAACGCGAGCAAGAAGGCGAGGCAGCCGGCGATTTTCATATGGTCGCTCGCGTTCAACAGTCGCCGGGGGAACTCTTGGCCGGCGCGAATCATACTACATATATGAGAATGCGCTGTGTCGCACTCGCGCTCGCTTTATCGCTGGGTGCGGTTGCCTGTTCCCCGGTCGAAGTCTCGACGCCGCCGACGCATACCGGCGGTCTTGGAGGCGGTGCGCCCGCGGCCACGCAGAGCGCGGCCTACGTCGATGCGTTTGCGACCGGCGCGCTGAGTCACATCACGTCCTCGGGTTGGGCAACGCCCACGATCGTGCTAATCGGCTTCGCCGATCCCACGACGTCGGCGACCAGCACCACGGTCGCCGGCGCGTTAAGCATCGCGTCGGGCTTTCGATCGTCGGGCAAAGCCGGCAACCTGACGTTCTTGAGCATCGGCGGCGCCGATGTGGTTCCGGCATCGTGGCCCCAGCCCGCCGCGACGCTGGCGGCCAACCTCGTCGCGCAGATCAACACGTACAACATCTCGCTGACGGGCAATAACCAAGTTGCCGGCATCGATCTCGATCTCGAGAACGGCTTCTCGGCCGCAACGATCGCCGCGCTGGCCCAAGCGCTTCACGGCCAGACGCTCGCCAACGGCAAGGCGCTGCTCGTATCGAGCGCGCCGCAAGTGGTCGGCGTCAACGGCGTCAACGTCGACGCGACCAACGCGACCAATTTGGGATTCAGCCCGGGCGGCCTCAACGACAACTACGGTCAGGCGCTGGCCAACAACGACATCGACTACGCCCTCGCGCAGAGCTATAATACCGGCCCGACCGGAATCGTGCTCAACAACGTCGCCACCGCCAACGGCACGATCGTGCAAGGCGTCGATGAAGCCAATCCCGTCTTCTTCATGGGCATCGCTCAAGCGATGAACTCCGTCGTGCGCGCCAGCTGCTCGCTGTCCGCCGCGCTCTGCATCCCGTCGAGCACCAAAATCTTCGTCGGCGAACCCGCCAACCAAGGTTCGGGCGGAACGTATACGGTCTTCAATCCCAGCGCGCCGCAGACGCCGCCGATTCCGTACAATCAGGCGAGCATTCTCGCAACGCTCGCTGCCGAACTCACCTACATGCGCTCGAGCAATCCGACGCCGTATGCCAACGTCACCGGCGTCTCCATGTGGGCGTTAGGCAACGATTACGCGCCCAATCTCTACAACGATACGTACGCGGCGCCGGGCGCGTTTAGCACCGCCATGTTCGGCGCCAGCCCGGCGCCGGCCGGCCCCAGCATCTTGCTCCAGCTCACCAACAACGGCTCGTCGGGTTCGATCACCACGCTGATTACCAACGGCAACTACTATCCGTTCCCCGCCGTCGCAGCGGGTGGAAACGCAACGTGGTGCACGCAAGCCGCCACCGGTACCTACGGCTGCACCGACAGTTCCATCCTCGACACGTTGGGCGCCGGAACGTTCACCGTCCAAGTGACCACCGGCGGTACCGCCTGGCTCTGCCCCGCGGGCAACGGCCTGGGCACCGGCGGATCGGTCACGCTCACCGGCGGACGCTACAATCTCCAAGTCAACGGCGACTTCGACTCCTGCGCGTTCGGTTCGTTCTAGGTTCCCTAGCCGTCGATCTGTTCGATCTTTTCGATCGTGAGTTGCGCGTTGCCGACGGGGCGTTCCCAGACGGCGTTGCCGCCGACGCGTTTGCCGAGCAGCGCCTGGGCTAACGGCGACGTCATGCCGATGCGCGCGCGAAGCGGGTCGGCATCTTCGTCGTTGACCAAGACGTACGCATTGGAGGCGCCGCCCTCGTCGCGCACGGTCACCCGCGCGCCGAAGCCAACGACGCCAGCTTTAACCGTAACGACGCTCGCGCGCTGTGCGAACTCCGCATCGAGTCCGAGAACGTCGGCGGCAAAGACGTAGTACGGGCCGCGCTCGGGAGCCGGTAACGGCTCTTCGGGACGGTCGTCGTCGTCTTTGACGAACGCGCGACTCACACGTGCCTACGAACCCGGCGTATCGTCGGCGTCGATCTCGTTCTTGACCTCGAAACCGCTGACTTGTTTGTCGGCAATAAAGGTGCCGTTGATGACGACGACCGCGCCGTCGCCCATCTGGATATGGCCGTGCGCGTACACGTTAACGCACGCGGTCTGACAGACTTGAAACGTCGTGTAGTCGTTACCGCGCTTGGACGTGTGCTGTTTGTAATTTTTGACGGTGCCGCTGACCGTAACGTGCTTGCCGTCGTAGGTGGCGGGCGCGGCGATAATCGCGTCGACGGAATCGGTCGGCGCCGGCGCGGGGCTGGGCGCGGCCTGGGCCAGCGCGACGGTTCCGCTAGCGGCGACGAAGAAGAGGGCGGCGAGAACGTGTTTGATCATCCTGGCTCCTTCGAGAACCGCCGCAGACGACCCCCGCAACGACAAGCGCCCGACATAGCGGGGCGGCTAATTTAGGAAGTGGCGGAGGAAGGCTTGGTGGTTCCAGTTCGTGGCTTTGCTGAAATGGACGATGATGGTGTTGGTTGAGGGGATGACGTAGAGCGCTTGGCCGGCGGCGCCGCTGGCGTAGACGAGATCCGGCGGCGCGTTCTTGAGGCCGTCTAACCACCAGCCTAAGCCGTAGCGCGTTGCGACGGCGGTCGGCGCGAAGCATTGCGCGAGCATGTCGGCGGCGAGCACGACCTTGCCGTCGTACGTTCCGTGACCCGCGATCAGCGTGCCGAACTTGAGCCATTCGCGCGCGGCGACGAATGCGCCGGTCGGCAGCGGATGCGTGCCGTCGCTCAACTCGCGCCACGATCCGATCGTCATTCCGATCGGATCGAGGATGCGTTCTCGTACGTACTCATGCGGCGTTTTCCCCAATGCCGCCAACTTGCGCGCGAAGACCGCGCCGAAGACTTGCAACGGAATTCCGCTATACGTAAACGTCGTCTCGGGATCGCGTTTGAGTTGCGTCTCGAGCGCGCGTTCGTACGTCGGTACCGCGTTGCCAAGACCGCCAAAGCCGATGCCCGAGGTCATCTGCAAGAGCATGCGCAGGGTCACGCGCCGGCGCTGCAGGTCGTCGCGCCATGCGGGAAACGTCGCGCCGACGGTTTCGTCGAGGGAGAGCAGGCCGTCGGCTTGCGCGGCGACCGCGGCGACACCCCAAAAACTCTTGGCGCCGCTGTAGAGGGGGTGGGGTTTGGCGCCGTCCCAACCCGCGCCGTAGACTTCGGCGTCGAGCCGCCCGTCGCGCGCGACGACGAGCGCGTGTAGTTCGCGTGCGGCCGCATAGGAAAGGGCGTCGTCCAGGCTCACGCCGGTGCGCCTTCGTCGAGCGGTAGGCGCGCGCCCGCCCCCGAGCGAACGCCACGGTCATGGACGAGCTACGCTGTTACCGGTGCGGGGCCGTACGCGTGATCTACAAACAGTGCAAGGCGTTTTGCGCGTCCTGCGGCCAACTGATCGCCAACTGCTGCGGCGATTAACGTCACGCTGAGCCCCGACCAATGGCAGCACCCCGTGGTTCGACTTCGGCCCTATGGGCCTACGCTCACCATGACACCTTTCCTCACCGTGACACTTGCCTAGGGCGATACGGGTAGGGATTCGGCGATGGGTTTTTGTTTGGCGGCGATGAGGGCGGTGTTGATGGGAGCTAGGGACTGGACGTAGGCGTTGTAACGCGCGATCGCGGCTCGGTATTCTTTGTCGAAGCGGGCGGCGAACTCGAGGGTTTGCGCGGTTGGCGGCGCGCTTCCGTAGCTGCCGGGAGCGTCTTCGCGTAGCGCGCCGGGTCGTTGGATCGAGTCCTCGTCGTTGTGATAGTCGGCGGTGAACGTCGAGAAGATCGTGTCGCGCTGAGTCATCGCGGCGTTGAGTTGCGCGAGCAGCGCGGCGTTGCCGGCGTTGGCCGCGATCGCTGCCGAGAACGACTTCTTCTGGGCGTCGAGGTGATTGAGCAGGGTGTTGATCTGGCCGTTGACGTGCAGGTACTTGGCCGCAAACGCGTGGCCCTTGGCGAAGTCCGCCGCCGTATACGGCGAGCGCGGATCGGCTTTGACCGCAAACGATTGCGTGTACGTGTGGCCGCCCAGCGTCATGAGCGCGGTGTAGCGCCCCGGTACGACCGAGATACCTTCGGCGGAGCCGCGATACTGCACGCGTGCGGCGCCCATCCACTGCGCGACGCCGTCGGTACGGAAATCCCAGATCGCGCGATTGATGCCGGGCTTGTTGGGCAGCGTGCGTCCGGCCTTGATGTGGCGGATCACGCGGCCATGCGCGTCGAGGATTTCGATAGCGGGCCCGACCTTGGGCGCCGTGGCTTGGTAGAAGTCGACGATCGCGCCGCTGGGCGGATTGGTGCCGCTAAATCGCGTGTAGAGACCCTCGTCGTTATCGTGGCCCAAGTATTGATACGCCGTGCGAATCGGGAATAGCATCGAGCCTTGAGCTTGGGCCGCCGGCAAGTTTTGCAGCGACCAGAGATCGTCGAGAATCCAGACGTCGCGGCCGTGCGTGGCGATCGCGAGATCGTTAAACTGCGGCTGGATGCGGATGTCTTGCACCGACACGGTCGGCAGATTGAGTTGGAACGACTGCCACGACCCGCCGCCGTTGTAGGAGATCCACATGCCTTGTTCGGTTCCCGCGTACACCAAGCTCTTGTTGTGAATGTCCGGGCGCACGGTGCGCACGAACTGATCGGGCGGCAAGCCGTTGACGATCTTGTTCCAGGATCTACCGTAGTTATGCGTGACGAACAGGTACGGCGCGTAGTCGCCGGATTGATGGCGATCGACGATCGCGTAGGCGGTCGCCGCATCCAGCGGCGACGGGGCGACGGTTTCGACGCGTCCGAACGGGCCGACGTCCTTGGGCTCGACGCGCTTCCAGTGTTTGCCGTCGTCGAGCGTCACTTGCACCAAGCCGTCGTCGGTGCCGACCCAAATCATTCCGGCGCGCACCGGCGAGCCTTCGATATCCAGGATCGTGTCGGAATACTCCGCGGAAGAAACGTCCAACGCGAGCGGTCCGCCGGCGGGTCGCTGGTGCGCCTTGAGGTTGAGCGTGAGATCGGGGCTGATCGGCGTCCAATGCAGTCCCCGATCGGAGGATTGGAAGACGACGTTGCCGCCGAGCCACGAGAGGTGCGGATTCCACGGCGCGAAGCCGAGGGGCGAATCCCAATTGAAGCGATATTTGCGGTTATACAGCGCGAAATCGTTGCGCGAAAAATCGCTGTAGGCCGAGGCGCCCCGGCCGGATTCGAGTTTGCGATTGTAATCCGAAACGTATCCCGTCTCGGAATCGGTCAGGATATGGTTGGGATCCGACGGATCGAAGACCGCCCACTCGCCATCGCCGCCCACCACGCGCAGCCAATCTTCGTCTTTAATGCCGGCGCGGTCGCGCGAGTTGGAGGGGCCGCAGAACCCGTTGTTGTCTTGCAGCGGCGCGCAGACCCAATACGGGTTCTCGCCGACCGACAGGTCGACGTGATAGACTTCGCCGATCGGAATGTTGCGCGAGAACGACCAGTTACTGCCGCCGTCGAGCGAGAGCGCGTAGCCGCCGTCTTCGCCGACCATCATGCGCTTGGGATCGTTGGGCGCGATCCACATCGCGTGATAATCGACGTGCACGGCATTGGCGATCTCCTTGAACTTCTTGCCGCCGTCTGTGCTTTCGGCCAGCATTTCAGAAACCGCGTAGACGTGATCTTCGTTCTTTGGGTCGACGTTGAGGTGCGTGAAGTAGAACGGACGCTGATCGACCAGCGTGTCGTCGCTGACCATCGACCAGGTGTTCCCAGCGTCGTCGGAACGCCAGAGAATACCGCCCTTGGCCTCGATGATGGCGTACACGCGCTTGGAGTCACTCGGCGCCACCGCGATGGCGATGCGGCCGGTTTGACCCGCCGGCAAGCCGTTGCCGCTCAAGCGCGCCCACGTCTTGCCGCCGTCGGTCGATTTCCAAATGCCGTCGTCGGGGCCGCCGGAATGAAACGTCCACGGCATGCGCCGGAACTGCCACATGCCGGCATAGATGACGTCGGGATGATTGGGATCCATCGCCAGCTCCGAGGCGCCGGTCTGCGGGCCGACGTAGAGCGTGTGCGCCCAGGTCTTGCCGCCGTCGTCGGTGACGAAGACGCCGCCGTTGGGCGAGTCCTTGTAGATGTCGCCCAAGCCGCCGACGATCACGTGATTCGAATTGCGCGGATCGATCAGGATGCGCGAGACGTACCGCGTGCCGCCCAGGCCGAGATCGTTCCAGGTCTTGCCGCCGTCGGTCGACTTGTAGACGCCGTCGCCGTAAGTGACGTCGTTGCGCGGATTGGCTTCGCCGGTTCCCACCCATACGGTGTTCTCATCGTTGGGATCGATGGCCACCGCGCCGATCGCGGCGACGGGCTCCTTCTCGAAGACCGCGCTCCAGGTCGCCGCACCGTTGTCGCTCTTCCACACGCCGCCGCCGGCCGAACCCAGGTAATAGAGGTTCGGATCGGTGGCCGTCCCCGCGACGGCCGCAACGCGCCCGCCCCCAACTGCCGGCCCGATCGAACGGAACTTCAGGTTCGCGTAGGGCGCACCGGGGGTTGGAGATGGCGTCGGGGATGGCGTCGGGGCTACCGTCGCGGCCCCCGCCGCCGCAGGCAATAGGATCGCTGCACAACACAGCAAGACGAAACGACGCAGCATAAGGGCCTCCGAAACACAGGAAAGAAGACGTCGATAGATTCAAAAGTCAATCAAATCCGGCCTGGCGGCACTTCGCACTCTTTACCGCCTCGGCCCTGCGTGCCATGATGCCGTCATCGGTCCAACTTCTGTTGAGGAGATTTTCTGCGTTGAAGCGACTTTGGATGCTCGCAGCCGCGGCGATCGCGCTGGGCAGCGCCGCGCCGGCACTGGCGGCGCCCCCGCCCGACCCTGCGGCCGCAGCCGCGCCGGTACCCGCCCCCGATCGGGCCAGCGATGCCGTCACCCGCCACACGATCGTTTTGAACGGCCAGACGCTGGCGTACACGGCGCGTGCCGGCACGATCACCTTGCGTAACGGGAGCGAACAGCCGACGCTGACGATGTTCTACGTCGCCTACACGCTGGACGGCGCCGACGCCACGCACCGTCCCGTCACGTTCTTTTACAACGGCGGCCCGGGCAGTTCCACGATGTGGCTGCACATGGGTTCTTTCGGCCCGGTGCGGGTCCAGGCCGGAAACGGCACGCTCACCGGCCCGCCGCCGTACACCTACGGCCCCAACCCCAACAGTCTGCTCGACAAGACCGACGAAGTGTTTATCGACATGCCGGGCAGCGGTTTTGGCCGCATCCTGCCGGCCGGATCGCCAAAGATGTTCTACGGCTTGGACGCCGACGTGCGCGCGTTCGCCCAGTTCATCCAACGCTACATCACCGAGAACGGTCGCTGGAACTCCCCGAAGTTTCTCTACGGCGAGTCCTACGGCACGACGCGTTCGGCCGCGCTCTCCAACTATTTGGAACAGACCGATGCCATCAGCCTCAACGGCGTCGTCCTGCAGTCGACCATCTTGAACTTCGGCATCGATTACACGGATCTCTCGCCGTACGGCGGCGACGACTGGGGCTACGTTCTCTACCTGCCGTCGCAAGCCGCGACGGCCTGGTATCATAACGCCATCCCCAACAAGCCCGCCGACCTGGCCGCGTTTTTGCGCGACGTGCGCGCGTTTGCAATCGGCGAATACAACGACGCGTTGGCCAAGGGCCCTGCGGTTTCCAAATCGGAATATAACGACGTCGTCGCAAAACTCCATCGCTACCTTGGCGTCTCCGAACAATACATTCGCAACGCCAACCTGCGGGTGCAGTACGCAAGCCAGATGACGGAGATGCTGCGGCCGCAGGACGTTCTGGTGGGACGCCTGGACTCGCGCTACCAAACCTTCAACCTCGACGGCGTGGGCCAGAACCCAATGTGGGATACGACCGACGCGGCGATCGACGCGCCGTACACGACCGCGGTCAACGCCTATATCCGCAACGATCTGGGATACCAAACGCCGTTGCTCTACCGTTCGGAAGTCTACGATCAGATCTACGCCAACGGCGGATCGTGGGATTTCAAGCACAACGGCCTGTCGATCCCCGACGTTGCCCCCGACCTCGCGCAGGCGATGACCTACAACCCAAGCCTGAAGATCTTCTCGGCCAACGGTTACTACGACTTCGCGACGCCCTTCTTCGAGACCGAGTACACGCTGGCGCACTTGGGCATAAACCCGGCGCTCCAGAACAACATCACCTACGGCTACTACCAATCGGGACACATGATCTATCTCAATCCCGACGCGCTGCATCAACTGCACGACGACCTTTCGCGTTGGTACGACGCGACGCTGGGAGGCCGCTAACATGAAAGCATTTGGCTTATTGACGTGCGCTGCATTGGCGGCGTCCATGGCACTTCCGGCCGGCGCGGCCGAGCATCAGAAACCCGTCAACCCGCTGGCCGGCGTTCCGGCAGACGCGGTCACCCATCACAGCATGGTCCTGCACGGACGCACGCTCAAGTACACCGCGCGCGCCGGCACGATCGTCATCCGCAACGACGCCGATAAACCGCAAGCGACGATGTTCTACACCGCCTTCACGCTGGATGGCGGTTCGGAGCGCACGCGCCCGATCACGTTCCTGTACAACGGCGGGCCGGGCAGCGCGACGCTATGGCTGCGCCAAGGATCGTTCGCGCCCAAGCGCGTGCTCTTCGGCAACGGCACCTCGACGCTGCCGCCGCCCTATCGGATGGTCGACAACCAGTACACGTTGCTCGACAAGACCGACATGGTGTTCGTCGATATGCCGGCATCGGGCTTCGGACGCATCCTGCCCGGCGGCGATCCCAAGACGATTTTCGGCAGCGATAACGACACGAAAGCGTTCGGACAGTTCGTTCAGCGCTATCTGACCAACTTCCATCGCTGGAACTCTCCTAAGGTGCTGTACGGCGAATCCTACGGCACGCCGCGCACCGCGATGCTGGTCGACTACTTGCAGAATCAAGGCGTCGGCATCAACGGCATCGTGCTGCAATCGTCGATCATCAACTACTGGCTAGCGTCCTCGGATACGTACGCCGGCACGTCGACCGACGACTGGCAATACGTGCTCGGGTTGCCGACGATGGCGGCCACCGCGTGGTACTATCACGCCGTCGCGAATCGTCCGGCCAGCCTGGCAACGTACATGAAGCAGGTTCAGGCCTGGGACATGGGCCCGTATCGCGACGCGCTGGCGCGCGGTGCGTGGCTTTCCAAGTCGGGCTACGACAGCATCGTCTCGCAGATGCACGACCGCATCGGCCTGTCGACGACGTACATCCGCAACGCCAACCTGCGCATCGACGGGGCGCGCTTCCGCGCCGAGCTGCTGCGCGAACGCGGTTTGGAGTTAGGGCCCTACGACGCGCGCTACACGGTCTTCATGGGCGAGAACCGCAACGAGGACTCACCGCAAGTCGGCGCCGACGACGCGTCGATCGACGCACCCTTCATCTCGACGACCAACGAGTATCTGCGCGAGGAACTGGGCTACCACACCAACCTGCAGTACCTGACGACCGCCGGCGGCATCCAGGAGGCCGGCGGCTGGGACTTCAGCCATCTGGGTTCTAAGACGCTCAATACGGCCCCGGACTTGGCCGAGGCTATGACGAGCAACCCCGACCTGCGTGTCTTTTCGGCCAATGGGTGGTACGATTCGGTAACGCCGTTTCAGACCACGGTCTACACGCTCAACCACTTGGGCATCGACCCCCGTCTCCAAGGGCACATCACCTATGGGTTCTATCCGTCGGGGCACATGATCTACCTGAACACCCAAGCGCTCGCGCAGTGGCGCGGCGACCTGGGACGCTGGTACGACAGCCTCTTGCACGGAAAATAACCCGCAAGATGCTCCCACCCGGAGCAGCGGCCCGAGCGCCTCAACCCCGCTCGGGCCGCGCCTTTTTTCTAGGGAACCGCGCAGTGTCATGTCAGCGTAGCGCCGTATGGCGCGGTGTCATGGCGAGCGTAGCGCCGTATGGCGCGGAGTCGAGCCACCGACGCAGTGTCTAGCAGCGCGTGGCTCGACTCCGGCGCCTTCGCGCCTACGCTCGCCATGACACCTCACGCCGCAATGACACCGGCGCAGCATGACACTGGCGCCGCCGTGACACTGCGCGCGAGGGGTTTGCGTCTTTAGATTGCGATGCGCGCGAGCACGATGCCCGCGAAGGCGGCGATGGTTCCCAATCCCACGCTCGCCGCGACGTAGAGTGCCCCCAGCGTCGGAGCGCCTTCGCCGGCCAGCGTGACCGTTTCGAACGAGAACGTCGAGAACGTCGTGAATCCGCCGAGCACGCCAACGGTCAGGAACAGCCGCAAATTCGGCGTGACGCCGAACGCTCGCGTGAGCGCCAACTGCGAGACGATACCGATGAGGAAGCTCCCGAGGACGTTGATCGTCAGGGTGCCGTATGGAAATCCGGGTCCGAAGCGCTGCACCATCGCGATGCCGGTCACGTAGCGCGCCAGCGAGCCGATGCCGCCGCCCAACACGACGTAGAGTGCCCCGCGCCAGTCGATCATTGCGGCCCGCGCAGTTGGAGCATCTGCACTTTCTCGAACGTTATGAGACCTTCGGGTATCAACTCGCGCAGCAGCGGAATCGCCTGCTCGATCTTTTCTTCGGAGTCGATCGCTTCGATGAGGATCGGCAGATTGGTCGAGAGGTCGAACGTGCGCGCCGCGTGGATCTGACGATGCGAACCGTACCCCTCGATGCCTTTAAAGACGGTCGCGCCCGCGATGCCCTGCTTGCGCAGCATTTCGACGATCGTTACATACAGCGGCTGGGCTCCGCGCCGATCGCTCTCATCGACGAAGATTCGCATCAACGTTGCGGTAGTGGATTCAGGCAACAAAAAAACTCCTATCGACCGCCATCGCGTTCAAAATAGGAGTCATCAGCCGGCGAGCGGCGGTTATCGGCGGAACTCCATCGCCTTGTCTGCTCCCTCAATTCTCCGAAGGCTCGGCTGCCCCTTCCTCCCGTGTCAATGCTGGGCCGGCCGCGCGCTTGCGGCGGCGTTGCGACGCTCCCAGGCGGGGACGTTCTTGTTGATCGCCCACCATTGCGCGAACGCGATCGCTCCGCACATCACGACGAAAAAGACAACCAAGCCGTAGCCCCAGGCACGACGTTTCTGCACGGACATTCCCGTAAAGCGGCTCACGATTGGAGCGGTTCGCGACGCCGTTCTCTCGTGCATCCTCAGAAAAGGTCGCCCCTGCTCATGAGGGGCCGACGGCAATGCACAAGGACTCTCTCAGCCGGGGCTGATAGACTAGGGTCCATGCGTTCGATCATCGTTCCGGTTTTAGCCGGGGCGCTGGTTGCGTTGAGCGGCATAGCCGCCGACGCCGCCACCGTCAAGAAACCGCCAACGACCCGTCAAAAAATTACCGCGTACGCGACCGCCTTGCGCCACATCAATCCGCAGATGCCCAAGTGGCAAAGCCAAGATTTGGCCAAGCGCGTGCTCAACACGTCCTCGCACTGGCGCATCGACCCCACCATGCTCGTCGCGCTGGTGACCGTCGAGTCGCGTTGGCGCACCGATGCGCGTTCGGGAGCGGGCGCGATCGGCTTGGGCCAGTTGATGCCGGGCACCGCGTCGGCGCTGCACGTCGACGCGCACGATCCCAAGGCCAATCTTTCGGGCGCCGCACGTTATCTCAGCGGCCTGCTCGCACGATACGCATCCAAGCCCAATCGTTTCGCGCTCACGTTCGCGGCCTACAACGCCGGCCCGCACGCCGTCTCGCTCTTCGGCGGCATCCCTCCCTACAGCGAAACCCAACACTACGTCGTGCGCGTGCTCAGCACGTGGCGCACGCTCGCCAAGTTCATCCACTTCCCCCCAGCCCGCACCATCGCAGCCGTCCCCAAAAAACCCGCCGCCCTAGCCTACTGGACCGGCAGATAACCGCTACCACCTCCACTCCCATGGGTTCCAGTACGTTCGCACGATGCTGGATGGTTTGAACCCCTTGAGCCCTCGACGCGTAGCCAGGGCACCGGCTACGAAGCCGAGGTAGAGCACGTGCGTGCGCGCGATCAGTTCGCGCTGCATCTCCACGTCGCCGCGACGCTGCAATGCCTGGTCGACCGCGCCGAGCTCCAGCCGCGCCGCAGCATCGACTTCTGGGTCGCAGATGCGCGAGTAGTTCTCACCGGCGGGTGGGCGCGTATCGCAGCGATACAGGTAAGACGTGTCGGCGATGCCGCCGGGGTTCCAGCCGCCGACGAAGAGATCGAATCGGCCCCCTGCGAGAATGCCCCCCTCACTTGCCGGCGCAGTCAGCAGCGCTGAGGGATATTGGCGGAGTACGACGGCAACTCCAACTGCCGCCAGCGCCGCCTGGATCTGCACGGCGATTTCACTCTCGAAGTTTCCGGTGCCATGCGCGAGCACGAGTTGCGCCGGGCGTCCAACTTCGTCCAGCATCCGGCGTGCCAAAGATGGATCGAACGGCTGCTGGCGCAGGTTCGGGTCATAACCGAAAGCGCCGGGCAGACGGTCGCCTTCGGCCGGAACGTAAAACGGGCCTAGCGTATCGCGCATGATGCGGTCGCGGTCGATCGCGGCGACGATCGCTTGGCGGACCCGCTCGTCGCGCAGCGCGGGCCGCTGGTGCGCAAAGAGAAGATATTCCAGGGTGTTGCGTTGATAGACGTCCACGTTGGCGTCGGGCATCTTCCGAAATATCTCCAGGAGCTCGCGCTCTCCCGTCAGCCCTGCGACGTCGATCTGCCCGTCATGCCACAGGCCGATCAGCGCGGCGTTCGAAGGAGCCGTTCGCATCTCAAGATACTTCGTCGGCGGTATACCCCGGAAGTAGCGATCGAAGCGTTCGAGATCCACGACGTCGCCGCGGCGCCACGCCTTCACGGCATACGGCCCGCATCCGATTGGGCGCTCGTTATAGGACGCATGGTTGATATCCAGCACGTTCTGGAGCAGATGCTTGGGAACAATCGGGTAGGGCTGATTGGCTGCGGTGGCAAGAAACGTCGCGATGCCCGGCGAGTACGATTCACGGAGTCGCACTTCGACAACGTATGGAGACGGAACACGAACGTCCGTAATAAGATTATAACCGGATCGGTCGGCCACATTGACATCTGGGCGGCTGACGAGGCCGAGCGTGAACGCGACATCGGCAGCCGTTACACGTGCGCCGTCGTGCCACAACGCGTCGCGGCGCAACTCGTAGCGAAGCGTTCTGCCATCGGGAGCGATGCCCCCGTTGGCAAGCGTCGGAACGCGGACCGCGATATCCGGGATAAGGTTGCCGCGCTCGTCCGTACGGAGTAGGAAACCATTGATGATGAGCCCTACGTCGAAGGTGTTGGGATCGTCGCCCAACAGCAAGTTGAGTGTGGACGGATCGCCGTCAAGCGCAATACGAATGCGATCCCGGCTCGTTGCAAACGGCGCGCAAGAACCGAGCGATCCAGCAGCCAGCATGGCCACGAATTGCTTTCTCGTCAACCGTAATCTTAGCGCACGCTCATCATCTGACACCTTACGGACTTAAACGCTTGTAGACCTTGATACCCATAGCTACGGCGTCTGTGATGCTCTGAGGCTGTACCTCGTGAAAGCCGCGTATTCGAAATCGCAACCGGAACGGAGCGCTACGTCCGCCGGCGGGTGTCCCCGACGATAGAACAACTGGGCTGACAAACCACGTGGCTCCATTGCGAAACGTTCTCTCGGCGTCTAGTGGCTCGGGATTGCCGAAATCGGAATGGATATCGGACGCCGTCATCGCTAGACTCCCTCGCAACGGCTTGACGCCTCGGTTGATGATCCGGACGTCCAGCGCCACATCATGCGTCGCCGGAGAATACTCCAAATTGGAGAGTTCTAAGGCTAGCGACGAGCTCATATCCTTCCAGCCGTTCAAGAGCGTTGTATCTCGCCCGGCGTTCGGTCGTGGATACGATATTGCGATGGGAAGCTTCGGCGCTTCGCATCGCGCACTCGCGTTGGCGGCGGGACGGGAGATCACCGGCGCTGCGACGGTTGCACCGGGCTGCACGACGATCCCTCTCGTCCAAAGCGCCTGGCCTTCGATCCCCGGCTGTGCCCAGAAGGCGTGGAATCCACCGTTTGCATCTGCCACAAGGTCCGACGCATCCGCGTAACCGAGAAGGTCCACCCGCAGCGAAATGCCCAATCCAGGAAGAGACGCAAGCTTCAAGAGAGATGTGCTCTTCTTCAGGAAGCCTTGAACCGCGGCGGAGTACTCGTCGATTGCGACCGCTTGCAAGAACTTTGAATAATAGGCAGTCGACGATTCAAGCGGGTAGCGAGCTACCTCGACGCCGGGCGTAAAAGTCTTGCCTCCGTCCAGCGACGCTGCAAAGTAATCTCCCTGCCCTTCGTCAATCCACGATGCGCCGAGTACGCCACTCCCGTTCACGGTAAGATGCAGGCCGATGATGGCGGGCCCCACTGCACACGATGCCGCGGAATCGAGCGAAGATCCGCGCAAAATCTCGTGGGAGGACCACGTTGCGCCATTATCATCCGATGTGGCGAGCACCGCTCGCGCGTGACTGCCAACAGCTTCTATCCAGCCCAGGTACAGCCTCCCGCGAAACGGTCCATCGCCGTCATCACGCGCGAGCGGAACCGACCACGTCGACTCCCCACTGTGCACGATCGAAAACGAACGCAGCGTTCGCGCTTTCAAAGAGAACGCAAATATCTCCGCGTCTGCCGTTGCCTTCCACATGCTTGGCGCTGCGCCGCCGCGCGGTTTGTTTGGCATATGCCGCGATGCGGTCGAAAACAACACCGTTCCGTCCGGAAGGGACGCCGTTCCGAACGCAAACTCACCCTGATAAGAGAATTTCGATGGCGCCGGAACGGCAAACGGCCCCTTGAGCGAGAGTCCGCCGTCGGTAGACTCGAAGACCACTGGGGAAAGTTTGCCCCATTGACCGGGCTTCGTTACTGCCTGGTTCCCAAAGATGATGAGGCGCTCTGGATCCGTTTCCGTCGACGGTAGAACGCTCGCAAAGGTCCAGTCAACGAATCCGCGAGTTATCGTCCGCCGCCAAGTCAGACCGTGGTCGCGAGACACGAACAAATGAAAGTTCCCATATTCATGCCTCGGCTCGCCGGAATCCGTATTTGATGCGCTCGTCGTGAAATACGCATCCCCTCCGGATCCGTACGCGCAATGCTCCTCCGAAACCCAGTCCGTCGACGCGTCCGTCGCCCTACGTGCCCACGCCCTGCCGCCGTCGAACGAGGCGTACAGATAACCGCCTACTCGATTGGCAAGCGGATCCTCATACATGCCGCAAACCATGATGTAACGCGGGTCCTTCGGATCGGGACGAGCCCACATCATCTCATAGCGAGCCGTATCAGGTGCGCTTACGCGATAGGCGCGTCCAAGAACAGTGCCGTCGTCCGGCGACGCTAGTGCATTACTGCTCGCAAGCAAGAGCAGTAATGCACAGACGAACAACTGGCGAGCGATACCCATGGCCTAAAAACGGATCTGCGTCGTCAGTATGATGGATCGCGGACCATATTCCTCGCCGTAGTCACCGTAAGCGGGTCCGCTAATGGTCGGAACGCCCCAAAGATTGCTGAACGACAGCGAATTAACCGATCCGTCGTAGATGCCCGTCAGGTTCCTGAATGTAAGCAACAGCGAAATGCGGCGGTTCAATCCGTAACCGAAGCGAGCGTCGGTCTCTAGGAAGCCGGGGCGATAATAGGAATTGTTCGGGCCATAGTACGTCGGGTCAAACTCCGCGAAGGTCTGTGGCTTCCAACGGTATCCCAGCGTTGCCGTACCCTGCGAGTAGGGAACGGTCCCGCTGTACCCGCCGTAGGCTCCGCCATTGAAATTGGTGCCCGGTACCACCCAAAGATTTGCGCACTGCGTGCATCCGGGCTGGTCGTAGAATCCACCGGGAACGCTGACGACAAAGCCGCGCGTCAGACCAATGGATAAACCGCCATAGACCCCCTTTGGCACATCTCGCTGTAAGCTCAACAGAATGCCTTCGTATCGGGAGACGCCGAGGTTACTGTATTCGGCCGTATAGAGCGGAAGCCCCTGAAACGTTCCCGAGAGATTGGTCGATTGGAAAAGCTGACCGTAGAGATTATCGCGGTATGCGTCGAACGAAAGCACCGTATCGGAGCGAAGACGAAGATCGGAACCGATGTCGAATCCGAAGGACTTCTCGGGTCGAAGGTTGAGGTTTGTAACCGTGACCGTGTACGTATTTGAGTTTGGGTCTAAGCTTGGAATACCGTTGTTGCCGATTAGGTAACTGAGCGGCGCCAGAGCTAAACCTCCCCCTGCGGCGGCTCGAAAGGCAACTCTGTAATTCGGATGCCATACGACACCAAGACGCGGGGCCCCGTATGAGAGGCTCTGATCTGTGTATGCTGCGTTATTGTCGGGATTCGGAACGTGATATCGAGCAGCGACATCGTAGTAGGAAAGGTTAACTGAAGTTGTGTCGGTAGGGCTATAGTCGAGATACACCCTGGACTCGTTCGTCGTCTCGGATACCGACGACGGCGTCGTGCTGGCGTAGCTGTAGTCACCTCCGCCATACGTATAGCTATAGGCCTCGGTCCCGGGCGTGTTGTAGTACGACTGCACGTACGACGCTCCCAGCGCGACCTTCGAGCCAAATTGCGTGTCGTACGCTATCGACAGGTCGCGATTGTTCGCCGCATTGTTCTCTAAGTAGTGAAATGCGTCGCTCGTGACGGTGTAACTGCCGCCGTTGAACGTTACCGGCGATCCGTTTAGCGTACCGCCGCCATACAGTTGGGTCGTGTATGGCTGGTCGAGACCGCCGCCGGGATTGCTGAACGTCTCGGCAATGAACGTCTTGTTCTGAAGTGCCGCCAGCCGCAGAACGCCGTTGCCGACTCCGATGGAAATCTTCTCCTCAAGAAGGCTCGACGCCTGAACAAACGGCACGGCCGTGGGGTACCCCTGGTAGAAATAGAGGAGGCTGTTGCCGGCCGGGAACGACCCGGCATATCCCGCTGGCGGCGTAAAATCTACCGGTTGCAACGGCGCTCCTTCGAATGCTGCCGTACGCTGTCCGGCATAGAACACCTCGGCGCTTACCGAAGGGGACAGCGCGTAGCGCAGAGCAACCGATCCGCCGTACTGACTCGATGCGGTCGAAGCTTGCGTACAGCAGCTTAGGAGCCCGCTGCCCAGCGAATAGTTTCCACCGACTGCGTATCCTGGGGCGAAGTTGTAGCTTGTCGCGCACGATCCGGTGCACGAGAACGGCTGTCCGTTCACGGTCAAAGGCACGGCTGAACTCGCGGGGAAGACGGCGCTGTTGAGCGGTCCGGGGCTATCGTCGATACCGTACGTTGCCCTCGCGGACAGTTTTCCGAAGCGTAGCGCAACCGTCCCATCTGCATTGAAACCGCCATAAGGGTCCGTGCTGACCGACAGTTCTCCGCTATTCTTTGTGACTAATCCGGGAGAGGAGAGCACCAAACTGCCTCCAATGGAATCGACGATCGTCGGTGATAGCGCCCCTGGTCCGCGCACGACGTCGGCGGTTGAAAACGAATTCATCGGGTAGTAACCCAAATCCGTGCCCGCTCCAGCGAGAAGGGTGTACGACGTCCCGATTAGCGGCATGCCATCTAGAACCGTAGCTGTTTCGTAACCGGCTGCACCGTTAATCGACACGATGGCAGGAGAAAGGGGAGAGTCGGGTACGGCCGCATTGAATGCCGAGCCGCCGCTGGCGCCAAGAATCGTAACGCCCGGAATCTTCTCAAGGAGCTGTCTCCAGGACGTCTGACCTTCAAACGCGGCGCTAGCTGGGCTTAGCGGCGTCGTTGAAGCCGCGGATACATTGAACCGGGCGTGGGCCTCAGTATTCGTGTGCGCGATGACGCTAAGGCCTGCTACCGTGTCGTACTGAATCGCGATCGTGATGTCGCGGTCAACTACAACCGCATCCTGGGCGACCGTTCCAAGCGTACTTGACCTTACGGTAACGCGATAGAGGCCCACGGGAACGTCGGTAAACAGGAAGCGACCTCGCGAATCCGTAGTGGAATGGAGAATATCGGGGCCACTGAGCGTCACGAAGGCCGATACGACGGGACTCCCTACGGCGTCGGTTACCGTTCCCGTAAGCGTCGCAGTGCCGGTAACGGCGGACTGCGCTCCGACGCGACCGGAGCCAAACGCAAGGACAGCTAAGAAAAATAGCGCTGCGAGAATGCTACTGCAATTCCGCGCTGACGTTATCGTGCGAAACATCGTGAAAGGACCTCCTTCAAAGTAATTCTTCCGTTACCAGTTCGGCACCTAATGCGATGCCGCCGATGGTTCGGCCCACTGCGTTGAATACGGGTCGTTTGGCAAGATTAGCGAGAGTTTCTGCGGCAAGCGGAGATGGATCGGCACACCGCGGAATTAGCTGCGCCAAGATCGACGGAAGGGCCCGCGAATTCCCGTCGTGTACCTTGACCGCAAGGGCGATGCCTTGAGTAAGGATCGCATCGGCGTGCAGGCCCTCTGCACCGATCTTACCGATGATGGCGCCGTGGCTCCATTCGATCAGCTGCGTATCGAGGTTGTCCTGCCATCCGCCGACATAAGCCGGCTGAGCCGTCATTGCGCCGCGGACACGCGTGCTTGCCTCGTCTTCGGCGACGCCAAAACGGGCGTATGCGACCGCGATCTGTCGGAGGGAAGCTCCGAAGATCGGCATATCGCATCCGTCCACGGCCAACTCGTGCGGACCAAACGAAACGCCGAATGCGGGCATAATCGTAGATAGCAGGCGCACCTGCACGGGGTGTGTTGGCTCGACGTACCTCTCTACCGAATATCCGAGATGCCGGCATAGCGCCAATACGGCGGCATGCTTCCCCGAGCAGTTATTCGCGATCGGCGGCCCGATCACGGCCCTACCCTCCTTCGCCGGGCCGCACAGCAGCGCGTTCTCATCCAGATCGAGCCGCGCGAGAATGCGTCGTACCGCTTCCACGTGGCGCTGCTCTCCATCGTGAGAGCCCGCCGCCAACGCGATGTCCGCTTCGTCGAACTCGTAGGCTTCCGCTGCTCCGCTACTCGCCAGCATCGCCGCCAGGAAGGGCTTCGCGAGCGACCGTACGGGATAGACATGTTCCACGTCACCAAACGCGTCGATAACCTCGCCGTCAGCCCGCACAATGCACGCCGAAAATGTGTGAACCGACTCGAGATACGCTCCCCGGCGTACCTCGACTCGTGCCGTCCCGATCCCGTTCATTCTCCGAGCATCCTCGCAGCGCACATCTCGCGCATCGGGGGAGTACTGATAGTCGGGTCGTCGCGGCAATCGGCGCAGCCCCGGTTAGGTGTAGCCCCTATGCCCAATGGCCCGGCTTTCGAGTAGAATGGAGCATGGGACTTCAATGCCGATGAACGGCATCGTTCCTCTCCGCGACCCCTTCGTGGGGCGCGCCGGGGAGCTCGCGGCCCTGTGCGAGGCATTCGATCGCGCGGCGTCAGGACGCACGACGATGGTTGCTGTCGTCGGAGAGGTGGGAATCGGCCGAAGCCGCCTTATCGCCGAGCTGCTGACAAGCACGGGCGGGCGCGCCGGAGGCAGCGCCATCGGGCCCTGTCTCGAACGCGTCCGTACGCCGTTTCTTCCGCTCATTGAGGTATTACGCGGCGTCGGCCTGGGCGGGGATGTCGACCGCATCTTGCCCGATGACGACATCGCCGCAAGCGATCCGACGAACGAGCGGCTGATCCGCCGCTACCACGACATTGCGCGGCTTCTCCTTGGGGCACAACGCGGCCATCCGTATGTCGTTGCTATCGAGGACGCGCAGTGGGCCGACGCCGCAACGATTGGACTCTTGGAATATCTTGCGATTGCCCGCTTGAACGGACCGCTGTTGATTTTGCTCACCCTCCAATCCGACGCGATCGAGCCAAATGGCACGTTTGCTGCTGCGCATGCGCGCATGCGCAGCAGCGGTCTGATGACGATCCGACTGAGCGCCCTCAGCCACGCCGAAGCCGGCGAACTGATTGCTGCTTCTTCGCCCGTGCTGTTACCGCGCGCAACCGCAGAACGAATCAAGGATCTGGGCGAAGGGCATCCCCTCTTTATCAAAGAGCTGCTGCGCACCGCGATCGACGCCGGGCATGACGTCTTGACGCAGCCGGCATTCTCCTCGATTCGGTCGATCGTCCTTGGTCGCTTCTACGAACTGAGCGACGCGGACCAACGCGTGCTGCATTGCGCCTCGGCGGTGGGCCGGGTCTTCGATCCGCGCCTCGTCGCGGCGCTGCTTGACCGATCGCTGTCGGACATTCTCGCTGCGCTTCGCCGCGCGCGCAATCTGCAACTTGTACGAGAGCAGCCAATCCGGAATAGCGATGCTATCGCGTTCACGAAGGCACTTTTCTGCGACATCATCTATCGCGAGCTTCTCAATGCTGAAGCAAGAACCTTGCACGCGAAGATCGCGCAAGCGCTGGAAGACGCCCCATCGCGAAGCGCATCCGACCTTGCGTATCATTGGTCGGCGGCCGGCGATGCAGTCAAGGCTCTGCGCTACAACGAGATTGCTGCCGATGATGCCGCTGTGCTCGCCGCATACGAAGATGCCGCCAGATATTACGACGAGGCATTGCGCGGGGTACAGAACGGAACGCACGCCTACGCCGCATTGGCCGAGAAGCGCGCCTACGCTGCGTATGCGGCAGGCGTGGCGGAGCGCACCGATGAGCTTTTCTCCGACGCGCTCAACGTGTACGAAGCGCTAGGCGACCGCAGCAAAGTGATCCGCATGCAGATATTCCTCTCGCGGCAGTCTTGGACCGATGGAGAAACGGAGCGCGGATATCAGCATGCGCTCCGTGCCGTCGAGCTCATCGGCGAGAGCGACCCAACTGCTCGTGATTTCGCCTTGGCGATGGCCGCTTCGTATGCGGTGCACTTGGGTAGGACCGACGAGGCGCTGGACCTCGTTTCCCGCGGGGGAACGACGCCCGATCCGGACATCGAGGCGCGCCGACTCGACACTCTGGCGCTCGTGCACGCCCGGCGCGGCGAACGGGTCGCTGCATTCGAAGCGCTGGGGCACGCACAAGCGGCCGCAGACGCCGTTGGCGACCCCGACCTCGTGGTGCGGGTCTACAGCAACAGCGCCGATATCGCTACGCTCTTCGGCGCTGCTGCCGACACCCTGCGCTGGTGGGAGCATGCCGTCGCTTCCGCACAGAACGGCAAGTACATCGGGCGCATGGCATACGCTGCGCTCGGTCATGCCCTAGCCCTTATCGGCGTCGGCGACCTCGCGCGTGCTCAAGAACTCTATACGCTCGCGATCGGCACCGGCGTTACCAACGCAGCCGTCTCGATGCTGGCCGTTTCGGCGGGCGCTCTGCTCCGCGCGTACGGGATCCGCAGCGGCGCACCGCCGCTCTCCGAGGACGAAGCGCTCGGCATGGCGATCCGGTCGGGCGAGTCGCTGCGAATCGGGCAGGTCGGTGCAGCTCTGGCATCGGCGGCGATCGTCGAGGAGCGCCTCGGCGATGCTCGCACGATTCTATCACGCGCGGTCGAAGCTCTCGATACGGCAGCGTTTGCAGAAGAGTTGCTCACCCTGGCAGGCATCTTCTCCGAGACCGACGTGCGGCGTACTGCCCGTACGATGCTTGAGGTGCTCGGCAGGCGCGTCGATAACGTCCTTGCGCGTGCGGGATACGAGACGCTACTCGCTCTCGATCGTCATGGATCCGCGCGCCCGGCTGCCCTACGCGCGGTCGCGGCGCGCTTGCACGATCTGCGCCGCGCGCAACTGGAGCATTTCGTGACGGCGCTTGCCGAAGGCAGCGTACCAAAGCCGCTGCGTCACGGTTCCGCGCTGACGTCCCGCGAACGCGAAATAGCGGGATTCGTCGCAGATGGCCGATCCAACCGCAATATCGCAGAGCACCTCGGGATCAGCGAACGCACGGTGGAACATCACGTCAGTTCCCTCCTCAGCCGCCTCGGCCTACGTTCGCGCCTCTTCATCACGCAAGATCTGCTCGACTCCGCAAACTCGTAGAAACGCCGCGCTACGCTTTCCATAAGAGAATGATGTCGACGATCTCGCCGATATCGCGATCGGCGGTGACGTTCATGGAGATCGCGCCGGCGTTGCGCGCGGCTTCGGCGTCGGTGGGTTTGTCGCCGACCATGACGCAGCGGGCCACGTTGACGCGCAGCGCGTGGGCGGCGTCGAGAATTAACCTGGGTTTGGGTTTGCGGCAATCGCAATCGTCGTCGGGGGCGTGCGGGCAGACGAACCAGCCGGCGAACGGGCCGAGCAGTTCCTCGACGCGGCGGTTGACGGCGTCGACTTGGGTCGCGGTGATCAACCCTCTCCCGACGCCGCTTTGATTGCTCACGACCGCTAGCGGAATGCCCGCGCTGCGTAAACGGTCGAGCGCGGTTTTGACGCCGGGCAGCGGCACGACGCGCGCGGGATCGCCGTTGTAGGGCACGTCTTCGATCAGCGTTTCGTCGCGATCGAAGAGTACGGCCTCAATCGCGC
>DATCDS010000036.1:0-21635 GCA_036510515.1 Vulcanimicrobiaceae bacterium
AAGCCGACACCCTGATGCTGCCCGATCGGTTTGCCGAACGAAACCCGATCGCGCGCGTACTGCGAGGCGAAGTCTAACGCGCCCTGCGCGATGCCCAGCGCTTGTGCGGCGATACCGGGTCGCGACTTGTCGAGCACCTTCATCGCGATCTTGAATCCCTCGCCCTCGGCGCCCAAGCGATTGGCTGCCGGCACGATGCAGTCGTCGAAGATCAGCTCGACGGTCGGCGAGCCGCGAATGCCCATCTTTTTCTCAATCTTTCCGACGTGGAATCCTGGGAAGGTCTTCTCGACGACGAACGCGTCGATACCGCCCGGGCCTTTTTGCGGATCGGTCACGGCAAAGACGCACACGACGTCGGCGACGCTGCCGTTGGTAATCCAAATCTTCTGGCCGTTGAGGACGTAGTCGTCGCCGCGCCGCTCGGCGCGCGTGCGCATCGAGCCGGCCGCGTCGGATCCGCTGGCCACTTCGGTGAGCGCGTAGGCTGCGATCCACTCGCCCGACGCCAACTTGGGAAGATAGCGTTTTTTCTGGTCGTCGGTACCGCCGATGAGGATCGGCAGCATACCCAATTCCTGAACGGCGACGATCAGCGACGAAGAAGCGCAGGCCTTGGCGATCTCCTCGACGACCTTGACGTAGGTTTGGAACGTACCGCCCAAGCCGCCGTATTCCGTGGGAATCGGAATGCCCATCAAATCGTTTTGCGCGAACAAATCCTTGATATCGCGCGGAAACTCGCCGCGTTCGTCGATCTCGGCCGCGCGCGGCGCTACCTTTTCGGCCACCAGCTCGCGAACCACATCGAGGATCATCGCCTCTTCGTCAACGGTCGACATCTCTTTGCTCGTACTCCCCCGGCCTGCGGCCGACTTGCGGTGCCTTCGGTCCCCCGCCAGGGTTTTTCTGCCGGCGAGGCCTATCTCGCCAAATATGGATAAGGTTTTCGCGACGTGCGCCGCGGCGGTCGAGGACATTCCAAGCGGCGCCTCGCTGGCCGTCGGCGGCTTCGGGCTCAACGGTATCCCGCATCATTTGATTGAGGCGCTGTTGGAGCAGGGCGCGACCGATCTGGTAACAGTCTCCAACAACTGCGGGGTCGACGGCTGGGGGTTGGGCGTGCTCTTGGACGCCAAACGCATCCGCCGGACGACCGGCTCCTACGTCGGCGAAAACAAGGAGTTCGAGCGCCAATATCTGCACGGCGAACTGGAGGTCGAGCTGGTCCCGCAAGGTACGCTGGCCGAGCGCTTGCGCGCGGGCGGCTGCGGCATCCCCGGCTTCTACACGCCGGCCGGCGGCGGAACGCTGATCGCCGATGGGGGCTTGCCGTGGAAGTACGACGGTAAGGGCGGCGTCGCGATCTCGTCGCCGAAAAAAGAAACGCGCGAGTTCGGCGACTGCTCCTACGTGTTGGAAGAAGGCATCGTCTGCGATTTTGCGCTGGTGCGCGCCAGCATCGGCGACCGATCCGGCAACTTGGTCTTTCACAAGGCCACGCGCCAGTTCAATCCGCTCTGCGCGATGTCGGGGAAAGTCACGATCGCCGAGGTGGAACGCCTGGTCGAACCCGGCGAGATCGACCCCGACCAAGTGCACCTGCCGGGGATCTTCGTCCAGCGCGTCGTCGAGGTGGGCTCGGCCGGAAAACGCATCGAACGCATCACGACGCGCAAGCGCGAGGGCGCGTAAGATGGCGTTGACCAGAACCCAACTCGCCGCCCGCGTCGCCCAAGAACTGCGCGACGGGCAGTACGTCAACCTCGGCATTGGGTTACCGACGTTGATTCCCAACTACGTCCCGCCGGGCGTTACCGTTACGCTGCAAAGTGAGAACGGGATCTTGGGCATGGGCCCCTACCCATACGAAGGCGATGAAGACCCCGACCTGATCAACGCGGGAAAAGAAACGGTGACCGTCCTTCCGGGCGCGTCGTTTTTCGATTCGTCGTTATCGTTTGGAATGATTCGCGGCGGGCACATCGATCTGGCCGTGTTGGGGGCGATGCAGGTAAGCATGCACGGAGACCTGGCCAACTGGATGATCCCCGGCAAGATGGTCAAGGGGATGGGCGGCGCGATGGATTTGGTGCACGGCGCCAAGCGGGTGATCGTGATGATGGAACACGTCGCCAAGGGCAACGCGCACAAGATCGTGACCGAGTGTACGCTACCGCTCACCGGGCGCGGCGTCGTGCATCAACTGATTACCGACATTGCGGTGATCGACGTGACGCCCGAAGGCTTGGTCTTACGCGAGCTCGCGCCCGGGGTCACCGTCGAACAAGTCCAGCACGCTACCGAACCGCCGCTGCTGGTTCCCAAGACGCCGGTTCACATGCGCATCCCCGACGGCGTGACGTAGCTACGTTGCTTCGGCTTGCGCGACCGTGGCACCGTTCTTGGTGACTCGCGCCGCGGCGAAGGCGACCAAGCCGACGACTTCGAGGATTGCCACGACCGCAGCGGCCGCGCCGGCCGCCCCGGCGCTGCGCCAAAGCACAAGGGCGCCCAAGCCGAAAGCCATCGGCGGAGCGAGTGCGACGTAGAGGCAGAGCATTCGCGCGAACGCTAGCGGCCCGCGTTGATCGATCGCCGACGGAAACAGCGCGTAGAGCGCTAGGCCGATCGACCGAATGAAGATCGTGAGGACGAACGCTGCGGGAACGCCGATCCATACGATCGTCCAGTTCCCCGAGACACTCCCCCAACACAGGACGCCCGCAATCGCGCACGAGAACGTGCGCCAACTCGTTGCACCAAGCCAGGCCGCAAGCCGCTGGTAGACCGTCGAGGCGCCCATCCACCAAAGCGGCTTATTAATATCTGCCGACAAGGAAACGTTGGCGCCGAAAGATCCGATCATGGCAAGAACCAGCGCGAGCGTTCCTCCAAATCCCACCGCCATCCCGCGCCCTTCCTCGCTCCGCGTTCCCAGGACGCCCAGCGCGCATCCGACCGCCGCCGCGCAGGCCAGGAATATCCAAAACCCGACGTTGGCAAGCGTGCGCCGCGAGCCGACCCATTCTTTCCAAACGATGGCCGACGCTCCAACGAAACCGCGCGGGGCGGCGTTGGATTTCACGGCGCGCGAGACGCGCGTGCGTTGGGCCAGCGCGGAGAAGCCGCCGCCGCGTCGTGCGGTGGCGAGGGCTTGAATATAGCGTTGCGATCCCACCTGCAGCTCGGGATAGATATCGGCCGAACCGAAGTAACCGGCCGCGATCAGAACCGCGGCGATCACATATCCTACCCCAATGACGATCGAATTGCCCAGAGCCGCTTGCGTGATGATTTTTCCAAAGCCCAACCCAACGACGTCGCTTCGCAGCCACGTCAACGCCGGCAGCGGCAACGCGAGCGCGATCGCAACGACGCCCGCGATCGCCAAGAGCAACAGACCCCAGCCGATGGCACGGCACCAACCCGCGCCGATGCGCCGGCGCAGGTTGAAGGTGGGAATCGAGATTCCGATCCCGATGACGACCACGCAGGCCATCGAAAGAACGATCGCCATCGGGCGCCCGGCCCAGCGATAGATCAGTGCGTACATCAGGATCAAGAAAAGGAAACGCGCGAGCGTCCGAACGGAGTTGCGAAGTTGGAGCCAAACGACGACGTTACGCTCGTCCAGGTGCGATCCAATCAGGAAGCGCGCGTCGGCGGCCGACGAAAATCCGGCGATACTTCCCGACGCCGCTCGCAGGAAAGCGACGGCGAACGAGAGGCCGGCTGCGAAGAAGATCAGCGTGGCCCACGGATCGGCGACCCCGGGGATCGCCGCGTGCGATTGTCGCGTGCGAAACCAACCCAGTCCCACGAAGTAGGCGATTGCGAGCAGGTAGAGGAGCGCGCGCCCGGGTTTGCGCACGACGTCGCGCGCCGTATTGGCGATCTGGCGACCATCGAGATAGGCCAGCGTTGCGAAATCGCTCACCGCGTGAGTTCTAAGAAGAGATCTTCTGCGGTGCCGTGCTCGCCGCTTCGCGATTGCAGCTCGGCGAACGTCCCCGAAGCGACCTGCCGGCCGTCTTTCATGATGACGACGCGATCGCAGATGCCTTGGGCCTGTTCGAGCATGTGCGTGCTGATAACGATCGCGATGCCGGCTTGTTTGAGGCTCGCGATCAGCAGACGAAGTTCGCGCTGCCCGAGCGGATCGAGTCCGATCATCGGCTCGTCGAAGAGCAAGACCGGCGTTTGCGCCAACACCGTCGCGGCGATCAGCGTTTTTTGGCGCATGCCTTTAGAGAGCCCCTGGCCCAACGTATCGCGCTGCGGCGTCATTTCGAATCGATCGAGAAGCGCGCTCGCGCGGCCCTCCCAATCGCCCTGGACCTTGCAGCTCTTGGCAACGAAGACCAAGTGCTCCCAAACCGTCAGCATCGGATAGACGTCGGGCGTTTCGGGGATCAGACCGATCGTGCGACCGCGCTGCGATCCTAGTTCGCGGCCGTCCCATACAAACGTACCGCTATCGGGACGCAGCAGGCCGGCGGCACACGCAAAGGTCGTGCTCTTGCCGGCACCGTTGGGCCCAAGCAGTCCGACGATCTCCCCGGAGTTTACCTCAAACGAAAGGCCGTCGACGGCGACGGTCTTTCGAAAGCGCTTGACCAAATTACGAATCTGCAGGGCGGGCATAAGCGCACTATGCTTGCGCGGGCGGGGTCATCCCTGTCGGTCGCGCGCGCCGCCCGCGAGGAAGAAAGAGCCATGGTGTGGCGAGCGCCGCGGCGGCTGCGGCCAACGTCATCGCCCCGGCATAGCCCCACCCGATGTGAACGAAGAGCGATGCGACCAGCGCGCCGATAACCCCGCCAAGACTAAACGAGAAGTTGTATGCTCCCATCGCGGCGCCGCGCGTTCGTCGGCCGCTTCGTTCGAAGAAGAGACCGATGCCGACCGGGACGACCGCGCCCCAAGCCGCACCGCAGAACGCGCCGGCCACGATCACTTGCAGCGGATGGAAGGCGTGAGCGGCCAACAAGCATCCGACGACCGCGGCGCCGGCGACGGGAATCGCCATCGGCCGGGCGCCGTAACGATCGACCAATCGGCCTGCAGGATAGCGCACCGCTGCGGTGACCAACGCCATCGCCGTGAAGATCAGCGCGCCGTTAACGATGCCGCGTTGGGTGAACGTCAATACCGCCAGCGTAATGTTGACGCCGCTTAGCGTGCTTATGGCGACCAAGAACGCGATCGTCGGCAGCCACGCGCTGCGCATCAGGATCGTGCGCGATCGATCGCCGCCGCGCACGTCGTGGCGTGCCGGCAAGAACCATAGGGCCCCCGCGCCGATCAGCGATACGATCGTGCCGGCGAGAAACTGTTCGCGGCCGACACCGTGCTGCCATAACCACACGCCCACCGGAGGTGCGATTGCGAACATCGTGTTAGCGACCAATCCGAAGAACGAGATCGCCGAAACGGCGCGTTCGGGCGGCACGATTTCGGCGGTGTAGGCAAACTCCGCGGTGACGTACGAGGTGAGGCTGATGCCTCGCAGGGCCATGAAGATGGCGCCCCAGATCACGCCGTGCGTCAAGCCCATGCCTAGCATCGAAACCGTCATTCCCGCGGCGGCGATTCGGATGGTCACGAGTCGCCCGACGCGATCGACCAGAAAACCGACCGGAATGCTGCCGAGTAGGTTGGCGAACGTACCGCCGCCCATCGCTAAGACGATCGCGGGCTCCGACGATCCGTCGTGCAACAGCGCCAGCGGCATGGAGCCGGTCGGAAGATTACATGCGAACTCTACGGCGACCGTTACGAAGACCAGGAGCGCAAACGGGCGGTTCAGGGCGCGACGTCTCGAAACTGGGTGGCATAGAGACGCGCGTACGCGCCCGCCCGGGCCAACAACTCTACGTGCGAGCCGCTCTCGACGACGCGCCCGTTTTCGATCGTAAAGATCACGTCGGCCGAGCGGATGGTGGAGAGCCGATGTGCGATGACCAGCGAGGTGCGTCCGCGCATGCAGATTTCGAGCGCGGCTTGGATCGCGGCTTCGTTATGGGAATCCAGCGCGCTGGTCGCCTCGTCGAGGATGAGGATGCGCGGGTCCTTGAGCAACACGCGGGCGATCGCCAGGCGTTGACGCTCTCCGCCCGAGAGTTTGTGCCCGCGCTCGCCCACGACGGTCTCGTAACCGTCGGGAAGACTTTGAATGAAGTCGTGAATGTTGGCTTGGCGCGCCGCCTCGTGCAGTTCCGCGTCGCCGGCCTCGGGCTTTGCGTAGCGCAGATTGCTCGCGATCGTTTCGTGGAAAAGATAGGTTTCTTGCGTGACGATCCCGATGTCGCGGCGCAACGATTCCAGCGTTACCTTGGCGATATCGTATCCGTCGATCGACACGATTCCCGAGGTCGGGTCGTAGAATCGCGGCACGAGCTGCGTGATCGTGGTCTTGCCCGCGCCCGACGGCCCCACGAAGGCCGCTACCTGGCCCGGCGCGATACGAAACGTGACGCCGTTAAGGATCTCTCGCGAAGGATCGTACGAAAAGCGAACGTCGTCGAACCGGATCTCGCCGCCGATGCGCGGCAGCTCGATCGCTCCCGGCGGCGCGTACTCTTCCGTGCGCAAGTCGAGGTAGTCGAAAATGCGTTCGAAGACCGCCAGCGCGCTGACGATCTGTACCTGTACGCCGACCAGCGTTGCGGCCGGACCGTACAGCCGCCCGGCGATGAACGTGACGAACGCGACGATCACGCCGACTTGAACGTGTCCGGCGATCGCCAGCCAGCCTCCGCCGAACCACACCAATTGCGGCCCGACCACGACCATCGCGGTCACCGAGGCCAGGAACCAGCGGCCGACCATCGCGAGGTTGATCTCCAAGCCCATTAACTTGGTGCCGACGGTATAGAACCTCGCGCGCTCGTAGGCTTCGCGTGCGAACGACTTGATCAGCGTAATGCCGGAGATAGAGAGCGTCTCTTGGGTGATCGATTCGATTTCGTCGCGCTTTTCGCGCGTCTGCTTGCGGATGTCGTACATACGCCTGCCGACCGGCGCGAGCGGAAGGATCATAAACGGCACGACCACCAGCGAGATCAGCGCCAAGCGCCAGTTCCAGACAAACATCGCGATCGTCGTCGTGCCGATAATCGCGAAATTGGTTACGATGGTCGTAACCGTCCCGGTGATGACGTTGTCGATGTTGTCGACGTCGTTGCTGACGCGGTTCATGATCTCGCCGGTCTTGGTGCCGGCAAAGAACGAGATCGGCATCTTGTGGAGGTGCGACACCAGGTCGGTACGGATGTCGCGCATGATGCCTTCGCCCACGAGCGAGTTGAGATAGCCTTGCCAGACGCCGATGCCCGCAACGAGCAGGGCCGAGGCGATCGTGATGCCGATATCGATGGCGAGTTCGCGAAGGTCGCGGTGCGGAATCGCGCTGTCGATGATCCGGGCGGTCATAAATCCGGGCAAGAGGCCGACGCAAGAGGCGACGAGGATGCAAACCAGGACCGCGGTCTGTTGGCGCCAGTACGGCGCGAACAGCGAACCGATGCGTTTCCAGTCGACCTTCTTCTTGACCGTCGGCTTGTCGGGCCGATAGAGGTTTCCCCACATCAACCCGTGCCCGCCCATCACGGCTCGAAAACGACGATCATGCCGAGCCCTTCTTGCCGTTTCTCACGGCGGCCAAATCTCGGTAGAGTTTCTTTTCCTTCTCCGAAAGCGTCTGCGGCAGTTGGCCGATCAACCGCACGTACTGATCGCCCGCCCCGCCGCCTTTCACCTTGGGCATGCCTTTGCCCGATAGGCGCAGCAATCGATTGTTTTGCGTCGCCTCGGGTATCGTCATGTTGACCTGGCCGGCCATGGTCGGCACTTTGACCTCGCCGCCGAGCACGAGGTCGTACAGGTCAACGGGCAGATCGACGTACAGATCGTCGCCCTTGCGTTTGTAGGTGGGATCGTCGATCAGCTTGACGATGAGGTAAAGATCGCCGGCTTTGCCGCCCCCGGCGCCCGCGCCGCCCTGCCCGGCCAAGCGGATGCGCTGCCCGTCGCCGATGCCCTTGGGCACGGTCACTTCAAATTTCTTGGTCGAGAGCGTTCGTCCGGTGCCGTGGCAAACCGGACAGAGGCGGCCATCGACCGTACCGGTGCCGCGACATCGCGCGCACGTGTCTTCGAGTTGCAGCGAAACGGATTTCTTCCCGCCGTCGTAGACGTCGCGAAGGGTCAGCTCGATCGTCGTTTCCAAGTCCTGGCCTCGCTGCGAGAACGTGCTCGCGCCGGTCTGCCGCCGTCCGCCGCCCGAAAAGAACATATCGAAAAAATCCGAGAAACCGCTGTCGGCTTCGCCCGCGTTCCGGCCGCCGAAGCCGCCAAAATCGTAGAACGTTTCGCCTTGCTGCGTGCGGTAGCGCCGCTGTTGCTCGGCTTGGCTGGCGGCTTGCTGCCAATCCGAACCCAGCGCATCGTATTTGCGGCGTTTCTCGGAATCACCCAAGACCTCGTAGGCCTCGGTGATCTCCTTGAACTTTTCTTCGGCGGCCTTCGCGTTGTCGGGATTCGAATCGGGATGCCACTTGCGCGCCAGTTTCCGGTATGCGGACTTGATGTCTTTTTCCGCTGCCGTCTTAGGCACTCCGAGGGTAGCGTAGTAGTCCTTGTAGTTCATGGACTACTCGGCTGCTTTGGCAACGATCACCTGGGCCGGTCGGAGCAACTCGTCGCCGATCGTATAACCTTTTTGGGCGACCGCGACGACCGTATCGTCGTCGACGCCCTCGCCGGCCGGCGCGGTGCCGATCGCCTCGGCAATGCGCGGGTCGAACGCCTTGCCGGCCACGTCGATCGGACGGACGTTCTGGGCGGCGAGGATCGATTCGAAGCCCTTGAGCGTTTGTTCGACGCCGCCGCGCAAGCCGTTGGAATCCGCACCGACCTGCAGGGCGCGCTCGAGATTGTCGAGCACCGGCAAGAAGCGTTCGAGCACGCTGCGGCGATAGGACGTTTGCAACGCGATGCTATCGCGCTCCATCCGACGCTTGTAATTTTCAAAATCGGCCATCGCCAGGAGAAACTTGTTGTAGTTTTCTTCGGCTTTGGCGTTGGCTGCGGCCAGCTGTGCCGACAGGTCGTCGGTCGACTCGGTCGCTTCGGGTACGTCTGCGAGCGTCGCTTCGACGGGCTCGCTCACGTCGTCGTTAAACATCGTAAGAGATCACAATCCACAAGAGCGGTGAAAGAACATCGAGGAAGCCGTCCGCGCTGGGAGCGCGCCGCTTGCGCGGCGCGCTCCACGGCCGGCTTTACTGGCTTTCTTTGAACTCGGCGTCGATGACGTCGTCGGGCGGAGCCTGGGCGGCGCCGGCGTCGGTCGAGCCGTTGGAGGAAGCTCCCTCGGCAGCGGACCCATCGGGCGTTGCGGCTTTGTAGAGCAACTCGGCCATCTTGTAGGAAGCCGCCTGCAGTTTCTCGGCCGCCGGCTTGATTTCGGCAGCGGTGCCGTTTTCGCTGACCTTCTTGAGGTCGGCGAGCGCGGTCTCGACCTCGCCGCGGGCGACGGTGTCGAGCTTGTCTCCGACTTCTTTGAGCGACTTCTCGGTGGCGTAGATGAGCGAGGACGCGTTATTGCGTGTCTCGGCTTCGTCTTTCTTGGCCTGATCCGTCGCGGCCTGAGCTTCGGCGTCTTTGACCATGCGCTCGACTTCCTCTTTGCTGAGGTTGGTCGACGCGGTGATCGTGATCTGCTGCTCGCGACCGGTTCCCAGATCTTTCGCGCTCACGTTGACGATGCCGTTGGCATCGATATTGAACGTGACCTCGATCTGGGGCACGCCGCGCGGAGCCGGTGGCAACCCTTCCAGGCGGAAACGTCCCAACGACTTGTTGTCTTGGGCCATCGGACGCTCGCCCTGCAGGACGTGAATGTCGACCGACGTTTGGCCGTCTTCGGCCGTCGTGAAGACTTGCGACTTCTTGGTAGGGATGGTCGTGTTGCGTTCGATCAGCGTCGTGCTGACGCCGCCCATGGTCTCCAGACCCAGCGAGAGCGGGGTCACGTCGAGCAGAACGACGCCGGTCACTTCGCCGGCAAGAACGCCGGCCTGAATGGCGGCACCAACCGCAACGACTTCGTCGGGGTTGACCGTCAGGTTGGGATCTTTGCCGGTAAGTTTCTTGACCAGTTCTTGGATGACGGGCATGCGGGTCGAGCCGCCGACCATCACGACCTCGTCGATCTTCGAGATGTCGATCTTCGCGTCGGCCAGCGCGCTCTTAAACGGCGCGATGCAGCGATCCGTCAGGTCCGAGGTCAGCTCTTCGAACTTCGCCCGCGTGAACGTGATGTCCAGATGCTTGGGCCCGTTCTGGTCGGCCGTGATGAACGGCAGGTTGATGCTGGTCTGCACGACCGACGAAAGCTCGATCTTGGCTTTTTCTGCGGCTTCGGTCAGGCGTTGCATGGCCTGCTTGTCGCCGGAGAGATCCAAGCCTTGTTCTTTGCGGAACTCTTGCACGAGCCATTCGACCACGCGCTTGTCGTAGTCGTCGCCGCCTAGGTGCGTGTCGCCGTTGGTCGACTTAACCTCGAAGATGCCATCGCCCACTTCGAGGATCGACACGTCGAACGTCCCGCCGCCGAGGTCCCAAACCAAAATGGTTTCGCTGGCCTTCTTATCCAGACCGTAGGCCAATGCGGCCGCCGTCGGTTCGTTGATGATGCGCAGGACGTCCAGGCCGGCGATCTTGCCGGCGTCCTTGGTGGCTTGGCGCTGAGAGTCGTTGAAGTACGCGGGCACCGTAATGACCGCGCGCGTTACGCGTTCGCCCAGATAGTTGCTCGCGTCGTTGACGAGTTTTTGCAGGATCATCGCCGAAATTTCTTGCGGCGTGTATTCCTTGCCGTCGATCTTGACGTTGAACGCGCCTTCGCCCATGTGGCGTTTGATCGAGGAAATCGTGCGTTCGGGATTGGTGATCGCCTGGCGCTTTGCGAGCTGCCCGACCAGACGTTCTCCGGTTTTGGTAAATGCGACGACCGAAGGCGTCGTGCGCGATCCTTCGGCGTTGGGGATGACGGCGGGCGTCGAGCCCTCCATCACGGCGATGACCGAGTTGGTCGTGCCGAGGTCGATTCCGACCACTTTTGCCATGTAATTGTTCTCTTCTTTCCGAGTTCGTGGACCAGCCTTCACGAGCGCGCTTGGGAGCGCGGCATCGATCGGCCTTGCCGCTTATCGAACTACGAGGATTGGGGTCTGGCCATAGTACTCGGACAGTACCCATGATGTTCCACCTTCTAAAACAGCAAAAAGCGCCCCCGCGGTTGCGGGGACGCTTTCTTTGGGGCCGGTGGGCGCCTTAGGGCCCTTGCTGCTGCTGCTGGATCGCCTGGGCGGCCGGTTTTTCTTCGATCGTCACGGCCGCTTCTTTCTTAAGGCCTTGCGACCAAATTTGCAGGCGCATCGTGGCGCCGGGCTTCTTGACGGCGATGTATTTCTGCAGGGCTTTGGTGTCGGAGTAAGCCGTGCCGTCGGCCTTGAGGATGACATCGCCGGGCTGCAGTCCGGCACGGTCGGCCGGCGTGCCGGATTGCACGTAGAGGACGCCGACGCCACCCTGGCCCGTGTAGCCGCTCTGATTGCGGAAGCCGCTGGTGACATCGCTCATCACGACGCCCAAGAAGCCGACGCCGGTGCCCTGGTGGACGCCCGGGTTGGCCATCAGCGACGCGACGACTTTCTTGACGGTGTTGGACGGGATCGCGAAGCCGATGCCCTGCGCGTAGCCCGAGCTGACCGTCGATTGGTTGATTCCGATCACGTGCGCGTCGAGATCGATCAGGGGGCCTCCGGAGTTGCCGCGGTTGATCGGCGCCGAGGTTTGGAGCAATCCTTTGAAGTCGATGACCTGGTTATTTTCGTTGGGGATCTGCTCCTCGCGGTTGAAGCCGGAGACCACGCCGACGGTCACCGTCTGCTTGAGCTCGAGCGGTTCGCCGATGGCGATCGCCCATTGGCCCTGCTGCAGCCGGTCGGAATCGGCCAAGACCAGCGGGGGCGGGAGCTTCGCGTAGTGGTCGACCTTGATGATCGCTACGTCGGCGCCGATGTCGCTGGCGACGACGTGGGCCGGAATATGATCGCCGTTGCTAAAGACTACGGTCAATTTTGAAAGCTGGCCGCCCATCGGCGCGGTCACGACGTGGGCATTGGTGATGATGTCGCCGTCCGCGTCGTACACGAAACCCGAACCCGAGGCGGCGCCCTTGAACGGCTGCTGGACTTCGGGACCCTGGTCGCCAAAAGGCGTGAGGGCGATGGTCTGGCTGCCGCTGACCTGCTCTTGGATCGCGACGACGGACGCCTTCGTGCGTTTGACCGCCGAGACGATCCGATCTTGGTCGCTGACCCCGGTGAGCGCCTCGGCGCTGACCGCGGGCGGCGTGTGATTGGGGCCGGCGACGCCGGCGAAGTGCGTGCTGGCATACAGCAGCATCAAAAACGAACCAACGATCGCGCCGCCAAGGGCAACGATCAGCGTGGGGGCTATACGATTTCTCAGCATACTCTCAACGTTTGTTACAGCGAGGTGTGAACTTCTCTATCCTACCCGAACAACGCCAAAAAGTAGCAAAAAGTGCCCCAAAACCCCTGCTAGCGCGCCTGGAGCACCGGCTCGTCGGAGAGAATCAAGCCGTCGCGCAGACGGATGATGCGGCGCGCGTGCGAAGCGATGTTTTCGTCGTGCGTGACCATGATGATCGTGCGGCCCTCTTCGTGCAGATTGCCGAATAGGCCCAACACTTCTTCGCTGGTCTTGGAATCGAGATTGCCGGTCGGTTCGTCGGCGAGGAGAACGGCCGGATCGTTGATCAGCGCGCGAGCGATCGCGACGCGCTGCTGCTGTCCGCCGGAGAGTTCGTTAGGCTTGTGGTGCCCGCGGTCGCCCAGCGAGACTCGCTCGAGTACCGAAAGGGCGCGGCGTCGCCGTTCGCGACCAGGAACGCCGGCATAGAAGAGCGGTAGCCCCACATTCTTAATTGCATCGGTCCGCGCGAGCAGATTGAATCCCTGAAAGATGAAGCCCAACTTCTTGAGCCGTATCTGAGCGAGCTCGTTGTCGTCGAGTTTGGAGACGTCGATGCCGTCGAGGCGGTAGCTTCCCGTGGTCGGGCGATCCAAACAGCCGATCAGGTTCATCAGGGTCGATTTCCCCGAACCCGATGGCCCCATAATCGCAACGTATTCACCGCGTTGAATGGTGAAGGAGATACCGGCCAACGCCTGCACCTCCAAGGCGCCCATCTTGTACGTCTTGGTGATGTCGCGAACGTCGATGGCGAGAGTTTGGCTGTCATTCATAGCGAAGGGCCTCTATAGGATCGAGCCGGGCGGCGCGATAAGCGGGATACGTTCCAAATGCGAGCGTGACGATAGTGGCAAAGATCACGGCTAAGGCGACCGAGGCGCCCCACGGAATCGGCGTGATGACGCCCGATATTTTGATGACATATGTCACGTTTACCCACCAGCCGGCGAGGAGGCCGATGCCTGCCCCCAGGCCGCAGCCCACGAATGTCAGGATCGCAGCCTCGAGAAAGAATTGAAGCAACACCTGTGACCCTTTTGCGCCGATCGCCTTGCGTACGCCGATCTCGCGCGTTCGCTCCGTTATGGAAACCAGCAGGACATTCATAATTCCGATTCCGGCGACTACGAGTGAGATGGCTCCGATCAAGCCGATGATCAGCGTAAGAACCGCAAGATATGGGCCTAGCAAGCCGGAAATGAAGCGGCTGTCGAAGGTTCTGTATTTATACTTTCCATGCGACAGAGTCGAGAGGTAGGCTTTGGTGGCATCTTCGATCTGCGGCATGCGAGTCACGTCGGCGACCAGGACCTCCGCATCGAAAACGCGACTGCCGTGCGAGTAGATGCGGTCGAAAGTCGTATACGGAATCGATATGTCGGGCTCAAAGCTAAAATTCAGCGATCCGCTTGGAGCTTTCTGCAAGACGCCCACGATGGTGCAGCGTAGGCCGCCGGCGCGCACCTCGCGGCCCAACAGAACCCCGCCATCCGGTGCGAGCTTCTGGACGGCCGAATCTGATAAGATGCAAACGCGAGCGTTGCTGGCGACTTCGTCGTCCGTAAAAAAGCGACCCGCGGCCAATGGCTCCGGATAGAATTCGGGATCCTCACCGGCCGATGCGACGTTCAGATCGGCCTTACCGTGGCCGACGAAAGCCTGCTCTCCCCTTTGCGAATAAGGAATCACTGCCTTGACACCTGGAAGATTAGCTATGGCGGCGACATCTGAGATCTTGAAGCCAGCCTTCGGATCGAATCCACCCTGCGTGTCGGGGCCGATCAGGAACGTATAGTTGCTGACGAACTGGATTATGCCGCCCATCGCACCGGTCGTAGCACTGCCGAGAATCTGAATTGCGATAACCGCCGCAACGCCGACTACCAGGCCAACTATCGCCAACGTCGTTCTGAGCCGATTGGCAAACAGGTTTTGAATCGCCTCAAAAACATAGGTCACGAGCGTAACGCCTCAACTGGATCCAGTTGGCTCGCGCGAATCGCTGGATACGTGCCAAAGACCAGGCCCACCGCTATCGAAAACACAAGGCCCGCCAGAACAACCGATCCCCAAGGAACATTGACGTTACCGGTACGAGCATTCATCGCGCCAGCGGCGATGCCGATGACTCCAAGGCTCAGAAATAGCCCCAGGGCTCCCCCAAACAACGAGACAAGCGTGCTCTCGATGATGAACTGAAGGACGATATCTTTGCGGCTGGCGCCGATCGACTTTCGAATGCCGATTTCCCTCGTGCGCTCCGTGACCGAAATCAGCATGATGTTCATGATGCCGATGCCCGCTACGAGCAATGAGATTGCGCCAATCGCAGTGAGGCCAACGCCGATTACGTTTACGATCTTAACTTGCTGTGCCAACTGGTCGCGTATGCTCGTGATCGTATATTTTGCCGCGGCGCCGTGGGTGTGTGCAAAGACGGCTCGGATCGAAACTTCTGCCTCTGCGTCGGTAGTGGAGGGGCTTTCCCAAACGTCCAAGCCATCGATTGGACCCGGCTGAAAACTGCGGTACGTCGTATAAGGAAGCAACATATAGTACGTGCCCCCGAAGTAACCGTTTGAAGCCGATCCCTTGTTCGGGTCGGGCACGCCCACGATGCGAAAGCGAGAGCCGTTGACTAACAGATATTGGCCTAGTGCTGCGGCATCGGTCTTAAAGAATTCAACGGCAAGATCGTGCGAAATCATACAAACGGCAGCGGCCGACAAGATATCCGCACCCGTGAGGCCGCGGCCCACCAGGACATCCATATCGGGGTCGTCGCCGTACCAAGAAAATCCGTACATCGACACCCGCCGGGACCCCTTACGAACTTGGTAGACTCGGGGAGCTCCGCCACCGGAGAAAGCAGTATAGACGGGGACGACGCGCGCGAGCGAGCCGCCCGTCTCGTCGGCAAGGATTTGACTGTCGCGAAACTGCAGCTGCGCCTGCGAAGGGTCGGCTTGTTGAGGATCCGGAATAATCGTTAGCGACGGAAAGTGCGAACTTGAAATCCCGCTGTTCACCGAAGCCGTGAGACCGGATGTTAGCCCGTAGACGGAGTTGACGGCGGCGACGCCGATCAGCATTCCGAGCATGGTGAGGGCGGAGCGCGCTTTATTGCGCCACAGCGCATCCCACGCTTCGTGGACGTAGGCTAGGAACCGCGTCATACTATGGCGCCGGTGAGTTCGTTCCCGAGGGCATCGGGAGCACCGCAGAGCCGTCGTGCAGCAACGGATCGGTCGCGGCGATCACGATGTCCCCCGCACCAATTCCTGACTTGATAACCGTCTGTGTATCGCCCATGAGCCCTACAACGACCGTTCGTTTAGACGCTTTACCGCGTCGCACGACATAGACGAACGATTTCTTGCCAGCTTTGCCGATGGCGGCGTTAGGCAGGGCGATAACGTGCGGTAGGTTGACGGTAACGATATCGATGTCGACCGTCATCCCGTCTTTGAGATATGACGGCGAGCGATCGAGGCTGATTGTCGTAAGCACTTGCTTGGCTGTACTCGATGCGTCGGCCGATTTAACGGCAACCGGAGAAATCATGCTTACGTGACCCACGAGCTTTTGGCCCGGGAAGTCTTCCCCGGTGACGTTGGCCTGCTGGCCGACTCGGACGTTGATGATATCCTGCTCGTCAACTTGCGCTTTGACGATAAAGCCGTTACCTTGGGCCATCGTAAAGAGCGCTTGCCCTGTTGTTACGGGATCTCCGGATTGCACGTTGCGCAGAGGGTCCGACGGATTTGTTGCAATTGTTTGAATGACGCCGGAAAAGGGCGCTACGATTCGCGTGAAGCCCAACTGCTGCTGATTCTGCGAATTGACGATCTGCGCTTTTTGAGCCATTGCCTGCGCTGCTTGCACGCTGTTTTGACCGTAGCCCGAGACGGCGCCCAGGTGAAGTTGGGCCAGCGCTTGTTCGTATTGCACTTGCGCTTGATCGCGTTTTGCTTTGTCGGCATCGACCTGCTGCTTGGCGATGGCCTTGTTCTTGAAAAGGTTCACATCGGCTTCGTAAACGCGTTGAGCTTCATCGAGTGCGCTCTTGGCCGTATCGACGCTGGCCTGATACTGAACCTTGGCGTTTTGCTCGTTGACACGAGAGGTTGCAATGTTCGCGACGGCGGAACTAAAGTCGGCTTGCGATCCAGCGGCGGTGGACTGCAGGGTCGGCGCATCGATCGACGCCAGCAATTGGCCGGCGCCCACGTACTGTCCGGCGCGGACATAGATCTGATCGATGTTTCCGGCGACGAGCGTCGGTACGGTTGCCGTTCCGGGGTGCTGGATAACGCCGCTTTCGGGAAGTTTTGTCTGAAACGTCGTATAGGCGACCTTCACAGTACGTTCCGAGAGTGCTGCGGGCCCGCGATGGCCGCTGAGCACGGCGATAATAACGACGACGACGAGCGCCGCGACGATGATGAGAAGGTTACGCGTGCGTTTGGACATTGGTACCTCTAGTGTGGTTTCTCGGAAGTTCGGTGCAAGAGATCGCGAAGAACTTTTGGCCGAATCGAGGAGCGATGAGGAAGCAACGCCGTAGCGTTGTGCCCGAAGAGCGACGATGAGTCGGGCGAAAGGGCGAGCGAGATTTTGTGCATGAACTTCCGAGAAACCACACTACAAGCCGGCGACGGCGGATTCGGCATCGTACGTGCCGAGCGCGACGCGAAGGTTGACGATGGCGTTAACGTAGTTGACCCGGGCGTTAATCAAGTCGCTTTGGGCCGTCACGGACGTTTGTTCGGCCTGGGCCACGTCCGAAAGCGCGATAATGCCGTTCTGATATTGCAATTGCGCGATGCGGGCTGCCTCAATACCCAGGCGGGATTCGTCCTGAGCGTAGGCAAGCTGCGCCTGTGCGGTCAGCGCGGCGCGGTAGTTTTGACGAACGTCGATCTCGACCTGACCCTTGGCGGCATCGAGCGTTGCCTGCGCGCTGGCGATTGCGGCATCGTCGTTCGCGCGTTCGGTATGACGCGCGCCATAGTCGACCAACGGCAACGTGAACGTCGTAGTGACGCCGAGCGCCCAGTAGCCGGGAACCCCGCGAGGTGTATTCGGCGGTAGTAGCGCCGTATTCGTCGGCGAAAATTGGTTACCGAACGAGCCGCTGATCTGCAACTGCGGGAACAGCTCTCGATCGAACCCTTTGCGCGCTAGTTGCGCGTTGCGAACGCCAAATTCCGCCGACCGGATATCGGGACGCGTGTTCTGTGCGATGGAAATGAGCGTCTCGACGGAGCCTTTGGGCAGGTCGGGTTGCGCGATGACCTGCGGCAGTGCGAACGCGCTCTCGACCGGCGCTCCGATCGACTGCGCCAACGACTCTTGCGCGTTTAGGACCGAAGCTTTGTCAGCGACGAGGGTCGATTTGCTTTTTTCCTGCGCGACCTGAGCGCGAAGCACGTCGACGCCGGCTGCCACCCCGGCCTTCTCCTTAGCTTGCGCGTTCTGCAAGAGAATGGTTTGATAGCCAAGGTCGCTGCTATCGATAGATACGATCGCGTTCTTCTGTGCGATACCATAGAATGCGGCGGTCACGGTGGCCGCGATCTGTTCGCGCGTGCGCTTAAGATTGGCGGCGGCTTGATCTACCTGCGCTTTGGCTTCCCCGAGCTGCAGCAGCCCGAGGCCGCCGGCGTTGAGCTGGTACTGAGTGTATATCTGAGCCGTATTTTGACTGTAGACCTGCGGCTGCTGCGCGCCGATGATCTGAAAACTGCCCCCATAGGAGGGGCTCACCTTGTTCAACTGGCTCTGTACTTGGGCCGAGACGATGGGGAACGTCTGCCCCTCTTGTTTGGCTAGCGCGTTTTGGGCTTGGGTTAAGGCGGCGACCTGCTGGGCGACCGTGGGGTTGTGCGCGAGCGCATAACGCACCGCGTCGGCCAGCGTAAGTGCAGGCGTTTGCGCGATAGCGCCCGTCGGCGCAAACAGTATTGTGCCGGCGATAACGATCGCCGGCACGATGGATTGGATCCTCAAACTCGGTCTCCGTACGGCATTAGTATGTTACCCGAAGCATCTACCGGCCGGCCGCCGGTCTTGTTTCAGCCCGGCGTCACGTGGCTGCCGGGCCCAGCAGCGCGAAGCACGCGGGTAGCAGAATGCTCAACACGCCGGCGATCCAGGCAACTGTCTTATTCGTCCGGGCGGTGATGAGCATGGCGCTGACGATCAGCCCGGCTCCCCAAATGGTGAACGGGCTAAATGCGCCTAGGAAGTTCGTCAGCTTTCCAGCGTGCGGCGCGAGCAGCGCGAGGGTTGGGATCGCCGCCTGCACGCTCTGCATCGACGTGAAACTATCGGCGCCCCGCGCCAAGACGATGATGAGGTTGACGATCGCGGCGATTGCGGCGGCCGGGATAGCAACGTTGGCCGACACGGACCACAGTGCCTTGAAGCCGACGCTGCCTTTACCGATCGCGTTGAGGATCCACAAAATGAACGCTTCGAACAAGACAAAAAGTGGAACGAAAATCAGCGCGATGAGTGGCGAAAAATGGAAGCTGATCTCGGAGAAATGCTTGATATTCGCGAGCTGATCCGTGCTCAAAGCCGCCATCTTGGGATTCGCCGCGACCTGAGCCGGCCAACCTGCCTCAAAAGCATGCAGAAGCGCCGGTATTTCCAAGAACGAGCAGATCATGGCGACCACGATCGTGATAACGAGGGCCCAACCCCAGGTAGGGGCCACGCGGAGCGCTTCAAAGGCTTCCTTTGGGGAAATGACCGTATTGACAACGTTCGTAAGGCCGGAGGCCTTGGTTGTTGAGTTCTCCATAGGGTTGCTTCTTCGAGAGACCAGGCGCAGGCTACCTGGTCAAATTCGCACAATCCTTGGCCCGCAGCGCCAGGGATGCGGCACGCCCGGCGAATTCCCGCGGCAGGCGCCCTTGGAGAACCGCCCGGATGCAATCCAGGCGTTCCTCGCGAAGCTCGAGCATACGCAGCTGGACGATCGTCCTAGCCCGGCGCAAGGCCCGAGCCGAGTAAAGGGCGTCGACCTGGGGCGGGCGGTGGTGGCCGCCTCCTGGATGTTTGTCCTTGGCGATCGCGGGGGCCGCGAGTACAATCGTGAGCCACGCCGCCGCGGCCAATCCCGATACTTTGCGCATGCTCTCCCATCCCACGCCGTGGCCGGGGGCCCAGTCTAAGAAAGAAAAGAAACGTTTTGACTTCCGACACCCTCGTCGTTCCCAGTCCCCCGACCGAGCCGTTCGTGCGCATCGTGCCGCTGGGCGGCTGCGGCGAGATCGGCCGCAACATGACCGTGATCGAGACCAACGACGATTTGATCGTGGTCGACTGCGGTCTGATGTTCCCCGACGACGAGATGTACGGCGTCGACATCGTTATCAACGATTTTACGTACGTCCGCGAGCGCGCCAGCAAACTGCGCGCGGTCCTGGTGACCCACGGGCACGAGGACCACATCGGCGGCATCCCCTACTTTCTTAAAGAATTTCCGCAGACCCCGATCGTCGGCACGCCGCTTTCGATCGCGTTGATCAAGGCCAAATCTCGCGAGCACAAACTCGGCGACGTCGACTTCGTTCCCGTGCAGCCGGGCGATACGGTGAAGTACGGCGGCTTCGAAACCGAGTTCATCCACATCAATCACTCGGTCGCGGGCGCGTGTTCGCTGGCGATCCGTACGCCGGTCGGAACGATCTTCCACACCGGAGATTTCAAGTTCGATCAGACGCCGATCGACGGCAAGCCGGCCGACTTCGCCTCGATCGCGCGCATCGGCGAACGCGGCGTGCTGTGCATGCTGGCCGATTCCACCAACGCCGAACGACCCGGCCACACGCTCTCCGAGCGCATCGTCGGCGAAGCGTTCACGACGATCTTCTCGCGCGCCAAGGGACGCATCGTGGTCGCGTCGTTCGCCTCGAACGTGCCGCGCATTCAGCAGGTCGTCGATCACGCGATCCGTTTCGATCGCAAGATCGCGTTCTTGGGCCGCTCGCTCAACAACGTGATGCATTTCGCCACCGAATTGGGACATCTCAAGATCCCGCCCGAACGCGTGATCAAGATCGAAGACGTCGATTCGTATCCGGCCAACCAGGTCGTCGTGATGACGACCGGCTCGCAAGGCGAACCGATGAGCGGCCTCACGCGCATGTCGATGCGCGACCACAAAAAGTTCCGCATCGTCCCCGGCGACACGGTCGTGATCTCGGCGACGCCGATTCCCGGCAACGAAAAATCCGTCTCCAAGACGGTCAACAACCTCTACAAACTGGGCGCGACCGTCATTCACGGCACCGACGGCCGCTCGCACGTTTCGGGCCACGCGTCGCAAGAAGAACTGCTCCTGATGCTCAACCTCGTGCGCCCGGAGTTCTTCGTTCCGGTTCACGGGGAGTATCGGATGCTGGTGCAGCACGGAAAGCTGGCGGTGAGCACCGGGGTCGAGAGCGAGAACGTGTTCGTGGTCGAGAACGGCGACGTGCTGGAGTTCACCCACGATTACGGCGACAAGATCGGTAAGACGTACGGCGGCAACGTACTGGTCGACGGGTCGGGCATCGGCGAGATCGGCGAAGCGGTGCTGCGAGATCGGCGCGCGCTGGCCGGCGACGGCATCATGATGGTGGTCGTCACGATCGATGCGGAAGAAGCCCGCATCATCGCCGGCCCGGACCTCATCTCCAAAGGCGTCTTCTATCTCCCCGAAGCCGATGGCGTCTTGGAAGAACTCAAGGCCGAAGCCAAGAAAATTCTCGAAGGCGTTTCGGTCGAAGGCTTGCGCGACGTCAGCACCGTCAAGGAACATTTGCGCAGCGGTCTTTCCAAGTCGATCTACAATCGGACCAAGCGACGCCCGGTGCTCGTGCCGGTCGTGATGGAAGTCTAAGTCTCGATTTACGAGCGATGGACGTAACGCTGGCAGCTGCAGCCGAAGAACTCGGCCCGGCCTCGCGCACGTACGCGAGCGACGTGTGGCGCGGGTTGCGCCGTTCGCCCGGCGCCCTGATCGGTTTGGCGATCGTGGCGATCGTCGTCGCCGTCGCGATCTTCGC
>DATCDS010000037.1:0-7400 GCA_036510515.1 Vulcanimicrobiaceae bacterium
ACTAGGACACAATGCGAACCGACGACCTGCGACTCGACGATCGATCCCCGGTGCCCGTGTACGTGCAGTTGGCAGAACAAGTGCTGCACGCACTGGCGCGAGGCTCGTTGCTTAACGGCGACCGGCTCCCCGGGGTGCGGGAAGTGGCCGCAGCGCTGGGGGTCAACCCCAACACCGTCAATCGCGCGTACGCGGAGTTAGAACGCGACGGCGTCCTAGAGACCAAACGCGGGCGCGGAACCTACGTCGCGAAGGGCGGCAGGGCCCGCGGCAAACCCGCCAGCGGGCAAATCGACGAGTTGGCCGAGCGTTACGTCGCGCGGGCTCGATCGTTGGGATTTCCTCGCGAGCAAATCGGACGCGCGGTTGCGGTGCAACTGCGTCGTCAAGGCTAGAAAAGGAGAGGTTCTTGTGGATGCACTTTTGATCGTGGGAGCCATCGGACTGATCGTCTTAGCGATGCGGCGCTGGGAGCGCGCCGCTTCCCGCTCGCGTTACCGCTAGGGCTCCTGGATACCGCAGCGCTGGCTGCCCGTGACGACGTCCTTGCTGAACGCCAGCTCTTGCAGCGTTAGCTCACGCGAGATGTCGGCCGTGTTCCCGTGGTGCGCGACGCCGGCGACTTCGTCTTGAGCTTGCGGATTGGTAATGGTCGCCGGTTTGTTGGCGGCGAGTAAGGCGGAGACCTCACCGTAGATTGCGTCGCGCAGTTGGGCCTTTACCGCGGCCTGGTTGGCGCCCGTGTTGTCCGAAGCTTCGCCCTTGCTCGGGGCGGTGTTGGACGTCAACGATGGGTCGCCGGCGTTATCGAGATAGACTTGGGCGAGCTCGGAATACTTGTCGTCGAGAGCGTTTTGAAGGTCGATGACGTTTTGCAGACGTTGGCGCAATTTGTCGACGTCGGGATCCTTCCCCTTGGGGTAGTCCTTCCACGATTGCTCCATGACCTTATCTTCCAAAGCCAAGTTCTGATCGATTTCCCACGTGATCTTGCTGATGGTTTCCATCGATATAGTGTTGCCTGCATTATAGGTCATCGTGTCGTCGTTGCCGTTGTTGAGGGTATCGGCCAGTTCGCGGCCTGTGGCCGACGAAACGCCTCGGTTTTGCGTCACGATATCGACGATCGGCTTTTCGAGCGCCAGAAAAGCTTCGGTATTCTTTCGGGTGACGTAACCGACGGGAACGGCCAGGTTGCGCAAGGCCGTACAGTAGTTCGTCGTCTTGACGGTGACGATCGTCTGCAGATGCGGGGTGGGCGTCGGGTTAGGATTCGCAACGAGCTGCGCCAAGATAAGAGCCGAAAGAAGCATGGGACTAGAGTACGCTAGGGACCTGAGCGTTTCCCCGACGCCGGACGTTTTGCGCCGCGTTCCTAGCCCCGCAGCGCGAGGGCGGCGACGCGCGCGGCGCGCGGGATGGAAGGAGCGGCCTCGTACGAACACAGGGCCGGTCCCAGTCGATCGGCCATTCGGTTGGTGACAAACCACGCCGGCCGAACCAGCGGACGGAACGGCCCGCGAACGACCGATTTGAGCGTCCGGGAAAGGAGTTGCGCGTTGTGCACGACGCCGGTGCCGCTGCCGACATCGCCGGCTGTGTTGCCGGCATAGGCTCCCCACGGTGTTTCGGTGAGAAAATATCCCACCCCGGCCCAAACGTTCACGCCGATAGAGCCGTAGCGCAGCGCCGCGATCGCGCGGTCCAGCGCGCCGACGTGGCGCCGCGCCGACTCGGGGTGGACGATCAGGTTCGCGGCCAGGTTCCCGCTCAGGTCGGCGTTGGCAAACTCGACGGCGCGATCGACGTAGCGCTCGACCGAGCCGGGAAGCGTCGTCACGAACAGGACGTCGCAAAGGCCTCGCTTCCAAATCCGACATCGCCGCGCTCGGCCTCAACGATCGTGGCGGCGCCGCCGCCGGCGGGGCGACGAGTTGCCAGCAACGCGGCGCGTCGCTGCTCTGCGCCGGGATAGTACTGCGGGCGCGCGGACAGGGTCGTGGAAAGGCGTTGGATCTCGGCCAGCAACGGTGGCGTCCCTTCCCAGTCCTCGGGCAGCACGAGAATCTGTGCCGCAACGCAATTGAAACCGCCGTTATGCAGTTTCTGGGTGAGAACGTGCTCGGCGGCAAAAGCGATGTCCGCGCGGGACCACGGGCCGGGCACGATGATTGTCGGCGTGACGTTGCCCAACTCGCCGGTGAGCGGTTTGCGCAAATGCGCGGCGAGCGCATCGTACGCGCGCGCGCTTCCGGTCACGTGCACTTCATCGACCGCGGCGTGCGCGGCCAGAACGCTCCCGACATCGGCGTCGCCGGTCACCACGCGCAGAAAGCCTTCGCGAATCAGCGGGGCCAGCGCCCGGGCGAAGATCGGCGCGAGATACGCGTTTACCGGGCTGAGTTTGAGCATGCAGACGGCGCCGCCGGCGACGAGCTTGTAGAGCACGTCGAGCGGACCGATTGAGGAGATATTGCCGGCGCCCATCACCAGCGCGGTGCGGCCGCGCAGATCGGGTTGGCGGTAGAAGATGCCGAGCGCATCGCGTACGCCCTGCGGCGTTACGCCGTCGTCCATCCAGACTTCGGCCGAGATACCGGCAAACAAAAAGCGGTCGGCCAGGGTCATCGGAAAGACGTCGACCACGGTCCGTCCGTCGCCGCGCGAGCGGATGCTTTTGGAGGGCACGTGCGGCGACCCCGTCGCCGCGATGTGATCGAGGGTCCGCAGATAACGGCGCAACGCGTAGAGTACCGCCCAAGGGCCGGACATCCACTCTTCGCCGGCAGCGGGGGTACCGGTGGTACCCTTAGCGGCGGCGCCGGCGGCAGCCCACGGCGCGGCCGCGGCGGCCACGCTCCCAAGCACTTCGGCCAATAGGCGGCGCTTTTGGGGCACGGTCATGCGGGCCCAGCGCCCGGCGTTGGCGGTCAGGACGTCGAGTTCTCGCTCTAGGAGCCTGTCGGACGTGGGCACGCTTCCGTCTTCAAGGCGCTTTTTGCGGAATGCTTCGCTGCTCATCGGTCACGAAGCCGCGGCTTCGTGACCTCTTCGCGCCTGGCCTCCGAACAAAAACCGCACTTGAATCCAAGAGCGGTCCACGTCCGACAGGCTCCTAGGGCCGACATTGGACGCGGGTTGCCCGGATGGGGTAGAGTATCTTCCGGAGGTGCCGTCATGGCCAAACGCAAGCAGCGGCGCCGCATCGAGCCCAAACTCGTGCCGCGCCTCGGGCCCGCAATCAACCTGCGACCTGCGGGAGCCCACCAAACCAAGAAGCACTACGACCGCAAACAGATCAAAGCCGTTCTCCGCCGCGAAGCCGAGGACGGCTTTTGACGCTTCTTGGGAGAACGTCATCCCCGCGCAGCAGAACTTTCTCTAGGCGAAGCGGCGTTATTGCAGTATCCCGGTGCTTTTCAAGGAGGTCACGATGTCACGTATGCGCATAGCGGCGCTCGTCATTTCACTCGCGTGCTGCGGTGCGCTGACGGCCGTCTCGACGGCTGCCTCGAACACCGAATGGCTGAGGGTCCACAACGCGACGGGCGGAAACGCGTGGATTACGCTCTATGCCTCCGTTCCGGGTACCTGGGTGCAGCATCGCCTGGCCCCAGCGAATTGGGCGGGCGCGCACGGAACCTGGCAGTACGCGCGGAACTCCAAGGACGACAACGGTCCGTGGATGTTGCGCTTCGAGGTCAAAGATGGGGCGGGACGTTTGATCTCCGAGCACGATACGAAGTTTTGGTACGACGGAGCCCAGCATAACTACAACGCGTCGGGCGATCCGACCAGCAACTTCTTCATCTGCGAGAATCAGAGGTGGGGCTACTACTGGTCGATCGATCCTCGCTGCGGCCGCAACGATAACGCCTGACCTGCTGCCGACCCGGCGCTAAGAGATCAGTTCGCGGGCGACCATCACGTTGCGCGGATCGATCAGGTGTTTGTTGAGGCCGAGCTTTTCGGGTGGCACGCCCAGCGCGAATGCGACCAGCTGCGGAAGATGGAAGGTCGGGAGATCGGTGCGGCCCCAGCGCGCCGCGCTGTCCTGCTGGTAGCCGTCGAGCGCGAGGTGGCAGAGCGGGCAGGGCGTGATGACGGCTTCGGCGCCGTGATCTTGGGCCATGCGCATGTTCTGGCCGACCATGTCGGTCGCAACGTTGTCCTTTTCCAATTGGATATGAAATCCGCAGCAGCGCGTCTTGCCGGCGTAGTCGACGGCCTCACCGCCGATCGCTTCGATGACGTCCTCGAGCGAATGCGGATTGCGCGCGGACTCCCAGCCGTTCACGGACTCGGGGCGAATGATGTGACAGCCGTAGAACGGCGCGACCTTGAGACCGTTGAGCGGCCGAACGACCATCGAACGGAGGCGATCCAAGCCGATATCGTCGATGAGCAGCCACAGCAGGTGGCGTACGGTGACGTTTCCCTGATATTTGGCGCCGAACTTGCCCAGAATCGCGTTGGCTTGGGACATGCGCTCTTCGTTCTCGCGCAGTTCTTTGTTGGCCGCGCGCATGTGCCCGGTGCACGTCGAGCAGATCGTAATGACGTCGTCCAAGCCCAGCACTTCGGCCTGCGCGTAGGTGCGCGCATTGAGCACGCGTGCGACGTCGCCGTTGACGTCGTTGACGACCGACGCGCCGCAGCACGAGGCTGCGGTCAGCTCGATCAGTTCGATGCCCAGTTTGTCGGCCAGCAGCATCGTGGAGTTAAACAATTCCTTGCACGACTCTTTGGCAACGCATCCGGGGAAGAAGCCGTAACGCTTGCTCTGCGACGACTTGGTGCGACGGTGGCTGTCTAGGGGGCGCTCTTCGGGCAGCAGCGTGGTTGACACTAGACGGGCACCTCCAGGGATTCAAAAATGGTCCGGACTTCGTCGACCTTGGGAATGGGCTTGACGAAGGGCGGCGGCATCTTGCCGCGCGAGAGCATCCGCAGGCCCAGCGGCGCGACCTTGAGCAGACCTTTGATGTTGAAGCGCCCGATCGTGCCTTGAATCACTTCGGTTTCGGCCAGCATGCCCGTCTGCTTGATCGTCTTGCTGACGATCAGGGCGTGACGCGGACCGCGTTCGTCCATCATCACGCGCTCGGCGATAGCCGAACGCTTGACGTCGATGATACGGTCGTTGGGATCGACGTGCTTGGGACAGTACGAGCACGCATAGCAATGCGCGCACAGCCACAGATAATCTTCGGAGATCTGGGCGATGCGTTCTTTGCGTTCGCCGTCGCGCACGTCTTCGATAAAGCGATAGGCATACGCGATGGCGGCCGGCCCGGCGAACGCCGGATCCACCGAGACGACCGGACAAAGCGCATAGCAGGTCGCGCACATCACGCAGTTGGCGACGGCGACCAGTTTCTTCATGTCTTCGGGGCTGACGCGCCGCTCGGTGGCGTGCTCTTCGTCTTTGTCGGGAGGCTGAAGGTAGGGCTTCAGACGCGTGTACTTGTCCCAGAACGGGTCCATGTGCACGACCAGGTCCTTCATCGGCTGGAAATTGGGCATCGGGTCGACCTTGACCGTACCGTTCTTGTCCATAACCGTGTTGCAGGGCGTCTTGCACGCCAGCCCCGTGATGCCGTTGATGTTCATCGAGCAGGATCCGCAGATCGCCGAACGGCACGAACGCCGGAACGAGATCGAACCATCGACTTCGGCTTTGGCGAACTCCAGCGCGTCGAGCACGGTCGTAGTTTCGGGGATATCGACCTCAACCTTGTCGCGGTGGGGAACGGTGTCGACCGCCTCGTCGAAGCGGAAGACGTCCAACGTGATCTTGGCCATCAGTACGTCCTCACCGACGGTTCGTATTTGGTAATCTTCACCTTGCGCGAGTAGTCCAGCCGCGGCGGCTGGGACTCTTGTCGCCACGCCAGCGTGTGCTTGAGATAGTTTTCGTCGTCGCGTTCGGGAAAGTCGATCCGCGATTGCGCGCCGCGGGATTCCTTGCGCTCCAGCGCCCCTTTGGCAACGCACATCGCCGTGTCGATCAAGAAGTCGGTCTCCAGCGCGCCCACCAGGTCGGTATTGAACGTCGACGACTTGTCCATTACGTACGCGCTTTCGTCGAACTCGCGTCGTACGGCGACCAGATCGTCGACGGCCCTGGCGAGCTGGTCGTGATTGCGGAAGATGAACGTATTATCGCTCATCGTCTGATTCATCGCTTGGCGAAGTTTGGGCGCGCGCGTCCCGGAAGTGCGCGCCATGAGCTTCCCAATCCGCTCGCGCTGCTCGTCGAGCGTCCGGTCGGAGGGTGTAACGTCGCCGACGGTCTTGATGTAGTCCGCCGCGTGTGTGGCCGCGCGAGCCCCGAACACGATGGTCTCGAGCAGCGAGTTGCCGCCTAAGCGATTGGACCCGTGTACGCTCACGCAAGCGCATTCGCCGGCAGCATAGACGCCCGGGATGCGGGTCGCTCCCCACACGTCGGTTTCGATGCCGCCCATCGTGTAGTGCGCGCCCGGGAGAATCGGAATCGGTTCGTCGATCGCGTCCTTGCCCGTCGCGTCCATGGCGAGCTCGCGAATCTGCGGCAGGCGCTCGAGAATCTTTTCGCGGCCCAGATGGCGCATATCGAGCAGAACGCAGCCGTCGACGCCGCGGCCCTCGATGATTTCGGTCCACTCGGCGCGCGAAACGACATCGCGCGACGCCAGCTCGCCCTTGTTGGGCGCGTACTTAAACATGAAGCGCTCGCCCAGGGCGTTGAGCAGGTAGGCGCCTTCGCCGCGCGCGCCCTCGGTCATCAGCACGCCGTTCTCTTTGAGCGTCGTGGGATGAAACTGGATGAACTCCATATCCATCAACGGAATGCCGGCCTTAAACGCAATGCCCATGCCGTCGGCAGTCGATGCGTAGCCATTGGTCGTCTTAAGGTACATCCGCCCGGCGCCGCCGGTGGCAAAAATCGTGGCCTTGGCGGCGATCGGTTCCAGTTGGCCGTTGCGCATGTTGTACGCGATCACGCCGGTGCCGACGCCGTCGTCGACGCACAGTGCGGTGCAAAAGTATTCCTCGTAAACCTTCACGTTAAAACGTTCGAGCTGTTCCCACAGGGTGTGCAGGATCACCAGGCCGGTGACGTCGGCAGAGTAACAGGTGCGCGCCGTGCCGGCGCCGCCGAACGGACGCTGGGCGATGCGGCCGTCGGGAAGGCGGGAAAAGATGCAGCCGCGATGTTCCAGCCAGATGATCTGTTTGGGCGCGTCTTCGCACATGGCCGCGCAGGCATCCTGATCGGCTAGATAGTCCGAACCTTTGACCGTGTCGAACGTGTGCGCCTCGGGCGAATCCTCTTCGCGATTCCCCAGCGCGGCGTTGATGCCGCCTTGGGCCGCGCCCGAATGGCTGCGCACGGGGTGCATCTTGGAAACGAT
>DATCDS010000038.1:0-10427 GCA_036510515.1 Vulcanimicrobiaceae bacterium
GAATGCGTGAAAGCCGCCGACGTCGGCATCGTCGAACGCGCGAATCTCGCGCGCGTTGGCGGCGTCGTCTCGACCCAGCAGCAGCGAACGACCATCGGCCAGCGGCGTGAACGACGCCGGGTCCTTTCGATACGCTTCGTAGCCGTGCGCGCGCAAGTCGAGCTCCTCGACCAGCCACGGATCCAACAGGCTGCAGACGTAGGACGCCGCCGAAATCGTATAGCCCGGCCATAGATCGCGCAGGCTCACGGCGGCGCCGCCGATGTGCTCGGCGCGCTCGACGACGATCACGCCGAGCCCGCGGCGCGCCAACAAGGCCGCGCAGGCCAGGCCGTTGTGACCCGCACCGATCACGGCCACGTCGTAGGTTTTCATGACTCGCCTATACTAGTTAACCATGGTGATCTCTTTGCAGGGACGCATCCTTCGTATCGCGCTGGCCGTGGTTCCGGCGCTGATGCTGACGGCGGCGATCCCGTGGGCGAATCGAGTCGAGCCGCGCGTCCTGGGCCTGCCGTTTCTGCTGGCCTGGATCGTGCTGTGGGTGCTGCTCTGCCCCGTCTTTCTGTATGCGATCTATCGCATCGAAGGGCGGCGACTCTGAGCCCGGCCGTCGTGGCCCTGGGGATCATCGCGGTGGTTATCTTAGGGACCATCGGCTTTGCCTTGCGTTCGATCCGCCACATCGATGTCGATCCGCGCCAGTTTATGGTTGGCGGCCGCTCGTTCGGGGCGTTATTTTTGTGGATTCTGCTCGCGGGCGAAGTCTACACGTCGTTCACCTTTCAAGGGGCCGCCGGGTGGGCCTACGGCAAAGGGGCGCCGGCGTTTTATATCTTGGCGTACGGCACGATCGGCTACACGATCGGCTACTTCTTCTTACCATCGGTGTGGCGCATCGGCAAAGAGCGCGGCCTGCTGACCGCGCCGGATTTCTTTGCCGACCGCTACGACAGCAGAGCGCTGGGCGTCGGGATCGGTATCCTGCAGTTCTTCATGATCGTGCCCTACGTGACGCTACAGCTCAAGGGATTGCAAATTCTGCTCTCGATCGCCGGCTACGGGACGCTGGACAGTTATTTCGCGGTCTGCGTCGCGTTCTTGCTGATCGCGGGTTTCGTGCTGACGGCCGGTTTGCGCGGTACGGCTTGGGCCAGCCTGGTCAAGGACGTGCTGATCCTGTGCGCGGTGATCTTCGCGGGTATCGCGATCCCGATGAAGTTTTTTGGATCGCCCGCGGCCATGTTCGACCAACTCTTGCGCGCGCATCCGCACTGGGCGACGCTGGCGCCGGGCACGGCTCCCAACGGGATCGTGTGGTTCATATCGACCGTTGCGCTGACCTCGATCGGATTCTATATGGGCCCGCACGCCATCGCCGCAACCTACAGCGCGCGCGACGAAAATGCGATTCGACGCAACGCCATCTTCTTGCCGATCTATCAATTGGTGCTGCTCTTGGTGATGTTCGCTGGGTTCGCCGCGCTCTTGATCGTGCCCGGACTCAACGATCCCGACCAGTCGTTTCTCGTCGTCATCCAGCGTTACTATCCGCCCTGGATCATGGGCTTCATCGGTTCGGCCGCTGCGTTGGCCGCACTGATCCCCGCGTCGGCGCTGTTACTCAGCGCCGCCAGCGTCGTTTCTAAAAACGTCCTCAGCGACGGGTTTGGCTTGGCCAAATCCGACGCCGGACGCATGTTGGCCACGCGCGTCGGCGTTATCGTCATCGCGATATTCGCGCTGGTGATGTGGCTTGAATACAAATCGACGCTGGTCGAACTGCTGTTGCTGTACTACAACGGGGTCACGCAGTTTATGCCCGGCTTCGTCTTCGGGCTGATCTGGCGACGCGTCAGCGCGCTGGCCGTCACCGTCGGCATCGCCGCGGGATTGATCCTGGCGATTTGGTTCTCCGTGCAAAACATCAACCCGTGGGGTCTCAACCCCGGTATCCCCGCCCTGCTTCTTAACGTCGCCCTAACCGTCGGCATCACCCTCATCGCCCCCCGCCGCCGAGCACTTCAACCTTGAGCTGCCTAGCCGAGCATCGGGAGCGAGGCTTATGTGCGCCCTTCTTCAATCGCCCTGCGAACCGACATGCCCATCGGCACGGATAATCCAACCGATTTCATTGACTTAGTTTCTCTCGAACGAGACCTTCTCGTCAAATAGCCCGGCGACCCCGGGGGGACCCAAGCGACCGTCGAACTGCCCCGATTGTGTTGCGTCTGGAAACCATTGTCGAGAGCCGGTTGGTGAAGACCATCGCCAGCGCGGTGATCCTGGCGTGCATCGTTTACGTTTCGTTTGCGAACGCGCCGCACAAGATGTATGGGTACTCATCGCTCGGGCCCGACTCGGCGTGGGCCGATGCGGGAATGCGTCTGCCGCTGACGTTTGCCATCATCGCGATCTCGTTCGTCCTCGCGTCGCTGGTCGGGGTGCTGTGCACGCTGTCGCGCGCGCCTTGGTGGCAAACAGCCATTGCCGCTACCGCGCGGGCGTTACGAGCGATTCCCTTTTTCTGGCTGGCCTTCGTCCTCCAATTCGTGATCCTCGTGCATCTTGGATCGTTGGGGGCCGGCAGATCCCCGAACACGCCGCTCTACGCGCGCTGGTATTTGATCCTGCCGATCTGCTTGCTGGCCATCGCGCAGCTTCCGGCGATTGTGGAGTATCTCTGTCGGCGGAGGCTCGCGTCACCAATCGAACGCACTTCGCTCCCTCGCGATCTGTTCGCGATCTTCGCCGACCGGCTTCCCGCCATCATCACGACGGCGATCGTCGTCGAGTTGTTCTTCGCGCTTCCCGGCGAGAGCCCCACGCTCTTCTCGGCGCTAAGCCAATCGGATATCGCACTATTTTCGGGCATTATCGTTTGCAGCGCGCTGCTGGTTCTCGTCGTCCGCTTTGTCGCCGGACCGCGCCCGTACCGTGCGGCGGTCGGCGGAGCCCTCTCCAAACGCGCACTACCGCTCTTCGCGACTGCGGGCGTCGTGCTTCTCCTGCTCTTTGCCTTGGGCGCGCTTCTCTGGGATTCGGCCAATGTTATCGACAACCGGTATTGGACCGGCGACCCGATTGCGCCATGCTTCTTAAACGCCGCACGATGCGGAGGCCACCTGCTGGGCTCGGATGAGGTCGGGCGCGACCTTCTGGCGCGAATGGTCGTCGGCGGAGCGATGAGCTTGGGCTTTAGCATCATAGCGTTGATCGGCGAGTTTACCTTCGCTGCCGTAATGGGCGCGCTCGTTCGCTACGGCGGCGCACCGGTCGGCTTCGTCGTGGCTTGCGTGCTCGACGCACTTTCCTCGCTGCCGGCGTTGCCGTATCTCGTAGCGCTGTCGGTCATTGCCTACGACATAGAGAGAACTTCGCGCTACCTCGAATTCGGCGCACCGATCGTTGCGATCTTGATCGGGATTCTGTTTACCCCCAAACTCGTGCGCGCTGCCGCCGATGCCAAGCGTGGCGGTTTAGCGAACGCCGTGATCGATCGTGCCGGGCGCGATTGGGGCACGATCATCCTGCTCGCTGCGACCCTAGACTTCTTCGGCTTCGGCCCCGCGCCGCCGATGCCGACCTGGGGCAATATGCTTGGCAACATGCAGGCCACGGTGAGCAGCGCCTGGTGGGTCGCCGTGTTCCCGGCGGTCTGCATCGTAGTTGCGGTGCTGCTGATCGACATCGCCCGGCGTTCGGCGCTGCACCCGAACTCCCACGATGCGCCCTGAGGACGGCGACGCCGTCGAGACGATCCCCGAGGTGATCGTTCCGGCCTCCAACGATGACTACCTCGAAGTCATCGCGCGCGCGGTTTTCCAGACCGGACTGAGCTGGAAACAGATCGCCCGGCATTGGGGCGCCTATCGGCGCGCGTTTCGCGGGTTCGACTGTGCGGCAGTGGCGGCGTTCGACGAGGTCGAAATCGAGCGGGTCTTGATGGAACCGGGCGTGCTGCGCAGCCGCCGCAAGGCGGAGGCCGTCGTCAACAACGCCCGCACGATCGCGGGCCTCGATCGCGAGTACGGCGGCTTTGCCAACTACCTGCGCGCGTTCGCAGACTATGCGGCGCTATCCAAAGACCTCAAGAAGCGGTTTGCGTTCATGGGCGAGATGAACGTGTGGTATTTTCTCTTCCGCGTGGGCGAACCGGTGCCGGAATTCAAAACGTGGGTGACCACCATTCTCGGCGATCACCCACGAATGGCGGAGATGGTCGAAAAAAGCCTGTCAGGGCGAGGATGACGGCGCCGGCGAGGGCGTTCCGCCGGGTCCGCCCGGTCCACCGAAATTGTTCCGCAGAACGTACAGCCCGAGCGACGGCGTGTAATTGAGCGCGGGCGGACGGGCCCCGTCCAAGCCCAGCGGCGCCAAGTCTGTGATTTGCGCCGCGGCGACGCGGCCGCAGTACAGGATCGTCGGCAAGACCCCCACATCGTTGGGATTGAGTTCGTACCATGTTCCCGATTTAGCCTGGTGAGCAACGATATCCCACGACGGTGTAGGCGCGCCTTTGGTGAAGTGCGCCTGCAATTCGCCAAGAACTTGCGCCGCCGTCGACTTCACGTCGGCCGTACATTGCGTTTGCGGAAGCAGCGCAAATGGAGACGTGGGCGCTTTGGTCGGCAGTTTGTAGACGCGATAGCTTTCTTGTCCCGCTTGCGGCTGGCGCGGGGCGAAATATAATCCCACCGCCGGCATGAACGTGAGTTGCGGCACGAAGAAGATCGAGTTGGGCGGTTGATACAGTTTGTACTTGGTCACGTCGTCGGGTTGGGCGATGTGCACTTGCATGCAAGTGAAGATCGCAAAACGAGCACCGCCGCCACGATTGCCACGTCCAACTCCGCCCGCTCCCGCCGTCGGAACCGGAGTCGGCGTCGCGTTTGGTGCCGGTACGGGTCGGGTCGTTTTGAGCGCGATGCTCAAAGCATAGGTCGAACCCAAGCCATGATACGTCACCGTGACGTTAGGGATGTTCGGCGCGGGCATCGTTGCCGGATATCCCGCGGCCGTCTTGGCCGCCTCGATTTGCGCGACGTAGGTTTTCATCGCGCTTAAGAACGTTTGCGCGTCGGCTTGCGATTGCCCGGTACATGCGGTGTTCGACGACGCCGCAAATGGGTCGTTCGGCGGCGATGTCGGCAACGGCGAAAAGAATCCACCGCGCCCACCCGCACGACCGCCTTGACCTTGGCCGCCGCCCAATCCGCCCCCCGGACCGCCGAACCTGCCGCCGCGACCGCGCCCGCCGCCGATCGATCCCGCACGGTCGGCCGTTTGCTGCACGCCTTGTCCGAAGCGCACGACATAGGTGAGGGCATAGGTTCGCGGCGTGAGCGGGCGAGCCAGCGTTGGAACCAGCGTGCCGCCGGCGGTTTGCAGCGGCACCGCGTTGGCCGGCGAGGCAAAGATTCCGCCGAAGCGATTGGTGATGTTGCTCGCGACGAAATTGAGCGTCCCGCGCGTCAGGTGCGCGTTAATGGCTGCATCGAACGTCGTGTAGGCGGGCAAGTTATTGCGATTGTTGGGACCTGTGTATGCTGCGTCTGCCAAGAATTCGACCGCCGAGTGTGGCGCCTTATAATCCAAAGCGAGGTAGCCGCTGTGCAACGGAACGTTGGGTTGCTGCGAGCCCGAGATCACGTAGGAAAACGGATTGTCGATACGCGGGTCATCGGTCAGCGCCTTAGCGACGTTGATGGTGTAGCTTCCCTGAACGACGAGCGACCCCAGCGTTGCGTAGACGGTTCCCGAGCCTCCTTCATACACGCGCCGAACGTTCCCGACCGGCGTTGAAAAGTAGAGGTTCTGCGCGCCGAAGGGCGTGCCGGGCGGCTGCCCGCAGCCCGCGGGCGAGTCGAAGACCTGCTGGGCGATCGTGAGATAGTTGGCAGGCAGCAATCCCATGGCTTCGATCACCGTGCCGTTCACTTGGGTCGGGAACACGACGTCGTTCTGCACTTGCCGATACAGCGAGGCGCTGACCAGCGCGCCGCGCCAGTTGTGCGAGTAGCTCGCGTTGAGCGAGATCGACGAACTGGCTCCGGGCTGATCGCCGGGGGCTTGGCCGTCGGCGATGTCGCCCGCGCAGTTGAACGAGAGCAGCGTCGGATCGGTCAAAATCGTCGATCGCCCGGCATGAGCGGCGACGCCGCCGATCGCGTAGGCCCCCGAGAAACTGTCGACCTGGGTTGGATGCCAATTAAATGCGGTCGAGGCCAGCAGCGAGACCGGCGCGTTGCTGGCGTGGCTTAAGCCAAGCGACTCGTTAAGGATTAGCTTCGTGCTGGACTGGATCGCATCGTTCAACTGTACCGAACCAAAGCTGGTCTGCTGCGAACCCGTGAAAAACGGGATCCCCGAGACTGTCAGCGGCGAGGTCGTCTCCGAACTGACGTTGTCCGACCCCTGAATCGAAAGCGTGTGCCGCTCTTTGGCGGGCAGCATCGCGCTAAACGAAAATCCGGTAGAGTTCGCGTTCGAAACGCTGCCGGTCGGATCGGGAAAACCGTTGATGAAGCGCTGCAGTTGATTGCGCTCGTTCTTAAACGAGCGGCCGTACACCGACGCTTGCAACGACGTGTCGCCCAGCAGCAGGTTGTCGGTGAGCGCGTAGAGCTGAGAATCCATGTCGCTGAAGTTGTTCGGACCGTAGCCGCAGGGGACGGCCCCATCCAAGCGGGTGCAGACCAGGTCGCTCGTGCCGACGGTTCCGACGTATTCACCGGTCAGCGTTTGATTGTCGTTGAGATTGTACCGCAGCTTGAGCAATCCGCCGGTCGACGTCCCGTCGCCATCGTGGGTGTAGTCCAACCCCGAGGCGTCCAGGAAGGGGGCGCCGTCGAGGAGACTGGCCGAGAGCCGGTGCGTCGCTTGCACCGCAATGCCGAACTTTCCGGTCGTTCCCGTTTCGCCAAACGAATAATTGTAGCGTCCATTGCTACCCATCGACACCTGATCGGTTCCCTGCCACGACAGCGTCGGCTCGATCGTGCGAAAGCTTACGCCGCCGGCGAGCCCGCCGGCGCGCGGTCCCGTGCTGACCGACGCCCCGCTGTAGAGATCGGTCGAAAACGCGTTCGCGTTCCCCGCGGTACCCGGCGCGTTGAGCGGTATGCCGTCCAGCGAAAGCTGCGTTTGGCTGGCATCTTGGCCGTTGAGCGAGATCGTCTGCGTGGCGTCGGAGTCGTCGCTGGAACTGGTGATTCCCACGCCCGACAGTTTGCCGAGCGCGCCCAGCAGGTCGGTGGAGAGTTTGCGTTGCGTCGAGTCGTCCGAAATGCTGCTGGTCGTGATCGTCGCACTGGACTTGACGGCGACCGTCGCGATGACTTTTAGCCCTCCCGACGACGATGCGAGCGCGACGCTCACGCCGACCGCGCGTCCCTCAAGGACTTCGAACCGCGTCGAGGTCACCGAATCGTACCCGCGTTTTACGACGCGCGCGACGTAGATGCCGTCGGGAACGTCGATGAATTTAACTTCGCCGGTCTTGCTGGAGAACTCCGTCGTGATGACCGGGCCGTCCAGCAGCACGCGCGCCAATTCGACCGGCTGATTCGTGGCGGCATCGGTAACGGTGATGGTGATCGTTCCCGGCTGGTCGCTCTGAGCGAAGGTCGCCGGCGGCCAAAGGGCCGTAGCGAACAGGAGGGCACAGAGCAGCGCAACGATACGGCGGATCATGATCTCGTTTCTTAAATACTCTAACTAGGGTTGGAAAAGGCTGAGAGTGGGGCCGCCGGAATCCGAACGGTGACCGTCGTGCCGCGTCCCGGGGCGCTCTGCAGCGAAATCGTCCCGCCAATTCGCTCGACGGTGCGCTTGGCTATCGCCAGGCCTAACCCGCTGCCGGTGATCTCGCCGCGCTGATCGCCGCGATAGAAACGTTCGAAGACGTGCAACCGTTCCGATTCGCTCATGCCGGGGCCCTCGTCCCGGACCGCGATGAGGACGGCACCCTTGTCCAAAAAAGCCTGCAAGTGGATCGGCGCCCCGGGGGCGTACTTGAGCGCGTTTTCAACGACGTTCCACAGCGCTTCGCCCAACTCGCCGCGGTCGGCTTGGACGGACGTGACGTCATCGACTTGGTAGTCGATGCTGCAGGTTTCGTCCAAGCGTTTGGCCGCATCGCATTGTCCGACAAGCAGTTCGACCAGATCGATCGATTCGAGCTCGGGCGGCGCTTCACCATCCAAACGCGCCAACCGCATGAGCCGATCGATCAGACCGCGCATGTGTTCTTTTTCCAGGGTCATCGTCCCAAGAATCTGTCGCGCCACCCGGGGCTCGTCGATCGCACCGCGGCGCAAGACGTCCATGTAGCCGGCGATGACCGTCAGCGGCGTGCGAAGCTCGTGGCCGGCGTCCGCGACGAACTGGCGCATACGCTCCTCGACGTGACGCCGCTCGTCCATGGCTACCGCGACGCCGGCGACGGCGTCGTTGTACGCCCCGGTCAAGCTCGCGATCTCGTCCCCACTGCCCGTTACGAAACGGCGCTGCGTGAAATCTCCGCCGGCTAACGCCTGCAGCGAATCCGTCACGTCGGCCAGCGGCGCCAACGATTGCCGAGCAAAAAGACGTCCTAAGAAAAACGAGATCACGATCGCGACGATCGCAATGGTGACCACCACGCGCCAATACGGGATGAGCGAGGTGAGCAAGAGCGGGAGCGACGGTTGGAAGGCGACGAAGCCGCCGTCGACCGCTGCGAGCGCGAGGCGCTCCGGCCGCGGCGCGATCTCTGCCGAACCCAGCGGACCGAACGCATCCGGAGCATTTTCGTTGTAGAGCATCCGTTCGAACGCGCGGCCCACCTGGGCCGTGGCCATCGGCAGCGGCGAAAGCGGCGGCAGGAGGGGCGGGCGAAACGCGCTGCTGGTGCCGTCGCGCGAAACCGACAGGCGCTCTTTGCCGGATACGACGCGGTCGAGAATCGACGGGCGCAGGGTCTTGTCTCCAGCGAGAAACGTTCCCTTGGTGTCGTACACCGCGACGCGCAGGCCGATCCCGCTGAGCATTTTCACGATGCTGGGCGCGGCCTGCGGCAGCGTATACCCGGCGGCCCGATATTCCTGGGCGAGAAATCGCGCTTCTTGATGCTTGGCGATAATAACGTCGAAGTTGAAGCCCGCCAGTTCGAAGACTAGCGCCGCCGACGACGCGACGATCACCAGCAGAACGGTAATCCCGAGCAGGGTTGCATACAGCCACGCGAGTCGCGAAGCCAGCGAATGACGGCGCATCGCTTACTGAGCTAGGCCGTAGCCAACGCCGCGCACGGTTCGAATGAACGAACTATCCTCGGCGCGATCCAGCTTGGCGCGCAAATAGGAGATGTAGGTCTCGACGATATTGGGGCCGCCTTCAAAATCGTGCCCCCAGACCAGCTCGAGGAGATGGTCCTTACTGAAGACGCGGCGCGGATCGCGCATGAAGACGGCCAGTAATTCGAACTCCCGCTGCGTCAGTTCGATGCGCTCTTTCCCGCGAAAGATTTCGTGGGTATCGGGGCTCAAGCCGACGTCGCGCCAGCGAAGGACATTTTCTTCGATCAGTTGCGGACGACGCAACTTGGCCTGCAGCCGCGCGATCAGCTCTTCAAATACGAAGGGCTTGACCAGATAGTCGTCGGCACCGCGTGCGAGGCTGGCCACCTTATCGGTGGTTTCGCCCTTGGCGGTCAGCATCAAGATCGGTGCTTGCGTTATCTCGCGCAACATCGGAATCAGCGAGATCCCGTCGATCTTGGGCATCATGATGTCGAGGATGATCAGCTCGGGTTCCCACTCGCGGATCAGGTGGAGCGCTCCCTGCCCGTCGGCGGCCGTGCGAACGTCAAAGCCCTCTCGCGAAAGCCCCAACTCGAGCATCTCCCTGACCATCCGATCGTCATCGACGACCGCCACTCGCGAACCGTTCATGAATTCCATTGATACGATGCATCGTGGAGCCGGACCCTGTGAAGCGGCTGAAACGCTGCCCCGAGACCAGTGCGGCGCGCTCGATGGCCTCTAGCGAGTGCGCTACCAGCTCGACGCCCAGCGCGTCGATTTCCGCGCACAGCGGTCCGCCGGGCAGCCAGCGAGCGAAGAGGTGGATGCGATCTTGGCCACAGCCGCGCGCGCAGGCTGCCAGCACCTGGGCGAGCGACGCCCGCTCGCCCGCTGCCAGCGGTGCGATGACGCGCTCGTGAAAGCGCAGCATGGTCCAGCCCGCAACGACCACCAACAGGCTGCGGAGGTCGGCTTGGCACGACGATTCGAAATCGACGGCGACCGCGCGGGCCGAGCGTGCCAAGAACGGGTCGACCTTGGCATGCAGGGTCGCTGCCGTGGCCCCAGCCTTGGCTCCGGTCGTGAGGATGGCGCCCGAACCGATGATGTATGCTTCCATGCATCGATCCTACGCGGACG
>DATCDS010000039.1:0-18546 GCA_036510515.1 Vulcanimicrobiaceae bacterium
GACGTTCCGTCTCGCCGGCTCGACATCGAACTGGACGCGGCGTCGATCGCGCAGCGCATGACCGGCTGGAAACGCCCGCCCGCGCGCTTCCCCAGCGGCGTCTTCGCCAAGTACGTGGCGCTGGTAACGGGAGCCGATCACGGCGCAGTAACGGTCGCGGATCCGAAACGATGAGCGAGTACGTCTGGTTCGACGGCGTCGTGCGCGATGCCGACGACGTGCGCATCCGGCCGTTCACGCACGCGTTGCACTACGGCACCGCGGTCTTCGAGGGCATTCGCGCCTACGACGTCGACGGCGCACCGGCCGTGTTCCGCTTACGCGATCATCTCGAACGGTTGTATCGATCGGCGCAGGTCTACGGACTCGAACCACGCCCGTCGCTTGACGAGTTGGGCGACGCGATCTTTGCCACGCTCGCTGCCAACGGCTACGACGACGGATACATTCGCCCGCTAGTGTTCTTCGGCGAGAAGGGCATCTCGCTGACACCGCGGCTGTTTTGTCCGACCCACGTCTTGATCGCGCTGCGTCCACTGCGCGGTTCCTTGATCGGCAACGACCCCGACGGCTGCCGCGTCACGATATCGCCCTGGCGCAAGACGCCGTCGATCTCCATGCCCTCGACGGTCAAGGGCAGCGGGCACTACGTCAACTCGGTGTTGGCGCTCCAAGAAGCGCAGGGCCGCGGCTTCGACGAAGCGATCTTGCTCAACGACCGTGGCGACGTCGCCGAAGGCACCGGCGAGAACGTCTTCGTCGTCAAGAACGGTGTCGTCCGCACGAACGATTCGTCGGCCGACGTCCTCAACGGCATTACGCGGTTGACCGCAATCGAGCTGGCGCGCGACCTGGGCATTCCCGTCGAAATAGGAGACCTCACCGTCGAGCAGCTGCTGACCGCCGACGAAGCGTTCTTCACGGGAACCGCCGCCGAGATCATGCCCATCGCTGCGATCGACGACGTCGCGCTGCCCGACCACAAACCGATCGCAACGCGCCTGCGCGCCGCCTACACCCGCGCGACCTGCGGCCAAGACCGCGCGCACCGCGCCTGGCTCACCGTCAAAACGCCAACAGCCGCCATCGCGTAAAGCAACATCATTGCGGTGTCATGGTGAGCGTAGTGAGCGAAGGGAACGAAGTCGAACCACGGACGTAACCAGAGCTACGATCGTGCCCGTGGTTCGACTCCGCTCCCTGCGGTCGCGGAGTTTATCCTGAGCGTAGCGCCGCAGGCGCGAAGTCGAAGGACTCACCATGACACAGCAACGATTGCACACTGCGCGGCGCTCGCTGCGAGGCTAGAAGCCGCGGGCGGGGAAATCTGCGGGGCGTTGGAGCCAGTTGAGGGGCGAGTAGGTGGCGCGGCCATCGACGGCGTGCAGGGTGTAGGCGTGACGCGATTTTGACGAGCGATTGGGCGCGCTGTAGTGCGGCAGCATGCCGTCGAACATCAGCATCGCGCCGGGGCGAACCTCGACCGGGACGGCGTCGTTCACCGTCGGCCACGGGGTCGCGTCGATCGCCTCCATCTGCGCGCGACCGTCGCGCACGACGAAACGCTCGCGCAACGGCGTGCGGTGCCCACCAGGCTGCACCCACAAACAGCCGTTGCTGCGGTCGGCGTCTTCCAGAGCGAACCAAAACGCGGTAACCGAAAGTGGTTCGGTGTGGAAGAAGGCCGCATCCTGATGCCAATGCACCTCGCCGCCGATGCTAGGCTGCTTGAAGATGTACATCGACTGATAGAGCAGCGGGTCGTCCAGCCCGATGTCGGCGGCGATCTGCGCGAGACGCGGGTCGCGCGAGAATTCGTTGAAGACGGGATCGAGATCGTGCATCGCATGGCCGATTTTGTTGATCGAAAGCTCCTTGGGCACGCGCAGATCTCCGCGCTCGTCGAATGCGCCTTCCTCGAAGAAGCAGCGCAACTTGTCACCCGACCCCAGAAAGTAGTCGTCGCTCTTTTGCGCTTGATTTTCCGTGCTGAAGATCGAGATCGATTCGGACGGGTCGAAGGCCTCGACGATTTGGCCGGCGCGCGCGCGCAGGGCGGTGACTTGGGCGGGCGATTTGAACTCGGGGAACAGCAGGAAGCCGTTCTCGCGGAACTCGCGCTGCTGGGCCGCGGTCAGTACCATGCTCGCTCCTTCGTCGCCGGCTCGCCGAACGCTCCTGCCAAGAGCCGCGCGGGCGCGTGTAGAAGAGAGCGCCGATGCGTTCGAAGTGGACCGTGCTGGCCCTGATCTGGCTCTCGCTTTTCGTTGCGTACCTGGATCGCGTCAATCTTTCGATCGCCGGGCCGACGATGTTGCGGGAGTTGCACCTTTCGTACGCACAGTTTGGGGCGCTGTCGTCGGCGTTCCTGATCGGCTACGCGGCCATGCAGATTCCCGCCGGCGCGCTGGCCGATCGATACGGACCGCGTCGCGTCCTGGCCGGCGCGTTGACGGGCTGGTCGATCTTCACCGGAGTGACCGGGCTCGCGTCCTCGTTCTGGGGCGTCGCGCTCGCTCGCGTCGGCTTGGGCTTGGGGGAGGGCATGGAGAACGGCGCGCAGTTCAAACTGCTGGGCGCCGCATTTGAATCGCGCGGCCGCTCGGGGTACGGAGCACTGTTTCTCACGGCGCTGGCGGTCGCGCCGGCTTGCGCCGCGCCGGTCGCGGCATTCGTGCTGCTGCATGCCGGTTGGCGTGCGTTGTTTGCCTGGTTCGCGATTCCCGGCTTCGTCGTGGCCTTGCTGGTGTGGTTGATTTTACCCGCGTCGGAGCGTGCCACCGAATCTGCCGAGCCGGCGTCGATGCGGTCGTGGCTGCCGGTCCTCGCGCGCAACGGCGTCTGGCTCGCGGCCCTGGCCTATTTCGGTTTCAATATCGCTTTTTGGGGATTGCTGGCGTGGCTGCCGACGTACTTGACCGATACGCGTCACATCCAACTGCAGCAGCTCGGCGTCGCGGCCTCGCTGCCGTACGTCGGCGGATTCTTCGGCTTGCTGGCCATCGGCTGGCTGGGCACGCGCGTAGCGCACGCGCGCGCTGCGCTCGTCGCGGGCGCCTACGTCTTTGCGGCGGTCGGCCTCTACGTCGCGTATTTTTCCGCGACGCCGTCGCAATGCGTTGCGGCGATGACGTTCGCCGCGTTCTTCTTATACGGCGGATTCGGACCGCTGTGGGCGATCGTGCTCGATCGCGCGCCGCACGCGATGCACGGCACGGTCGCCGGGGTGGTGAACTTCTGCGGCCAGATCGGCGGCTTCATCGCTCCGGTCACCATCGGGCTCATCGTCCACGCCACGGGCTCGTTCGGCGGCGGGTTCGCGTTCATGGAGGGCGGATTGCTGGCAGCCGCCGTTGCGTTGCTGGCGCTGGGCATGACGAGCAAGGAGCCCACGAATGCGACGGAGACGTAGGCACAGATGAATCTACTGAGCGGCAGCTTTTGGGACGGCGTCTGGTTCGTGGCATCGTGGATCGTCGCGGCGCTGCTTGCGGCGACCTTGGTCCGGCGATTTGTGAGCAACCAATTGCTGCTGGACCACAATGAGAACGCGGGCTTCATGTTCGCAGTCGTCGGCGTCGTCTACGCGGTCCTCCTGGCCTTTGTCGCCGTGGGCGCCTGGGAGCGCTTCGCAGCCGCCGAAGTGCGCACGTACGACGAAGCGAACTCGCTGACCCAAGTCTACCGCGGTGCTGCGATCTTTCCGCAAGCCTCGCAGATCCGCGGAGGGTTGCGGCGCTATGCAAACCTGGTAATCGACCGCGAATGGCCCGACATGTCGAAGGACCAAAGCGATCCCCAGGCCGCGATCACGATCGAGCGCGTCGCGCAAGGCATCCGCAATCTTCATCCGGTGGGGGCGGGCCCCCAAAACGTGCACGCCGCGCTGCTCGCCGATATCGACCAGGTCTTGCGCGATCGGGACGATCGCCTCTCGATGGACGCGACCGGGCTGAACGGCGTGGTCTGGACGACGCTGGGCGCGGGCGCGCTGGTCACGATCGGCTTCACGCTCCTGTTTGGTTTCAAGCATCGCAGCATGCAATACGTCATGATCGGCGGTCTGACGTTTACGATCGCGATCGTTTTCTATCTCACGGCTGCTTTGGATTACCCGTTCCACGGGTACGTCTCGGTGCAGTCGCACGCATTTCACACCGCACTACATTCGTTCGACATGGTCGACAAATATTGACGAGGAGTTTCCGATGACCGAGATTGCTACCCAGCGCGTAGAGCTGCACGTCGAAGGTGCGGGCGCCATGCACGCCTTCGTCGCCCGCCCGGCCCAATGGTCCAGCGGCCCCGCGATATTGGTCCTTCAAGAGGCGTTCGGCGTCAACGCGCACATTCGCGGCGTGGCCGAGCGCTACGCCAAGCTGGGCCTGCTGGCCATCGCCCCCGAGCTCTTCCATCGCACGTCTGACGGTTTCGAAGCGGGCTACGACGACTACAACGCGGTGCGTCCGCAGATGGCGGCGCTCTCGACGGAGGGACTGGCTGCCGACATGGCCGCCGCGCACGCGTGGCTGCTCGCCGCGGGCGCCGCCGGCGATCGCGTCGCTTCGGTCGGCTATTGCATGGGCGGCCGCGCGTCGTACATCGCCAACGCGCGATTGCCGTTGCGAGCGGCGATCTCGTACTACGGCGGAGGCATAGCGGATGCGTTGCTCGACGAGGCTAAGACGCAGCACGGGCCGATCCTCATGTACTGGGGCGGAAAAGACCAGCATATTCTTCCCGAGCAGTACCGCGCGGTCGCCGACGCGTTAACCGCGGCGGGCGCGACGCACGAACAGGTCGTCTTCGGGCAAGCCGACCACGGTTTTAACTGCGACGCGCGCGCGTCGTATAACGAAAGTGCCTCGCGTCAGGCGTGGGCGTTGTCCGAAGAATTTCTACGCGTCTCCGGCGTGTTGTGACATCGCGCGAACGACGAAGATCGTGTAGGCGATAACGGCGACCAGGCCGGCGATGGCAACGAAGGTGATGACCGCGACGCTGCCGCCGGCCATCGTTTGAATCGAGATGCCGCCGCCGCGCGGAAGCGACGGGATCAGGAACGGATAGAGGGCCGTCGCCGCACCGGCGAGCAGCCCGGCCAAGAACGCCGAAGAGAAAACGAAGGCCCAGCGCGTCGCGCCGCGCCGAGTTGCCAGCACGACGCCGGCGAGCGCCCCCAAGCAGATTAACGGCAGCGCGACGATCCATCGACGCTGCGGGTCGACGGCGTGAACGCTCCACGTCGCGGCGCTCGCCGCGAGGTAGAGGGCCGCGACCGCGACGGTCAGCGCGGGGACGGCGCCGCGCGCGCGCCGGGCCGGTGCACCGCTCGTCATCATTGCCAGCCACAGCGCGCCATGCAGCGCGAGGGCGACCAGCGCCAGGACGCCGATGCATAGTGCGTACGGATTGAGCAAGAAGCCCAACGTTCCCAGCAGATACCCCGATGCATTGAGCGGCACGCCGCGCACGAGGTTGCCCAACGCGACGCCGAACAGCAGGACGAGCAGAGCGCTGGAGGCCGAGAAAGCGAAATCCCAAAAGTCCCGCCACATCGGCATCGTAAAATGATTGCGCAGTTCCATCGCGAGGCCGCGGAACATCAGCATCCACAGGACGATCGTAAACGGTAGATAGAACGCCGAAAACGCGCTGGCGTAGGCTTGCGGGAACAGGGCAAACAGAACTCCCCCCGTCGCGATCAGCCACACCTCGTTGCCGTTCCAGAACGGCCCGATCGAGCGCATCGCTTCGCCGCGCTCTTGCGACGTGCGCGCGAGAAACGGCGAGATCGTTGCGGTTCCCAGATCGTATCCGTCGAGCAAGACGTAAATCGTGACCATCGCCGCCAGCAATGCGAAGCCGATGGAGTTCATTCGGACGCCTCGACGGCGGGACGCTGGGCGTGATTTGGACCCACCCCGACCTCTCGCAGGGTCAGGAATAAGAAGAGCACGCCGATCAGGAAGTACATGCCGGCAAACCCGATGATCGTGAAGATCGTTTCGCCGGCGGGGACGTTGGGGGAGACGCCCGCCGACGTACGCATGAGGCCGTACACGATCCACGGTTGACGCCCGACCTCGGTGACGACCCAGCCGGCTTCGTTGGCGATGTACGGAAACGGGATCGTCAACAGCAGCAGCCACAACAGCCAGCGCGCCTCGAACAACCGGCGTCGCCACAATAGCAGCAGCACCGACATCGCGCTCAACGCCGCAAAGATCGTGCCCAGACCGACCATGACGTGATAGGCGTAATAGGTCAGTTCGACCGGCGGCCAGAGCGTCGTCGCGTAGGCGTTCAGTCCGTCAACGTTGGCCGTGAAGCTTCCGTAGGCCAAGAACGACAGCACGCTGGGAGCGACGACCGGGTCGATCAGCTTACGCGAGGGCACGTCGGGCATGCCGATGATCGCCAGCGGCGCGCCGCGCGTCGAGTCGAACAAACCTTCCATCGCCGCCAACTTTACCGGCTGGTATTTGGTAACGTCGGCGCTGTTGCGATCGCCGGTTGGGAAGATGGCCAGCAGCGAAAAGAGCAATCCGGTCAGCACGCCGGCTCGCACGAACCGACGCCCGATACCGTCGTCGCGTCGCGCGAGCAGGTAGAACGCGCCGACGCCCGCGACGATGAATCCACCCGCGAGCAGCGCGCCGACGATCACGTGAACAAACTGCCACAACGCAAAGGGATTGGTCAGCAGGGCACCCAGCGATCCGCCGACGGGATGCTGCATCCACGCGTCGGTGACGACGATAAAGTAACCCGACAGCCATGAACCCAGACAGACCAGCACCGCGGATACGACGTGCAATCCGCGTGCGACGCGCGTGCGGCCGTAGAGCAAGACTCCCAAGAAGATCGACTCGAGGAAGAAGGCGTAGATGCCTTCGAGCGCCAGCGGCTGCCCGACGACCGCACCGTTCTTGGCCGAAAACGCCGCCCAGTTGGTGCCGAAGGCGAACTCCATCGGAATCCCGGTCACGACGCCGGCGGCAAAGTTGATCGCGAAGATCTTCGTCCAGAACGCCGCGATGCGGCCGGCTTCTGCGTCGTCGTCGCGCCACGCTTTGAAGTGGTACCACGCCACGAACGGTGCCAAGCCCATCGTCCCAATCGGGAACAGGTAATGGAACATGATCGTAAACGCAAACTGCAACCGGTCCGCCGCCACCAAATCCACGCGCTAGAACCTCCGCCTACCCCCTACGCCATCATCCCGCCACCCCCTGGCAAATCCTACGACTTAAGCGGCCAAAGACACCATTGCGACACGGCGAGCAGAAGCTCGTGTGTCACGGTGAGCGTAGTTCGCGAAGCGAGCGAAGTCGAACCGCGGGTCGCCGCTCTACTGTCTGCGCCTGCGACGTTGCGGGAAAGCGTATTCGGGCAAGGAACTTGCCGGTGATGAGCCAGGATGGCGAGGTACCGGGCATGATCTGGGCGGTTCCGGTTGACCTTGGCTGGGGCCCAAGTGTCCCATACTAGCGCGAGAGTGCTCTATGCGGCTTTTCGTTAGAACGTGTTACCTGTCTGTTCAGGCAATAGCGTTGACGCTGTTTGCGGCGTTTGGATTTGGCGTAGGCCGTTTCTTGTTTGTGCCGACGATTGGTTTTAGCTATCGAAATGGTATTCCGCTATTTAAGGTCCTTCTTGAACAGCTGTTTGGTTACGCAATATTCGGCGCACCGTCGTCTGGGCTGGTTCTCTGGATTGTCGCCTTGGCCATCGCCTTGTGTGCCCTGCTCCTAACGAGGCGCCATCGAGGCTACATACGCGGTGTTCTCTTTGCCAATCTGTTGTGGATTGGCGTTATTGTTGGCTTGGTGCTCGGGGTATTCTGGACCGCGCGCCATGGGTTGCCGAACATTCCGCTATAGGCGCTAATTATCCAAGCTTCTAGGTGTCACGGTGAGCGCCCATCGCATAGCGCCCTAGGGCTGCGTTGAAGCGGCTTGGGTTGAGGCGATTTGGGCGGCGAGCAGGGTCATTGCGGATTGCAGCTGCTTGTCATGTTTGGGATCGCCCAGGATCGCGTGCTGATTTTCGGCGACCACGACGTTGGGCGTGATGCCTTTGCCGTTGATGTTGTGATGGTTGGGCGTGAAGTAGCGCGCGTAGGTAAACTTAAAACCGCTGCCGTCGGGGAGCGAATAGACGTCTTGCATGACGCCCTTGCCGAACGTGCGGGTGCCCAGCAGTTTCGCGACGCCGTTATCTTGCAGGGCCGCGGCGACGATCTCCGAGGCCGAGGCCGTGTAGCCGTTGACCAAGACGACGATCGGTTCGCTAGGTGCGGGGAAGCCGTCGCCGTATTCGGTCGTGACGTGCGAGCCGCGCGATTCGACCGAGACGATCGGGCTGTTCGAAACGAACTGCGAGGAGACTTGCAAGGCCGCATCCACCATTCCGCCGCCATCGTAGCGCAGGTCGATGACGAATGCCTTCGCGCCGCCTTGGCGCAGGCGATCGATGTCGGTCGCGAACTCGGCGCCGGTATCGCTGCCGAAGATATCGACCGCCACGTAACCGATGTTGCCGCCCAGCTGCTGGTAGATCACCGTCGGCGGGCGCACGATGTGCCGAACGATGTCTAGCGTGACCTTCGCGCCCGAGGCGTTCTCGGACAAGACGTGCACGTGCGTTCCGGTCGCGCCGCGCAAGAGATGCGACACGCCGTCGACGGCAAGTCCGATGGTTGGATGGCCGTCGACCGTGACGATCTGATCGCCGGACTTGAGTCCGGCTTGGTCGGCCGGGCTTCCGGGCATCACGAAGTACGCCGACGCCGGTTGCGCCTTATTGACCTGCAGCAGAACGCCGATGCCCGAGATCGAGTTGGGCGTGAACATCTGGTTGAACTGCGCGTATTCCTTGGGCGAGAAGAAGGCCGCCCAGCGATCGTGCGTCCCCTTGGCAACGCCCCGCAAGGCCGCATACGACAGATCGGTCGCGCTGGTTCCGGTCTTGCGAGCCGCGCCGTCGATCGAGGATTGGATGCAACCAATCGCCGAGTCGATATCGCTAACGCGCGCCGCGCACGGAAAGCTAGCGGGCTTGTGGGCCTTGGTCGCGGCGCCGATGGCCCTCGTCGCGTCCAGCGCCACGGAGTGCCAATCGACCTTCGCGTAAAAGTTGGCGCCCAGCAGGCGCAACGTGTTTGGGACGTTCGGGGCGACCACCGGCGGCGCCGCCGGCGCGGAGTACAACGGCGAAGCAAGGAGGCAAACCCCTAGCAATGCCGCGCCGAAGGCGGTCAAAATCTTGTTCATCGGATGCATCATCTCAGGTCGGGACGGGGAGGGCAATCAGAGTCCCCCCAAACTTCGCCGCAGCAAGGGTTTGCGCCCCCAGGGCACGTTACGGCGAGGTTAGAATTCCCTCGTGAGCGTCATGCGGAAAGTCGCCGGCCCGTACGGCACGGTGCTGCGCAGGCCGTATTGGCCGTTGGCTAGCGGTGCGCCGATGCCGGTGCCGTATTGAACGTACGCGAGCGAATCGGCGTTGAAGATGTTATCGCCCGAGAGCTGCAGCGACAATCCCTTACTGCCCAAGGGTTGGCGATAGCTCGCGTTCCAAGCGTAAAACGCCGGGATGTTGTAGGTGTTGTTGGATCCGTAGAGCGTGGCGCCCAGCAACGCGTATTGTCCGTGCGAGCCGCGGACGTGAGCGCTCGCATAGCCCTGCGAGTAGGCTTCGCTCTTGTTGGAGATGCCGTTGAAAAACGGTGTGTTGAAACCATCGAAGTTCGAACCGTCGACCACGCCGAGATTGGTTGTGAAACCACCTGCCGCCGTCGTATAGAAGCTGGGCGAGATGTCGTAGGCGTAGGCGCGCTGCAACGCACCGGAGACCGTGTATCCCCAGCCGACCGCGGGATCCTTGGTGAGCGTGGCTTCGAGCCCCTCGAATCGGCTCTGCGAAATGTTTTGATTGGTCGTGATATAGACCGGGATCGGCGAACCGCCCGGCGGCGTAAAGGTCGTGCCGCTGGGGTAGACGACGCCGACGAACTGATCGTGCAGGTTGGTCAGATAGGCGTCGGCCGAAAGGATCGCACCGCCCCCCACGCGCACGTCGCCGCCGATATCGTAGCCGAACGACGTCTCGGGCAACAGGGTGCCGGAGTTTTGCGCGATGGTGACGCTGGTCGAGCCCGACGTGTAGGCTTGCGCGGGCGTCGTGTTGAGGTTGTCGATCAGCGCCGGATACGGCGGGGCGATCGCCGAGCCCGCCGAGAAGCGCAGCGTCATCTGCGGGCTCGCGCGGTAGGTCAGCCCGATGCGCGGATCGTCGTGCATCGTGGTCACCGTCGCGAACGTGAAGACGCCGCTGGTTGTCGCCGGCGTGTACGTGCTGCGATACGTGTTGAAGTAGTTGGCCAGCGTCAACTGCGTCTTCGGGTTGACCGCAAACGTTCCGCGTAGCAGATAGGTCGTGAAATCCTGGCGCGTTCCCGCCGCGATCGAGGTCGACCGGGTGCCTAGCGGATTGTTGGCGTTGCCGGTCACCGCGTACGCATTGGTCAGCGAGGTGTTGCGATCGATGGCGACGGTTAGCAGGTTATCGCCGATCGGGTGGTCCCATTCGAACGATCCGCCGCGCAGCTGATCGTGCTCCACGGAGTTGGAATACGGCGTGGGAACCGTCACCGTGGCCGAGGTGCCTTCGAACGGCACGGTCGCCCCGCCGATCGTGGCCGTGCCCCAGAGCGTCATCGGTCCGGTCGTGTAGTTGGCGGAGGGAGCAGACAAGTCCGAAGTCGTTTGCCGCGCGAGAATTCCGCTGTAAAAGCGCCCCAGCAGGGTGTCGTTACCGACGGCGGTGCGCAGTTCGCCTTCGAACATCGGCTCGTTGTCGTAGAGGCGTGCGTCGGGCAGCGTGGTCTTCGCGTTCATCAGGAACGATTGTCCGGGCGCGAAAAGCTGCCCGCTGCCGGCATACTGTGCCGCCGGTGCAAAGACGTCGTTCTGCTGGATAAACCCCGACGACGGGCCGTCGTACTGCGACTGAATGCCGATGTAGGCTCCGGTAAACGACGTGGTCGGCGAGAAGTGGTATTGTGCTTTGAGAATTTCGCCGCGGTTCAGATAATCGGAGTTGACGTATTGACAGCACGCGACCAAACTATTGAGCGCGTTGTTGGGATTGCCCAGCGCGCCCTGCGCCGCCGTCGGATACGCGGTCGTGTAGCCGTTGAGCGAGGTCGAGGCGGTCGTGCCGGAGATTTTCCCGTAACCGTTGATCGTCGCACCCGAGGGCAGCGCGACGTAGCTGGGATATTCGTGCAGCGGTCCCTGCGTACCATAGCTCACCAGATCGATCAGGTAGCCCAGCCGGCCGTTGGGCGTGGTCGAGCTGAAGCGCAAGTCGGAGAAGGCGCCCGACGTGTTGTCCATGCCGACGGAAACCTCGCCCTGCGGATGCAGCGACGGATCGGCCGTGCGGAAGTTGAGCGTGCCGCCGATTCCGTAGTTGATCTCCGGTGCGAATGCGGTCGGCCCTTCCACGGCTTCGATGCTGTCGAACAACATCGAGTTCACCAGCATCGTCGGGTAATCGCCGTTCTTGCCGTTGATGAGCGGATGCCCGTCGAGCAGCGTCGCCTTTTCATAGTCCAACGCCCCGCGCAGGTTGGGCGAGGTGATGGACCCGGGAACCGCAGCGTCCGCGCTGCCGGGCCGCGCCGAGACGATCCCCGGCGTTTGATCGAGCACGTGGCCGATTTGGATTTGACCCTGATCGCGGAAGGTGGCACGCGACACGTTGGTTACCGCCGAGGCGCTGTCGTTGAATTGCCCTTGCCGGCTTTGCACGTGTGCGATCTCTTCGAGCGACGAGAGCGTCGCCGCCGACAACACCAGCGCGACCCGCGCGCTTGAGGCATTCACGACGACGTCGACCAGCGTTGTATCGACGTAGCCGGGCTTGCTCGCGGTGACGGAGTAGGTTCCCGCGGTCAGATTGTCGATTTCAAAGGTTCCCCGCGCATCGGTGTGCGTCGACGGGCCCCGACCCGGTCGCACGGTCACGGTCGCACCCGCGATCGGTGCGCCGTTGGCATCGCCGACGGTGCCGCTCAAGGTAACGACGGATTGAGCGCGTGCCGCCGCCGGAACGGCGCATACGAGGAGGCAGGGGATCAGCACTAAGTAACGCAGGTAATTCGACACGATGCTCCACGTAACGCCCGCTGGGCGCGCGCTCTCATTGGTTGTCGCGCTACTGTTTGTGTTTGGCCGTCCGTTTCCCGCCTCGGCGCAAACGGTCGTGCAGGGAAGCGTCAGCGATGCTGCGGGAAAACCGCCGGCCGGGGTCGCGGTGCTGGTGAGCGCACCGACCGCTCGTACCTCCGCGCAGACCGACTCAAGCGGGCGCTTTCGGATCGAACGCTTGCCCCCGGGGAGCTACGCCATCGACGTACGCGACGCGCGCGTTCCATACGCGCAAGGCTACGGCGAACTGTCGTATAAGTCGCCGCGTGGGTCGCGCCTCTCGCCGCATCGGCGTTCCGTTGGAGCCGGCGGCGTTCTGGAACGTTAATCTGCGATGGCCGTGGGTTTCTATAATGCGGGGTGGATTTGGCAGTCTTCTACGGAGGGGTCGTCGCTGGGGAAGATGGTGAAGACGGTGCCTTTCTTGACCTCGATGTTCTTGCCGTGGTGAAAGTAATTGAAGATGCCGATCGCGGCGCCGAGGACGGGGACCGGGATCGCGCCGAGGTAGCCGGGGGCGTCCCCCGTGGCGCCGCTGCGTTGCATGTCGCTGGCGTTATGGTCGAGCACCACGCCCAAACGTGTGTGATTGGGAAGAACCAGATAGCGCGGTTCGAGCACGAGCGTTCCGGCGCGGCCGCTACGTCCGGCCGGCGAAGCCACGGCAACGACGCCGTAGCCCATCGTGCGGGCCGGGATGACGATGGTTTGCCGGCGCGTGACCGCGTTAACGGTTTCGAAACGAAAGAAGTCGCCGGGCAGGGCGCTGGCCGAATCGACGTCGTCCATCATTTGAACGGCCACGACGGTGCAGGCGACGATGCCCAGTGAATCGGCGGCGGCCGCCCGCCCGTAGGAGGCGGTCGCGAGCACGATCGCAAGCAGCGCGCAGGTTGCAAATCGCATGGGGGAGACTACTGCGTCGTGAAGCTGGAAAACTGCGTCGGCAAGCAATTGCTGGCCTCGTCGTTGAGGAAGACGTAGAGAGTGGTGGCCGATTTGAACGTGACGCCGACGGCCGAACTTTCATAGATCGGATTGGCGAAGGAGGGGGTAGCCGCGGGTTGCGGGACCTGGCTGGGCTGAATCGTTTGGAAAAGCGAAGCGTAGAAGCCGTTGACGTTGGCGTCGGTCTGGCTGGTCGAGTTATCGACGATCGCGTTGAGCGAGGTGGAGAGGGCCGACGGCACGGCGATCACGATCTGCTGCGGTGCGTCGGGAACCGCCGTCGCGCCCGGGATCGGATAGATCATTTGCGCGCCGGTGGGAATCGGACACGACGTCTGGGATGGGGCCGGACCGTTGTTCCCGGTTGCGCCGCAAGCGGCCAACGCGAGAATCCCAACGACCATGGCGCCCGCAAACAACATCTTCATGCACGTATGCTACCGCAAAAAGCCTGAGGGCGCCTTGGGGATGTCGAATCCGACGCGCATGGAAACGCTCCTCGACGGCTATCTGCTCGAAGGTCGACCCGCCAAGCCCGAACTGGTCGCCGCGCTCTTGAAAGAGACGGCGTCCGCCAACGTCGGTCCGTATCTCGAAGGGCTGCGGCTCTTGCGCGATCGAACGCCCGATCTAGCCTTGGTTGCCTTGCGGCTCACCTTGGCCGGCAAGAGCGCGAGCGATGCCGGCGTGGTTGGCTTACGGGACCTCGCCGAGCGGGCCCGGAAAGGCGACAGCGACGCGTTGCAGGCGTACCGAGCTGCTCTGGCATAAAGGCGGCCCGGGCTCCGGGCGAAACGAGCGCTCGTAAACTGGCGTTAAGAGGTAGATGGATATCCGGCGGTCGATTGCGATATGGACGATTCCCGCGCTTCTGATGGGCGCGGCATGTCTTCCCGTGTCCGCGGCTCCGCCCGGCGGCCCGGGCTTCTACAACTCCGGCGACGATCGCGCGCGGGATCGCGGGACGATCGTCGGTGAGGTCATCGGCATCGACTATGGCCAGGGCCAACTCCTGGTCGACACTCGTCAAGGGAAGTTTGCGTTGGTGGTGCTGCCCAGCACGACGATCCTTCGCGGCAGCGACTACGGCACCCTGACCGACGTCGTCCGGGGCATGCACGTGTCGATCCAAGCCAGCGAAGTCAACGGCCGCATGGTCGCGCAGATCATTCGCATTCTCCGCTAGCGGTGCTGGTCGCGCGCGAACTGCGAAAGCGTTTTGCCGAGCAACGCATCGCGTTAGACGGCGTTTCGTTTGACGTTCCGGCCGGAAGGACGTTGGCGATCGTCGGACCTTCGGGAGCCGGAAAGAGCACGCTTCTTCGCGTCGTCGCCGGGCTGGAGCGTCCCGACAGCGGCCGCGTCGTCATGGACGACCGGGATCTGACCGCCGTTTCCCCCCAGCAACGGCGCATCGCGATGGTTTTTCAGGACGACGCGCTCGTGGCGCGCATGACCGCAGCGGAAAACTTGCGCTTTGCGATGCGCGAACGTCCGGATTCCGCGCGCATCGCCGAACTCGCTCGTGCCCTCGATATCGAGGATCTGCTCGACCGTCCGGCACGCCGGCTCTCGGGCGGACAACGTCAACGCGTGGCGATCGGCCGCGCGCTGCTCTCGGATCCGGCCGCGCTGCTGCTCGACGAGCCGGTCGCCCACTTGGACCCAGCCTTGCGGGCGCGCGTGCGCGACGAGGTCGTCCGCGTGCGAGAACGCTTTGCGGGCCCAATGCTCTATGTGACCCACGATCACGTCGAGGCGATGGCCCTGGGCGACCGACTGATGGTGCTCGTCGACGGCCGCATCGAGCAAGCCGGCGCGCCGCAAGCGGTCTACGACTCGCCGCGAAACGTGCGCGTGGCAAGGTTTTTGGGAACGCCACCGATGAATCTGTTTGCCGACGTGTCGGAATTGTTGGGAATGGGAAGCGTAACGATCGGAATTCGGCCCGAGCATGTACTCGTCGGTGACGACGGTCCCGTGCGCGGCGAAATCGTGCGGCGCGAACGCGCCGGCGCCGATGCCTACCTGTACGTCACCACGGCGTACGGTACGGCGATCGCGCGCGTGGCGTCGGCCGCAGCCGGCCGCCGCGGCGATAACGTCGCCTTGATCTTTCCACGCGACCGCATCGTCCGTTTCGATTCGCAGACGCAGGAGGCTCTTTCATGAACGACCTTCGCCGAATGGCCGCAGGGGTCGTCGCGGTCGGTTTCAACGGTACGACCTTAGGTGACGACGTCGTCGCCGCGTTGGCCGAAGTGCCGCTGGCCGGCTTCGTGTTGTTCGGGCGCAACGTCGAGTCGGTCGAGCAAACGCGAACGCTGACCGACGCGTTACGCGCGTGCTTTCCGGCCGATCTGCCACCGGTGTTGGGCATCGATCAAGAAGGCGGACGCGTCCTGCGCATCCGCGAAGGCATCGAAGAGATTCCGTCGATGATGGCCGTAGCCGCGACCGGCAACGTCGAGTTGGCCCGACGCGCTGGCGAGCAGACGGCCTTCGATCTGCGTCGCGCCGGCCTCAACGTCAACTTCGCTCCGGTGCTCGACCTCGCGCTCGAACGCATGAACACGGTCATCGGCACGCGTTCGTTTGGCAGCGATCCGCAGCAAGTCATCGCATTCGCCGGCGCGTTTGCTGCAGGCCTGCGCGAGGGCGGGATCGTTGCGACCTACAAGCATTTCCCCGGCCACGGGTCGACCGCGGTCGATTCACACTTGAACCTTCCGAGCATCGACTTGGACGAGGCGACGTTCCGCGCGCGCGATTTGGTTCCGTTCGCGCGGCTCCTGCCCGACGCCCAAGCGTTGATGACCGCGCACATCGTGGTGCGCGCGCTCGATCCGGATCGCCCGGCGACGCTGTCACGCGCGATTTTGACCGGGATTCTGCGCGACGAGATCGGCTACGATGGCGTCGTCTTCACCGATTGCATGCAGATGGACGCGATCGCGCGCGGCGTCGGCAGCGCCCCAGGCGCCGCCCTGGCGATCGCTGCGGGCGCCGACTGCGTGCTGATCAGCCACAGCCTGCAGACCGCGCGCGAGAGCGTCGAAGCCATCGAAGCTGCCGTTGCGAGCGGCGCTATTTCGCGCGCCCGTTTGGAAGAGGCGTACGAACGGGTCCGCCGCCTGCGCGCCGGCATGCGTGCGCCCGAACCGCTGGATGCGCCCGCGCCACATCCCGGAATCGCCCGCGAGATCGGGCGCGAGGCGGTGACGCTGCTGCGCGGCGTGCCGCACGCCGATCCGACGGCCGACGTGGCGATCTCCTTTGAGAGCACGACCACCGAGGGCGTCGTGGGCACCCACAGCGTCCATCCGTCGTTGCGTCGCGAGGCGCCGGCCCTGCACGAGATCGTCGTACCGCTCGATCCGACCGACGAACAGATCGACGACGCGCTGGCCAAACTGGACGCATCGGGGCTGCGACCGATCGTCCTGATGCGCCGCGCGCACGTCTATGCGCGGCAGGAACGCGCGGTGCGTGAAATCGTGGCGCGACGGCCGGACGCCATCGTGGTCTCCACGCGCGAACCGTTCGACGCGCTGTCCTTCGATGACGCGCGCACGGTGCTGTGTACCTATGGGGACGACCGGCCGTCGCTGGGCGGTTTGGCCGACGTCCTCTTCGGCGGACATCCTCCACGGGGCCACGTGCCCTTGGAGATGTCCGCTGTCTGAATTCGAAGGCGTCGATGCCATGTTGTCGCGTGCGTGCGGGACGGAGTTCACCGCCGCCGTGGCGCGCATCGAGCATCGCGGCCGGCCGGTCTTCGAACGCGCCTACGGGACGACCCGTGACGACGCGTTCGCGCGGCCGGTGTACGTCGATACGCGCTTCGATCTCGCATCGCTGACCAAACTCTTCTCGGCGACCGCGGCACTGCAGTGCGTCGCCGACGGCGCGATCGCGCTCGACGAGCCGCTGACGCGGTGGTTCCCGCGGTGGAAGGGGACGCCGCACGAAACCATCACCCTTCGACGTATCCTCGCGCACGACGCCGGTTTCAACAGCGGCGCCGATTTTCGTCAGTTGCTTGGATACAACGTCGAGGAGTACGCGCTCGACCGCGAGCTGATCGGCGTGCCCGGCGAGAAGGTCGTCTATTCGGATCTCGGGTTCATCGCGCTGGGCGCGTTGCTCGAACGCGTGCGGGGCGCAGCGCTGACGCGCGTGGTGCGCGATGCCGGGGCAATGTATCGGCCGGCGTTGCCCGAACACCGCGACATCCCGGCCACCGAGGACGATGGCTGGCGCGGCCGCGTGCAGGGTGTCGTGCACGACGAGAAAGCGTATTTCATGGGCGGCGTCGCCGGACACGCCGGCCTGTTTGGAACCGCCGCCGATGTGGCGCGTTTGGGCGAACGTTTTCTCGGGGCGCTGTGCGGGCGCGGGTCCAACGGACTTCCGATCGAGCTGGTGAGCGACGCGACGCGCGAGCAGGCCGCAGATCCGGTGCTGCGGCGCGGATTGGGCTGGGCGCTCAAGACCAGCGATCAGAACTCGTGCGGACCGCGCTTCTCAGCGTCATCGTTCGGGCACACGGGTTTTGTGGGCACTTGCATCTGGGCGGACCCGGCCGCCGACCTGCAAGGCGTCTTGCTGACAAATACCGTGTATTTCGGTCGCCGCGACACCGTCGGGTTGCGCGCGGCCTTTTACAGCGCGCTGGTTGACGAGGTCGCCGCGTGATCGCCGTTGGCCTCATGAGCGGAACGTCGCTAGACGGCATCGACGCGGCGCTGGTGGAGATTCGGCCGCGCGGTGACGGCTACGCCATCGACCTGCTCGATTTCGTCACGCAGCCATTCGCGCCCGATCTGGCCGACGCGTTGCCGGCCGCATTGCCGCCCAGTCCGGGAACCATCGCCCAGTTGGCGACCTTGCACCGCGAGGTCGGTATGGCGCTCGCGCGCGCGGCCGGTGCGGTGGCGCGCGAACGCCGCGTCGACTTCGTCGCTTCTCACGGCCAATCGATCTGGCACGACGGTGGGCGGCACATTTCTCTGCAGATCGGCGATGCGTTTCCAATTCGCGAGGCGCTTCGCACGACGGTCTGCTACGATTTTCGCACCGCCGACACGGCGGCCGGCGGGTGCGGAGCGCCGCTGGTTCCATACTTCGATGCGGTGATGCTGGCCGATGCCGACGAAGAGCGCGTCGCGCTCAATCTGGGCGGCATCGCAAACTTCACCGCGCTCCCGCGCGGCCTGCGGCGCGGGGCCGACGGCGCGTTCGACGTGCTGGCCTACGACAGCGGCCCGGGCAACATGCTCATCGACGCGCTGGTGCGTCGGCGTACCGATGGCGCGCAGAAATTCGACCGCGATGGTGCGCTGGCCGCGCGCGGACGCGTCGATGCCGCGTTGCT